>CAZQQB010000021.1:10525-15015 GCA_964595415.1 uncultured Nitrososphaerota archaeon | reverse complement strand
AAGCACCCTCTATACTCTTTTCACAGTCCAATATGTTAACAACACTACCTATCTCTCCTTTTTCATGTGCATCGCTACCGCCTGCCGCGGGCAAGCCCAGGGCATTGACGAAATCTTTTGCCTCTCTGTTTGCCTCTATGCTGCACCTTCCATTGAAGACCTCCACGAGATCTACACCTAATTTATTGCAGAGACTTCCAACAGATCTCCGAAAGCTGTCAAAAGGATGGGGTGCCAGCACCACTCCTCCCGCCCTATGAGCACTCTCTATCAACATAATGGGGTCGCGGAATAGTGGAGGATCTTCTAGTCCCAATACAATTATGTCTCCTGCCTCAGTGGTCACCTCAATTCCTGGTATTATCAAAAACTCCTTAAAGGCGCTGTTGTGCTTTATCCGACTGTAGCCCTCCATTGTATCATGGTCTGTGATTGCTATGGCATTTATCCCCGCCGCAAGCAAACCTCCCAACAACTGATTTGGCGTTATCGAACTGTCTGGAGAACTATTTGTATGTACGTGTGGATCAATAACGACCCTCATAATTAAGCACCCGTTCTAAACTCTTCTATGGAATGTATTGTCCTTGCGCCCTTCAACTTCCCACCCAGGATAATGACCTCTCTATACCCTTTAGAAGCTATAAAAGCCATTGCGTCCTTTTTCCAAGCCCTCCCCAAGCCCATTGCACTCTCAAACTGGGATAATGGGAAGGTCTCTGACAGTTCTGCTGGCACAACCCCAAAGGGATCCCCATAAAAACATATGTGAACATCTTCCCTCTTGCCGATTCTTCTACTCACAATTTTAAAGATCTCTGATCTATTGAAGGGCTTATCTTGGGGCATCGGGATCAGCAACAGCACATCCTTCCCTTTAGGCCTCATGAATCTCTTAGCAATCCTTTCCTTATACCTTACTATCTCAGGTCTAATCATTGAAACTTCGTCATAAAAAAATATTCCTCTCACCTTCTTATTGACTATCGGATCATTAACCTCCAAGTAACCTCTATAAATTGATAACCTCTTAATCCCTTCGTAGAGCTTTGGGTGCGTCCTGCACCTGCTCTCAAGGTGTTCCCACAGAGTGCCCTCCTTTATCGACTCTCTTATGTTCCTCAACTCCTCCACCACAACGTAAAGATTATGCCTAGCCAAGAGCCCTTCCCGCTCTTCCTTGGGCGCATCCATCAGATCCTCGACATTCCTCTTTACACATATGGGGCAACTGCAAGGCAACTCCTCCAACTCATTAACTCTCATCGTGCCGCTCTGGGTCATGTACCTCCCATCCTTTGCAAACAGTGCATAGGCGGCAGAGTCAAATAGGTCACAGCCCAATGCTACGGCTAATGACAGCATCATAGGGTGCCCTGCCCCGAATAGGTGAAGCGGTCTCTCCGGAGGCAACACTCTCTTTGCCCTTACTATCATGTCCACGAGTGTTTGGTAGTCATACTCTTCCATTATCTGGGTTGGGCTTCCAAGAGGGTGAATTTGAAAATCGAGCTTCCCCATCGTCCTCGCACACGTCTCCAAAAGGTCCATAAACCTTCCGCCTTGGATTGGTCCTGCCCAGAGCATGGATGCGTCCTTCCTGTACGAGATGCTCTCTCTTGCCCTACGGATCGTCTCCATTACGGTATACTCCGCCTCATCTCTGGTAGCAAACCCCCCTGTGGGAATGTCCAGTATAACTCCAATGTCGCTCCCTATTTTTTCTTGAAATTGGATAATCTCCTCGGGGGTGGTGTCAACCCCACCATAAATCAATAGTTGGTAAGCACCCGAATCAGTCATTATCGTACCGTCAAAACCTGTTATCTCATGAACATCTTTCGCCTCTTTACCATAATGCTTCAATATTATGTACGCATTGGTGATTATGAGATTGCACCCAAACTCCTCTTTAATCTCCATAGGTCTGATGGTATTCTTTATTGGGTTTACAACCGGCATTAGGCAGGGTGTCTGTATTAAACCTCTCCTAGTCTTGAGCGTCCCAATCCTGCCTCCTAGATCTCTTTCTTTCACCTCAAAGCACATAGAATTTCAATCCTCTTGCAAAACAAAAAAGAGATTTTATGGGCCTTTTTGTTCGATGACATACTGATCATACACTTTCTTGACCCTATCAAACATTGGGCCTGTACCTTCCACACCCTCGGCCGTTACCCTTATCCTATCCATGACCGTGATAAACCCTGCATCTTCATAGTACTTGACCATGTTTGGGAAGAGCTTACCAAGCCTTTCAGACAATCCTTTCAGATCAAAAGGTTTCTCCTTCAGTAGTATCTCAGATATTGAATCTCCCCTGATAACGGCCCTTGGATATCTTTCTCCGCTAAAGGATGCATCCTCGAGACAGACGCTCAGTGTAGCGGGATCAAAACCAAGGAGCTTCCCCTCATATACTGCTCCCCTTGTAGTTACAACCTTAACGTTCTTCTCGACGAATCCGCCCAACTCGCTAAGGTATCTCCGACCACCTGGTGCAGATACGCTCACTCCGTCTCACCCTTGACAAATCTTAATCACATACTATTATAAAAATACCGATGAGAAGAACTTTCCTAAAAAATTGACCGATACAAACACTTCATTAAAACCATGTAAAACCGCACCCATTTTCACCCCTCTCCCTCCCTTTTTCATGCGCCTTCTCTTCTATACCTCCCAGCTTAGAAATACATGAGAATGTAATTCCCTTCAAACTTAATCTCTTTCTTGAAAAGTGTTTTATCCCCACCAAAAACCTACCCTGTATTAAAAATTGGTGGCTCGAAATGAGCTCTATCTGCCCGGAATGTAAAGGGATGTTGGGATTGGACGATAGAAGTGGATTGGTCTGTACCACCTGTGGTCTAGTGCAAGAGGCGCAGGAGATTAAAACATCCCCCCCTTCATTATCCAAACAACGCTTGGGAAGCGTGATTGCCAAGAAGTCTTATATCTTCAAGGATTTTGAAGAACGTATACTCCCTGGGCACCTCCAGCTAAAATTTGATAGACTTAAGGAACTGCAGGACTCGGTATATAGGGGTTATTCCTTAGACCTGTTCCGTCTGTATAGAGATCTAGAATATATTGCTGACTTCCTCGCCATCCCTGATGAAGTCTTAGATAAATGCAAGGAAATTTTTGAAGACTTCATATCGAAAGTTAAGAACCCTTACAACAACTACGCATTGCTAATGGCAGTCTGCCTTATGATCGCAAGCAGGGAACTTGGAGAAAGGTCTGCTATTAAACTCTCTGAACTCGTCGAGGCCTTCCAAATGAGGGGATACTCCTTCTCAAGGAGGTTTTTCGTGAGGACTCTAAGCTATGCATCAAACATAATCCCCTTTACCAAGAAATTTCGAGGTTGTGAAGAATACGTTTCCAAGGTTCTGGCGAAGATTCGCTCATGCCCCTACATAATGGTGAGGATCAGAGTCGCTGGTATGGATCCTGAAAATTACTTTGAGAGGCTAGCGGCACTTTCAAAGGACCTATTATCCTCAATCTCTCCAATAGAGAGGTCTGGCAAGAACCCATTTCTCCTCGCAGCCTCCGCAGTCTACGTTGCCAGCACAATTTTATCCAATCATCGGGGTCAATGCACCATATTTACGAAGGTGCAGTACTCAAAAGATGTCGGGATAGCCGAGTATACGTTGAGGTGTCACATACGCACGATATTTGCACCACTTATGGCGACTAAGCGTCTTGCACCCACACAGCTAAGGACCTGATGCTTTAAACCGCTATGTTTATTCTGAATACTTTGTGGCTCTTAACAAATAGCCACTCCAAGTCCACTGACATTATTCCAGAAACATACCACCCTGTTAGATTTTCCTTACCAATAAATGCCATCTGCACAATGTCACATGCCTGCCCTTTGTACTCCACGACTTCTATTCCGCTGACTATCACTTGTATATTGCTCTCTCTCCCAAAATACTCCTCTACTTCCGTGATCCACCCAATCAACCTACCCTCGACTTCAATTTCACGGTTTTCCGCAGATCCGTCCATCTCTGAAACCCATTTCTTAAGGTTCAGACACAGATCGAACATTATGTTGTAGGAGATCATCTCAAAGTCTTTGATCTTTTCCGCAGTCTCCATCTCAAGCAGATGCATCTTCGCGTTTGTATTGATCAGAGTCGCACTCTGGAGGATAACCATTACCACCAAAACCTGACTGATCGTTAAAATCAACCCTCTCTGCATACATAAAACACCCTAATGCCGTCATCACCGCTCAAGAAAAACCTCAAATAGCACCCATTTAAGGGGGCAACCTCAGTTATTTCTAATCCATTGAGGAGTTCTCTCCCCTTCGATAAGTTAGAAAAATTTAATTTGCCTGAGAATATCTCCTCATAAAATAACGCCCTTATCTCCTCTCTCTTGATGTAATTTTCTATCTGTCCTTTGTAATCGATGTAATTCTGTCCAATCGCGGAATAAATTGCGAGTATTATGACGAAGGC
>CAZQQB010000021.1:4158-10515 GCA_964595415.1 uncultured Nitrososphaerota archaeon | reverse complement strand
GCTACCATGGCATCTATCAGCGGTATATTCCCTTTCATCCTGCCCCCTCCGTCTGTATCGACAAAGACCGAAAAGTCATTGGGTAGAAATTCCCGCTAGCCGTGTCTGTAAAATAGTAGTACCCGAATGCCAATTCTTCATAAGCCTCCTTAAAATTTTGCAGTTCTCTCCTCTGCTCTTCATAAAAATCGATCAGCGTCATGTTAAGTAGCAACACGCAAAGCAGCAATGGGACTATCAAAATTATCTCGGCTTGCCCAACTTCGAGCTTATCCACCTGTCAAACCCCTCCTGATCTATGAAAACTCCCTCCCCAACCAAATTCCCTTTCAATATCTTGTCCAAAATCCCGCTCTCTCCGTTCCTTAAAGAACCACAAAGCGCCTCACTTTTCTTCAGAACAACGTAGCCTATCGTTCCCGAGAGCAGGAACCAAGCAATCAATACACTCTTGTAAACGATAATTCTTGATGACATGGTCCCCTAATTTAGCGCGGTTTAAAAACTCAATATTTTTTTAACCACTCCCTATATTTGGTGCAATCCATGTTCTGTAGTTCTGGAAATGGAGTTTTATTGGTCTTTAATGGGGGTTCCAAGTCTGAAGATTAAGGTGTATCATACTCCCTACAAAACCCTCTCAATTAAAACATTCGAGATGTTGATAGCAGATCCTCCTCCCGACCATTGTTCCGTCACTATCAGCGGAGAAAAGCCCCTTCTGTTCAGGCATAACCAGATCCTCACGATCTTAAAAATCATTAAAGCACTTAAAGAGTTGTTCCACCAAAAGGATCTGCCGAGATGTCTATTTGTCCAAAAAGTTCGCCTCGCCTTAGACTCTTCATTGCCTTTTTTGTTTAAGTCGCTGATTGAAAACTTTAGGAAAAAATGCAGGGGCTTTTGGCACTCTTGCGATTTATGTACCCGCTTGTCTTCTAGCATTCTAACTTTGGAAATGCAAAGCGATCTTGAAACACTCCTCCAAGTGCTCGCCCCTCAAAGATTACCTAAAGCGTCCCTGCGCTTTGATCAGCCCGAATATCTCCTTTACCCATACGCTGTTTACATATTGGAAGAGGATGCCAAGCCGATCTACGCACCGATACTCGAGAATATTGATGTTAAAGACTCGATCAAGGTTCACAAAGCTATCAAGACGTTAAGATCGCACGAAAAAAGAACTCTCGACAAGATCTCCATAGACTTGCCGGCAATTATAGACTACAGAAAAAAGCTGGTCAATGAGGTCTGTGAGCTTGACGAAAGACTCTCAAACTACGCCTCTTACTCCTCTGTCGGTCTTGCCAAAATATATCCTCTTCTTGTGGACGACCGTATTAGTGACTTTTACGTGGATAGGGAGAGAACTTTTGTATATATAGACCATAGAGATTATGGTCGCTGCTCATCAACCACGTATGTAGATCTAAAATCAATGAACCATCTCCTCACTTTTGCTAGGATAGCCGCGGACAGACCATTTGATCGTTCTTCCCCATCAATCAGGTCTACCATAAAAACCCGGGAATTTCACATAAGGATCTCCGCAGACATTCCTCCCCTTTCAATAGAGGGGACCTCTGTTTCAGTCAGAAAATTCTTCACGAAACCTCTCTCCCTGAACACACTACTATCGAATGGCACGATCAGTAAAGAAGCAGCTCTTTACTGTCTGGATCGCCTCAAGCAGAGGAAGAACTTCACAATCTATGGAGAGAGCGGATCAGGAAAGACAACCTTTGCGGTTGCCTTGGACCTTTTGGCGCCAAAGGAATGGCGGAAGATATCTGTCGAGACAGAGATAGCAGAGAATGTTCCGCAGCTCTCTTTCGGCTCCCACCAAGTTCGACTCTTGGTTGGCACCTCCTCTGAACAAGAGCTGAAAAGGCGGATATCGGTCATTAACAGCCTCCTTCAAAAGTCCCCCGACTACATATTCTTTGGTGAGGTTTTATCTAGAGAGGACAGCACAGCTTTATTCCAGCTCTTGTCAGCTGGGCTAAAGTGTATACATACAATACATGCTGACTCTGCGGAATCCCTACTTCTGCGGTGGGCATACCAACACCAAATCCCTACACAACTGCTCGGCGAATTGGATGTTTTCGTGAACATGCGGAAGTTCGTATTGGGTGGGCGCCTCTCCAGAAAAGTATTCAGAATCTCGGAAATTTCGAAGGATGATACATGTGATATGCCGAGGGTCGTGGACGTCTTTGCTTGGGATGCCTCCTCTGCTTCGCTGCAGCCAGCTTTTAACACCTACTGAGGGATGCTCTTGAGAATAAAGTCATCAAAAAAATTAAGGATTTTCGTCATACTTGCGGCCGTCTCCCTAATAATCTTGGTCTCTTTCCTAAACAACCTTGCTCCATATGCAATCTTTATTGCAATTCCCATATTCCTATTTTACCTGCTAAGGGGCAAGCTAGGGAGATCCTCGACATCAGGTCTCTTTCATATCACATACTCGTTGGAACTCTTTGCAGCTGCATACGCTCTGAGCGGCTCTGTAAAAAAGGCCACTTATTACATGTGCCGGAAGGAATACCCCCTTTCAAGGCACTTTAAGGCCGCCCTCCATAATATCAGAAACGGCTTTGAGCCTGTGCAGTCGTTGACCATGGCCTTCAAGGATGCTCCCACGTATTGCGATTGGATAAAGTCTTTGACGAGGGGCTCGATTTCTGATGCTGGAGAGCTTTTTTCGATATGGAGAGAGCGCGCAGAGGAGGCTCTCTCAAAGTTGGAAGACCTTCTATCATTCATAATCGTTATCTCTACACTCATGCCCGCCATTCTTTCAATAATGTTGATGGTCTTTGGAATAAAGCCGCCATTGCTATTCATCATGGTCATACTTCAATTATTATTATTTCAAGGTGTTTACATATGGCTGAAAGATCTCCTATCATTAATATATTAAGTCCTCATCCCTTCGGACTGATCCTCACAACTGCATTTATCCTCACGCTTCAAAACTCTTGTGAATTTCCGCAAGTCATAGCTCTGAGCTTCCCTTACTTCATCCTCCTGAATGCCACGTTTAACCTCGATAAGATAGGGCTCAAATACCCTGAAGTTCTGACAACCTCATTTTTATCATCCTTTGCAAAGAACCTGAGAAACTCCTCTCCTGAGGGCGCCTTTCTATCGGCATTTGAATCCAACAGTTCTCAAGGGTTGTTGGGCTTTGTTATGAAAATAAGGGACGGGGAACCACTCCTCCACTCCCTCAAACGCGTCAAGGGATTAAACCGAGGAGAAGCACTCTTGCCCACCTTACTCTCCGACCTACTAGAGCTGGATTCAGAGGAGGCCTCTAACAGGATTGCGGCTTATGTGATGTATCGGGAAGAAAAGGAGCGGCTAAAGTCATCATTGTCTATAAAGATGGCAGTGATCTCCTTAAGGTTTAGAGTTCTTTGTGTCATATGTTCATCTTCTCTGGCCGTAATATCATTTACTTCACCACTTCTCTACTCACTGAGGGGTCTAAACTGGGGGTTCGTTCAGGCTGAGGTAAACACGCTGTTCTCATTTGACCCTAATCTCTTCATGGTCTGCATTTCTACAGCTGTTGTCTCCACCTATGCTTATTCCAAGCTACTACCTGGCGTTGATGGCTTTAAGCTCTCCATCTTGTCAGCTCTTGTTTTTTTAGCCACTGAACTTGCATTAGTTCTGGCTATCGGATGGCACATTTAAATATGGTCGGTAGGTTATCGGGTGAAAAATGAAGCGAAAGTGTATCCGTGGCTCCCCTCTTGTAGAGGAGGGCCTTCTTCTTGGGCTTTCCATAATAACTCTTACTGTTGTACTCTCCATCATTGTGGGCTTACTATCAGGTGTCAAGGACACTTTCGATCTCTCCATATTCAGAGGCGAGGAGTTCATGAACCAGCTCCAGCAGTCGATGCAACGTATCCTCCAATACTTCAGGATTGGATGAAAATGCCCATTATCCCATTTTTTCTTATGCTCCTAATCCTCACGATGTTCTTTTACGGCGTTTTAGATACCCCTCTTCTAATCACGATCATGGCGGTAACAACACTCGCCTTTCTCTTTATTTTTCTTTGGAAGCGCCGCATAGTCTTTCCATCGACATTTGGCGTTAATAATAATTCCAATTTACAAGACAACTACTCGGCATCAGCCGTGATCCTTACATCCTCCCCAAAAAACTCGGAAAAGAACTGGGAAAGCAGTAAAATCAATTATGAAAAACTCTCGAACTTCTCAGAAACTCTGGCATCCCTTGGAGTTCCTGCGGCTTATATCTCTTACTTTTATCCATCCAACTCGCTTGGCTCTGGAAGGGCATCCATCAGTCGAACTCTTTTAATGGTATGGGTTCAAGACAGAAACAAAAGCAAAGAAGAACTTAAGCAACTCTCAGACACATATCTTCATCAGTTAGAGGGCATATGCGAGATCGCCTTTCCGGGCACAAACGCCAAAGAGATGGATGAAAATGAACTCTCTTACCTCACGAAACATCCGCTTCCCGTCGCATTAGCTAAGCTCATAAAGCCGCTTGATCGCCTAAAGAACCCTACCGAACCTGCTCCTCTGTTGCCCCCTCCTAAGTCAAAAGACCCTTCCGACAATTTCCCCACCCCTGAACCAGATGCCATCGGCGGAGACGGCCCCCTTCTTGGCATGGTCTATTCTAATGGAAAAAAGATTGCACCGCTGGCGTTATACCTAAAGGATCTACAACGTCATGTCTCCATATTTGGTTCGACCGGGAGCGGAAAGTCCACAACAGCGATCTCATTAGCTCTGCGGCTATTTTCAATGGGAGTTTCTGTCCTCATTCTCGATTGGCACGGCGAACATGCCGAGATCGTTAGAGCGGCGGGCGGGAAAGTATACACCCCTGGCTCGGTCGACAATGGTCTGACGATTAACCCCATGTACTGCCCAAAGATGAGCGATCTGGATTTCCAAATCGAGTTCGTGACTGACATCTTCTCCCAAATTTTTCAATTTACTCCCCCCCAAGCATACATGTTCCGAGAAGCCCTCAGGTCATCCTACAAGGTAATAGCAACCCCAACGATCTCTGATTTGATAAAAGAACTTTCACTCCTCCCCATAAGGTCAAGTTGGGATCATGAGACAAGGATGGCCCTCATGCGTAGACTAAAAATGTTTACCGAAGGGAAATGCGGAATGGCTACTGACGGAAAAGACACCTTCTTCAGGGAGGAGATCTTCAGGGGGTTGGTAGCCATAGACCTCAGCAACCTCAAAGATGTGAACAGCAGGTCCATATTCTCAAACTTCATACTAAAGACGGTCTACGACCGCGCCGTCTCCAACCATTCCAACGAAAGTTTGAGGCATGTCCTCATAATCGAGGAGGCCCAAAACATCATTCCTCCAAGAAGATCAGAATCGCCCCGAACGGTTGGCGAGCGCATAATAGGGGAATTGAGGAAGTTCGGGGAGGGCATAATTGTCGTCACGCAGTTTCCATCGTCAGTCTCCCAGGAGGTGATAAGAATACGTCCATAAGGATTATTCACACCATAAGGTCTGGGGAGGATCTGGAGTCCCTCAGGGACTCAATGTCGCTTGATGACCGACAGAGAGAGTCTCTTACCCTTCTCTTGACTGGAGAGGCTGTGGTCAACCTTCCGTACCGGTCCTCTAACCTTCTCGTCAAAGTTTCTCCAGACCCTCTTCTCTCTAAGACTGCTTCTATGATGGTTGAAGTGGAAAGCAGCCTAGTTTGATAACAAAAAGCCACAAAATCAAAGTGCAAGATTAAAGCTGAGAAAAGCTAAAACCCATCCATCTCCGCCATTTTTAGATGACTTTGCGGGATAACCGTTGGTATATGCAGTCTCACGAAAGTTGCTCAATAAATATAATTGCAGTCGCCAACTAATTTAGAGTAAACTCATCAGTTTACCTTCTTTCTCAAGCTTGCTGATCCAATTTACGCTTCCAGGAGGAGATCCCTTTCCCCCACTTATTATCTTAACAATCTCGCTAACTACACCATCTACATTAAGATCAGTGCTATCGACCTCAAAGACAATATCCTCTCCAAAGCTCTCTACTGCCTTTATCAAGCAGTAATCCAACAACTCTGCCTGGGCGTTTTCCCTTACCTTCTCTTCCTTGTATCCCTTTGTTTTCAGCCTTTCCATAAGTACCAAAGGGTGCGTCCTCAGGACTATCGCACATTTCACATACTCCTTCGGTACCAACTCACCCCAGTGTCCCTCTATTATGAAGTCGCCACCCATCTTTAGGATCCTACGAAGCCTCTTCCGGACAGGTCCCACTTTTATGGTTCTTGTATCCCTCTTCGCCTCATAATCACCAACGCCTCCC
>CAZQQB010000021.1:2014-4148 GCA_964595415.1 uncultured Nitrososphaerota archaeon | reverse complement strand
TTGCAACGGTAGTTTTTCCCACACCAGGAGTTCCCGTTAGTACTATCACATTCATTTTCCATCCTCGAGATCTATAACACTTCTAGAGATTTATCTTCTCCTGACCCCATCCGCAAGGAGTTTTAGCTCACGGGCGCACTAAACCCTGCGAAACCTAAAAAAATAGCCTACCCTTTTATGATAGAACAACCGATCGACCGTAAAAACGAAAACAATAAAAAATAATGAAATGTGGTTTACCTTTTAGTCGAACTCGCCAGCCCCGCCTTCACCAGGCTTCTCAGGCATTTTTGGAGCCCCGGCAGTCTTCGCGGCGGCGATGACATCATCGATCCTCAATATCATGGAACTTGCCTCGGTCGAGGACTTTATCGCTTGAAGCTTCACTGTCAGCGGCTCTACAACTCCTGCCTCGAACATGTTCGCCGTCTTCCCTTCTAAGACGTTGACGCCCGCCCAGATCTCTCCTCTCTCATGCAGCGACCTCAGTTCAACAAGTATATCGATCGGGTCAAGCCCTCCGTTCTCAGCCAATGTCCTGGGTATCGCCTCTAAGCTGTCCGCAAAAGCCTCAATTGCCAGCTGCTCCCTACCGCCAACACTGGATGCATACTCCTTGAGAGCTCTTGCAGCCTCCAGCTCCGGCGCTCCTCCTCCAGCCACAATCCTTCCGTCTTCGATCACGTCTGCCACCACGCACAGAGCATCATGCAAAGTCCTCTCCGCCTCGTCGACGACGCGCTGCAGCCCGCCCCTTATCAATATGCTGACTGCCTTGGGGTTCTTGCAGCCTTCCACGAAGGTTAGTTTGTCCTCTCCGTACTTCTTCTCCTCAACGATCTTTGCTAATCCCAGATCATTAGATGTCAGATCATCAAGGTTCGTGACTATCCTTGCACCTGTCGCTCTTGCAAGTTTCTCCATGTCTGACTTCTTCACTCTTCTCAGCGCAACTATTCCCTCTTTCGCCAGATAGTGCTGTGCGATATCGTCGATTCCTTTCTGGCAGAAGACCACGTTTGCACCGCTGGCCTTGATCTTATTAACCATCTCCTTCAGCATTCTGCCTTCCTCTTCTATGAATGCCTTCATCTGTGTGGGGTCGGATATCCTGATCTCCGCATCAAACTCCGTCTTCTCTATCTCGAGCGGCGCATCGATCAAAGCTATCTTGGCACCCTCGACCTTCTTTGGCATCGCCGGGTGCACTATCTCCTTGTCGACTATTACACCGTAGACCAATGTACTGTCACTAACGCTGCCCCCTTGCTTCTTCACCACCTGTATGTAGTCTATGTCTGCAACATACTTGTCACCGCGCTTCTCGGCGACCTGCTTAACCGCCTTCACCGCCATTTCCGCAAAGAAGTCCTGTATCCCCACAGAAGCCTTGCTGTTCATAGCCGTATAAGCGATCTTCCTAAGGCTCTTGTCATCGTCTATGCTCACGGGAATTGCTATCTTTGAGAGCGTCTCAACAGCCTTCTCTGTGGCTTTCTTGTATCCCTGAACTATGAGGGTTGGGTGTATGTTCTTTTCTATGAGTTCCTCTGCCCTCTTAAGTAGTTCGCCAGCCAGAACTACCGAGGTAGTGGTACCGTCGCCGACCTCCTCGTCCTGCGTCTTGGAGACCTCCACCATCATCTTTGCAGCGGGATGCTGCACCTCGATCTCTCCGAGTATCGTGGCACCGTCGTTGGTTACAGTGACATCTCCAAGTGTGTCTACCAGCATCTTGTCCATACCTTTTGGCCCGAGAGTTGTCCTTACAGCCTCAGCTACTGCCCTCGCTGCCATCATATTCACTCTTTGGGCATCTCTTCCCTGTGTCCTTTGAGTCCCTTCTTTCAATATTAAAACCGGAACACCACCAAGTTGAGCGGCTGCCATAGAATTCACCACAATTGAATTTCAAAAAGAAAGACTTACCACTTCTATATATAGATTTCTCTCATGGAGCTAGTGGTCTCTTCCATGGTCTCAAACGCCAAGCTTTGTCAGCGCGAGCAGCTTCCGGCTTGCCAACTTTATATCCTCCGCATTAACCGTCTTTCTTCCCGCATGCTTTGCAAGGGCTATTGCCTCACGCGAGATCTCCAGAGCGAGCGTCTCCAATACCTCCCTCAGGGCCGCG
>CAZQQB010000021.1:0-2004 GCA_964595415.1 uncultured Nitrososphaerota archaeon | reverse complement strand
CCCTTTCAGCGCCAGCCTTCCTCATTATCCTGTCTATGGCTGATATCGATATGTCCGCCATAAATATCTCCCTTCAAGTATTCCCCCTTAACGTATAAAATCTTTGCCTTTATCTTAAACTCACAACATCCCGCTCGGAAGATGCGACTATTCGTACTTCAAAACCATCGACAAATTGGCTTCAACTCCGCCACTTATCAAAAATCTTAAATTGTCGTTTTTGTATCGGTTCTCTAAACGTGGTGTATCACATGGGTAAAGTCAGGATCGGCAAGGTTAAAGCTATAGCCGTGGAGCTTGCAGAATGTTACCCTAATGTCTTCACGACTGATTTTGAGAGCAACAAGAAGCTCGTTTACCAGTATTCAAGTATAAGGAGCAAACACTTGGGCAATAGGGTTGCCGGTTACATAACAAGGCTCCTTGTTTCAAAGAAGAAGAGAGAAGAGGCTCTTGCAGCAGAAGAGGCAGAATTGGCAAAAATGACAGAGGGAGGGGAAAAGGCCGCCACTTCAGTCCCTCCTGACCAGCCCCAGCAGGAAGTCAAAGCTCCGGGCGAGGTCGAGTAAAAGCCTATCAGTTGAAATTATCTTCGCCAGTTTCGGGATAGCACTCTTTTTATACCATAAAATCCCACATTATATTGGGATGAGGAGGTTGACCTGCGCTGAGGCTACTATGAAGAGCAAGCACCTCCACTGACCAAAAAAGCGGGGAAAAATTATGGCTCATCAATTTCCTCGCATAGTGATCTTGCCAATAGAGGGAATTCGTCCACACGAGGAATATGACCGTTGGATACTGTCAAGAATAGTGGGTTCACTCCGACTTGAAGGGGCCATGCATGACCCTTTACTAGTGGACGAGAACACGCTGACAATACTGGATGGCACACACCGTTACTGGGCACTCAAGAAGCTTGGTTGCCACTCTGTGCCTGCCGCCCTATACGACTACCAATCACAGGACATACAAGTGGGTTGCTGGTACCGCTGCTTTAACAAGGTGCTCACGGCCGAAATATTGGGCTTCTTCAAGACGAGAGCGATGAAAAACAAGGACGCATTAAGACTGCTTAAAGCGAGAGATGTTTGCCTTTCAATATTCATGCGAGGTGGGTCCTACGTCTTTGAGTGGGAGTCAGCCACAGGTATTGATTTGTATGATGCCTACCAGTTCATGGCTCTATTAGAGGGCGGTCTAAAAAGCAGGGGCTACAACGTTAAATACGCAACAGAGGGTGACGCGTTGGATCTGCTCTCATCTGGGGATGCTGGCGCGGTTCTCGCCCCGCCTCCGATCACAAAGGACGAGGTCATTCAAACAATAAAGTACAACAAACTCTTTCCCAAGAAGTCCACCCGTCACGTCCTCCCATATCGCCCCATGGGCATAAACGTCCCTCTCTCCTGGCTTCAATGCGACGCGGACGCCGCCTCCAAAAAACTAGAAGACCTCCTCTCGAGGGGGACTTTCCAGAGGATGCTGGCTGGTACCGTCATAGGCAGCAGGAGATATGAGGAGGAAGTTTATATCTTTGAACTAAGAACCTCTCGTGGGGGTTAAAGCAATACCGGCGATTAAGCTTCGGTACCTCGCCGTCCTAAAAGGTCTCTCCAAAGAACCTAACAGACCAATCACCATAGCCGGGGACACTCTCAAGGACCTATTTGAACATCTGTGGGAGGTCGAGCCGCCCCCGCTAAAGTCGAGACTTTTTGAAGATAATGGCTCTCTCAGACCTGACATTGTTGTCTTTATCAATGGGGTCGATGCCTTCATCCTAGGCGGTATGGGCGCCAAGCTCAAGGAAGGGGACGAGATCACGGTTCTGCCCTCAGTACATGGTGGATAAAGGGGTCTTTTCATGAAAATAGTCGCTTTGACTTGGGATGACATCCACTCTTCTCTTCTTACCCTCGCAAATAAGATCACGGAGAGCGGTTTCTTGCCGGATATGATCGTGGGCATCGCCAGGGGGGGCTGGATTGTCGCGCGCATTCT
>CAZQQB010000020.1:9260-16124 GCA_964595415.1 uncultured Nitrososphaerota archaeon | reverse complement strand
GTCTGGCTTTTATGGTAAACCTGTGAACGTCTACAAGCCAAAGGATGCGTCAGAGATCAATACTTATCTTGAGCTCTCGTTGCTGGAGGCAAATTATCTTCTTGAAAAGGGCACAATAAAGATAAAATCTGGTAAAAAGACTATCACTAGAGAAAAACTTCTAAAACTCTCAAAGAAACAATATCGCTTATTTGAGGAATTGTACGCAGTTTACAAGGATCTCAGGGAAAAAGGTTATGTTGTAAGACCCGCTCTGAAGTTTGGCGCAGATTTTGCCGTCTACCAATATGGTCCTGGTATAGACCATGCTCCATTCATAATACATGTGCTACCTAACTCTGCGGAGATCGACCCCGTAGAGATCGTCCGGGCCGGAAGGCTATCTCACACCGTGAGAAAGAAGTTCGTCCTTGCAACCTTGGACGAGGCTCAAAAAAAGGTTGTTTATTATATGTTCGACTGGTGGAAGGCTTAGTAGATAGGGACTCCGTTAGCCGGGTCGGAAGCATACTTCCGGAACTCTTCCCTAATAAGACATGTTATTTTGCCTGGCTTCCCGTTACCTCCACAACGGGTATGATCTCTGCGCCTGTCCCTGTGAAGAACATCTCATCGGCATTGAACAATTCGTATGCCGTGATCAACCTTTCCCTCCCTCTTAGACCATTCTTCTCGGATATCTCGATGACCACCTGACGCGTTATTCCCGGAAGGGCACCTGTATATGTCGGCGGTGTAAATATCTCACCATTTTTTACAATGAATATATTCTCAGCCGTCCCTTCACATACATACCCATCTGGTGTTAATAGTATAGCTTCATCAGCATTGCAGTTATTTGCCTCAAGCTTCGCGAGTATGCTGTTCAGGTAGTTCAAGGACTTTACTTCATGCGAGGTTGCATCTACAGGATCTCTTCTAACCCAGCTTATGATAGTCTTTATGCCCCTTTCACATACCTCCTTCGGGAGCAGCGTTATGCTGCCTGCAATTATTATAACGCTTGACTTCTTACACTTCCTGGGATCAAGCCCTAGGTCTCCTTCACCCCTTGTTACAACTAGCCTCACATAAGCATCCTTCAGCGAGTTCTTTTTTAAGGTCTCTACAACTGCCTTTGATAGCTCCTCCTTTGTCATTGGGATTTTCAACATTATGCTGTGGGCTGATGCGTATAGCCTGTCTATATGCTCCTTAAGCTTGAAGATATATCCATTGTAGGCTCTTATGCCTTCAAATACCCCATCCCCATATAGAAATCCATGGTCAAAAACGGAGACAAATGCCTTGGACTTTGGGACAAACTCTCCATTGATGTAAACTATCTGTTCGCTCAAATCCATCACCTTAAATATACTGAAAAAATATGTGGGCTCAATATTTAATGTTTTTCCAAATCCTTAAATAATATATAATGACTAAATAATATAATTCATAAATAGTAACTTTTATTTATAAAAAAATGTAAAAATAGCGGATAAGACGGCGATCTATATGGTCAACGAATTGGTTCTAAAAGAGTTAGAGGCGATCGTTGGTCCAGCAAATGTGATCTCAGATACTGGGAGAATCTTTGCAGAGGTCTACGATGCTTGGCTTCAAATATTTCCAGGCAAACCTCCAAAAATGCCCGACTATATCGTAAGGCCTGCAAATGAGCTCGAAGTTCAAGATATCATGCTGATGGCTAACAGATACAAGTTGCCGGTGCATGTTGCCAGCGCGTACTCCTACAAACTACCCTGTTACAGTGGCATCTTGCTCCAAACTGTTAGAATGAACAGGGTCCATGAAGTTAATATTGATGAAGGATATGCCGTCATTGATGCGGGCGTAACCTTCAACCAGTTCTACAGGTACTTGCGTTCTAAGAATATCGACCTCGTAATTCCGGTCACCACGGCCCCTCCGAACACATCCATAGTTGCCAACTTCCTGTTTAAGGGCATAGGCATGAATATGACGTCGGTGAGCGACGGAAATCAGGAAGCCATAATGGCACTGGAAGCGGTCCTGCCCACCGGAGAGCTCGTACATACAGGATCTTGGAGTCTGCCCATATCCTCCTGTAAATACACCTTTGATCTGGGCTTCGGTCCGCAATTGACCAGAATCTTCGTTGGGGCACTTGGCACCCTTGGGATAGTCACCAAGGCTGCAATAAAGCTGTGGCCGAAGCCAAAGGCACTGACCGTGAAGTTGCTGGGTATCAAAAAGTGCGACGAATTGGTAAAAAATCTATCCAAGGTTATGTATACTAAATTAGCGCCGAACACTTCGGGAGGTCACTGGCTCCTCTTGGTACTCCACGGGACTAATATAGCCCCATACTGGGGCTTTGACCAAAAAAAGAAACTCTACGATTTAACTGATGACGACATAGTTAAGATGCGCGAGTATTATGGGTTCCCAGGGGAGGGAACACAGTACTTCTACATGTTGGCTTGTACCCCCCACTATCAGTCTGAGGATGAGGCAAAACTCTGGGAGAAACACTGGACAAGTTACCTCTCATCACACTCTGAGGTTACCGAATTGACGCCAGAGAACTGTCCTGGCCTAAAGTTTGGCGAGATTGAGGCTTCGCTGAAGATGTACGGGGGTATAGGCGAGGGTGAACCTGGCAACCAGCGTATCAGGTATTGTGGCTGGGTTCCTGGGCATATCTGGAGCTTCTATGGAAGCGTGGGAAATAACGCTCTTTCAAAACTTCATGAAATAACTTGGAATGTAGGCAGAAAGCATGGGCTTTTCCCTGCATTACATACAATACCAATAAACGAGGGCAGAGTATCCCACGTAAGGTACATGGTCCCTATAGAGCGAGGTGACGGCGAGGGCGTCAAAAAGTACGCTGGCTTCTTCGGCGAGGTTATCCCGCGTGTCATTCGCGAAAGTGGCTTCGTTCCAGCAAGGTGCTTCGGTCTCGGTGCCAAAGTGGTCTCACAGCACATGGATCCCGGCTATTTTGATCTTTACAAGAAGATCAAACGCGCTGTAGATCCGAATAATATCATGGCTCCTTGGCTGGGATTCAACATACCATTTGATTATGGGTAGGTGGTCTAAATGACAGAAGCTGAGAGAAAAATTCCCCTAACTTATAAAAACATAGACTTTGTTCCATTCATAACCCACGCAAGTCTGGACAAAACACCGAGGGAATGGGTAAATATCAAATTCCCTAGGGAGGAGGAATACCCGGATCTTGCTGCGACCAAGTTCGAGGCCGTCAGGTGCTGGGTCTGTGGGCAGTGCGAGATGTCCTCAATGGCAAACTGGGCAATGAACTGCCCAACAGCAACGTTCCCGGTGCACTACAGAAAAGCGGCTTATAGAGGGCAAGGCAAGCACATGTCTGTGCTAGGCTTGTTGCAAGGCTTCATAAAGCCCTCGCCTGAACTTGTTGACGTGGCATACTTCTGCAATCTCTGCGGTAACTGCACACTTCAATGCAGCATGGGCATAGGTAGCGATCCCGTCGTTTCTGTTATGGCCCTCAGAAGGACTTTCGTAAAAATGGGCATTGCACCTCCAGCTGCCCACAAGAGATTTGCCAACTTCATAAAAGAGTATCACAACCCCTATGCCGAACCACACGAGAACAGGTTTGCTTGGATGAAGAAGAGCGTAGAGCTGCAGAGGAAGGGTGCTGAAATCGTGTACTTCGCGGGCTGTACAGGTCCCTACAGAACGCCAGATGTCTGCGAGGCCACAGTCTCGCTCTTATCGGCGGCTAATGCGGACTTCACAATCCTAGGAGGGGAAGAGTGGTGCTGCGGTTCCCCTCTATACATGACCGGCCTATGGGAAGAGGCAAAGGAGATGTACGAACACAACGTAGCAAGGATAGAAGAACTGGGAATAACTCGCCTGATAACCTCCTGCGCTGGATGCTTCAGGCAGTTTCACGAAGGCTATAGAAAGTTCGGCGGATCCAAGCCCTCCTTTGAAGTTCTGCACTCATCCCAGCTCTTCAGCGAATACCTTAACGGCGGCAAATTGAAACCAAAGAGCAAGGCAACCGACAAGGTCGTAACCTATCATGACCCTTGCCACATGGGACGACATGTGGGTGTGTTTGACGAGCCCAGAGAGATCCTTTCGAACATTCCGGAGCTGAAATTTGTTGAATTCGAGAGGACAGCACACCATGCTTGGTGCTGTGGTGCGGGGGCTGGTGTGATGTCTGCCTATCCTGAACTCGCAAACTTTGCGGCAACGGAAAGGCTGAAGGAGGCAAAGCTTGTTGGGGCTTCATATGTGTCCAGTGCCTGCCCATTCTGTGTCCTCAATCTGAGGCGAAACGAAGAGTCGGCAAAGTTCGGCCTAGAAATCGGCGATATACTGCAAATACTAGATAAATCCATGAAGTGAGGTGTCACAAAATGGGCTTTGAATATAAGATAAAATGTAGAGACTGCAGATATATATGGACTTCAAACAAGATTTCCTCGTCCATAAAGTGTCCTAAATGTGGATCACACAACACCAAGCTCTTACCATCACAGGTCTTCAAGGACTTCATGGTCTCTTACGCATAATCCCTCCTTTTTTTATAACTTTTCAACACTGTGAGCGGGAACTCTCAACCCCTCAAAGTCTTGGCAGCTCACCAATTTTAAAGTGGATATGAATGGTTGCCAAATGAACTTGATGGCGAGTAAGTTTATTGCGAGAATCTGGTCTCATATAATTTTGCCGTCGTAAATATTCTTCACGTATTTCCCAGCAACAACCAAAAAGCCCATATTAACAAGATCGTTTAGAACTTTTTTGTCCTTGATCTCCTTTATTGTTGTTTTGTTGGAAATGCCCTTCAAAACTCCTTTGTATCTATTGTCAAGCTGAATAGTTCCCTCACTCAAAATCCTAATGATATTTCCACAAATGTTGTAAGTTCTGTCCTTGACCCCATCGTTATCAGCACCAGCACGCCAAGGGTCTATCTCCATCAGGTCCATCCCTGCTATAGTGCTGTTTCTTCTATAAAGCACCCTTGCCGCATTATAAATATCCGCTTCCTTCAATCCTTCTACATCTGTAAATTTTGCACCCATGAGCGCCGCTCTTGAGCCAATGTCTAAGTCTATGGATGCATAAACATTTATACCTTTCGACGCCATGGCCCTAATCATGGCCTCCTCTGCACCCAATGAATCTATTATTCCTCTGTGAACTATCCTGGCCCCATCCATCTCAAGGCCTTTATAAACCTGAACGAACTCTCTCACCCGAAGATCCTGCACCCCCTCCATTTTCTCGGATGGATAGTCCAGTGCCCCAAAGACAATAACCTTGCTTGCATCAATCACGCCCTCATCAATTAAGTGATAAAGAAATGAACCCCCATTGTAGCTATTTTTTCTACCAGCAGAACTAAAGACATAGTCTGAAGGCCTGTAACCGAACCTCTCATAATCAGGGCGCCTCTCCATCATATATCCTATCAGTCCATTTCTTACAGGTGAAGGAATCCCGTCAAAGTGGGAGTCTAATACTACTAGGGTAAGGTCTTCAACCCTCTCCAAAATTCCTTCAACGACGCCACCTGTGAGACTATGTTCTATTCCGACAATTAGAGGTCTTTCCAAATCTTTTGTACTTGCTCTTATCCTATTCCTATACTCTCTACAACCATCAGAATCCAGAAAAGCGCCAAAATTAGTACTCGTGAGAAACAGTAGATCTTCCTTTTCTGGGTAAATTGAGAGCCAACTCTCAATTGGTAGTTCTCCGCAGTCCTTAATTTCAAGTCCTGCCACTTCGCTTGAGTTTAATATCGCTCTATAAGGGTTGCTGGGTTTTTTATTGGCAATCACATCGGATATTTTTCTTTTGATCGAGTCTCCGCCCTCATCTGGATCGAATAATGCACCATACGCCGACCAAAACATAATTTTAATCATGAATAATGTGTTTATAAAAATATCTTAAATTTTAAGAAAAAATAATACTTATATAATTTTAAGTCGCATAACTAATGGGACAAACCATGCAAGGAGCATATACACGCAAAATACTGCGGATAAATTTGACTGATAAAAAAGTATCTGAGTCACCACTACCCGAAGAATACATAAGGAAATACATAGGTGGACGTGGTATAGCTGCAAGGCTTCTTTACGATAACATGGTCCCTGGCACAGATCCTCTATCGCCAGAGAACAAGATGGTCTGGGGCACAGGTCCCCTTACAGGCCTCCCTGTTCAGGCATGTTCCAGTGGTTGGGTCGTCACAACAAAATCTCCCCTCACTGGCACATACTTCAGATCCCGCTGCGTTAGTAACCTTGGAATCATGCTAAAACGTACTGGTTATGACTTTCTGATACTGGAAGGCAAAGCTGAGAGTCCAACATATGTACACATAGATAATGGAGAGGTAGAGTTCGGTGATGCATCATCACTTTGGAGCACCACAACAGACTTGGCTGAGTACCTCCTCAAGAATCACCTCATAAGAAATCCGAGGGTGGAGACTGCAGTCATAGGTCCAGCAGGCGAACGCCTTGTAAAGTACGCAATCGTCCAATGCGGAACGAGGCAGCTCGGTCGAGGCGGAATGGGCGCAATAATGGGTTCGAAGAACCTTAAGGCTCTGGCCGTATACGGAGACAAACCAATCCCTATAGCTGAGGAGGAACGCCTCAAAGAACTCGTAAAGGAACAAGTTCTGCAGCTCTCTGCAGCCCATGGCTCAAAGAGGATGCAGAGGTATGGGACTGCCGCTATACATGCCCTAATAAACCAGATAGGTGACTATCCTTACAAGAACTTCTGGGGAACATATTTCCCTGAACACGAAAAGCTGAATGGAGAGGGCCGAGTAAAACGAACAATTAGGAACGCCGGATGTCCAAA
>CAZQQB010000020.1:4557-9250 GCA_964595415.1 uncultured Nitrososphaerota archaeon | reverse complement strand
AACTGCTGGAAGATTACATATGTCAGAGAGGGTCCATATGCAGGGGCTTGGGTTGACGGACCAGAGTACGAGACATTCTGCACTTTCGGTGGACTACTGGATATTTCAAACCTGGATGCCACCATAGCAGCCAATCAGCTTGCAGATCTTTATGGAATAGATACGATCTCTGCTGGGGTTGCCATATCCTTTGCCATCGAGGCATTCGAAAAGGGCATTATCACAACAAAAGACACTGATGGCATGGAGCTCAAGTGGCGCGACGAGGCAGTCATGATGAAGCTCATAAAGAAAATTGCTTTCAGGGAGGGACTTGGCGACCTGCTGGCTGAGGGAGTAAAAGTTGCATCGGAGAAAATTGGCAAAGGGTCAGAGGAGTTTGCCATGCATATAAAGGGTCTAGAACTTCCAGCATACGACCCCAGACCCGTAAAAGCACACGGCTTGGGAATGGTGACTTCTAATATAGGTGGCAGCCACGCCCTGGGCTATGGGACTCAGGAGGTCTTTGGACTGCCCACCGCGGTGGATCGCTTTGTTGTAGAAGGTAAGGGCAAGCTGACCAAGTTCAACCAAGACCGTCTTACTTGGGGTGAATGTTGTATCTGGTGCACGTTCCCAACAAGAACTGAGTGGCATAAGCCCGACCTCCTCATGAAGATAGTTGCTGCTGCCACAGGCATTGATTTCGGAAAGAGTTTGGAACGTCGAAAAGGCTTTCAATGTCAGGGAGGGATTTGATAGAAGGCACGACACGCTGCCCTCGCGCTTCCTCAAAGAACCAATACCCGAGGGACCATCAAAGGGTCAGAAATTCGAGCTTGAACCTATGCTCGATGAGTACTACCAGGCGAGAGGATGGGATGTTGCCAGCGGTCTGCCCACAAGAGCTAAACTTGAGGAGCTCGACCTTAAGGACATAGCCGACGACCTAGAAAAAATGGGTAAACTGTGTTAAGGGGTCAACAATGGAAAAAGTTACTGTAAAGTTCTATCAAGATATCCGCGAAGCGGCGGGGGGAGCTTCGGTAGAGATCGATATAGAAGGACCAACACCCCTACCACTTTTTTTGACAGTTCTATCTACGCGCTTCGAAAAATTGAGGCCATTATTGGGAAACCTGCAGACAGATAAGGCTGCGGCAATAATACTTGTGAATGGTAGAGCTCCAATACCGATATCCTCGGCCATGTTAACTGGAGGGGAGGAGATAAGCATACTCCCCATGGTAGAGGGTGGATAAAAAATAATTTATTTATACAATGTCCTTATTTATTAAATAGAATACAACTAACAAACCTTAAAAACAAAGTATCCTAAAATAAAACATGTGACATAAAATGTCTCAAAGAGAGGAAATGACTCCATACGAGCGTCTCATGACTGCCTTCGAACTTAAAAAACCGGATCGCGTCCCAGTGACACCCTTTGTGAGGGAGTGGTGCGTCCGGCAGGCTGGCTTCAAGTTCTCCGAAGTCATGACAAACACCGAGAAGTATGTATATTCGCAGCTCTATGCTATAAGAAAATTCGGCTACGACATGGTGCTAGACCTGCTTGCGGTTCATGCCGAGTCAGAGGCTATGGGAAGCGTGCTCAAGATACCCGTTGACTCCCCCCCTTCTGTTGACATACCAGCGGTAAATGATTACGCCAAAGACTTGCCAAAACTCAAGATTCCGCACCCAAAAAAGAATGGGCGCCTACCGCTGATACTAAAGGGTATATCCCGAATGAAAGAAGCCGTTGGCGGTGTTATCCCTGTTATGGGCTATGTTCAGGCATGTTGGAGACACACGTGTATGATGCGGGGCACAGAGAGAGCTCTACTTGACATGAAAAAGAACCCTGAACAGTTGAAGGAGCTCATCGATATTGCTACCGAGAGCCTAATAGTTTATGCCGAGGCCGTCGTTGAGGCTGGCGCAGATCTTATATGGGTCTCTGATCCGACGTCATCAGGCGACATGATCTCCAGAAAGGCATTTGAAGAGTTCGTATTCCCATTCCTGAGAAGAGAGATACGCGCTATAAAAAGGATGGGTACCAAGGTCTTTCTGCACATCTGTGGTAACGTAAATGACCGACTCGATGTTATGACTAATACTGGTCCAGACGCCATAAGCGTGGATGAAAAGGTCGACCTTGCCAGAGCAAAATCTCTGATCGGCAACAGAGTCTGCATTATGGGCAATATCAGTCCTGGTGTAACCCTACTGCAGAAGACTCCCAAGGATGTCGAAGAAGAGTCGAGAATCGCTATCGAGAAGGCTATGGCTGGCGGAGGATTTGTACTTGCTTCTGGATGCATTGTTCCTGCGGCAGTCCCTCCGGAGAACATAGCAGCGATGGTTGAATCCGTCAAGAAATATGGAATTTACCAATAGGTGGTGTAAATAAATGGATAAAGAAGAACTCTTCAAGAACCTCGCAAAATGCGTGGTAGATGGAGATGAGGATGGTGCGAAGAGGTGGGCCGAGGAGGCCATAAAGAACAACATCGATGCATATGAAGCAATAATAAAAGGACTCGCCGAGGGTATGAGGGCTGTTAGCCAACTGTACGAGAAGGGCGAGTACTATGTCCCAGAAGTGCTCCTGTCCGCTAGCGCGATGAATGTAGCCGTTGACATTCTCAAACCACATATCAAGGTGGACAAGACAGCTAAGCCCACAACCGTCGTACTAGGCGTCGTGGAGGGCGACATTCATGACATCGGCAAGAACCTTGTAAAGATAATGCTTGATAGCGCTGGCTTCAAAGTCATCGATCTAGGGAAGGATGTGCCTCTGATAGAGTTCGTCAAGGCAGTAAAGGAACAGGGGGCCGAAGTTATAGGGATGTCTGCCCTGATGACCACGACCATGCCAGGCATGAAGAAGGTCGTGGAGCTGCTCGCAAGCGAGGGCTACAGGGACAAAGTCAAAATCATGATAGGCGGCGCTCCCACAACAATGGAATATGCAAAATCCATTGGCGCGGACAGCTGGGGAAAGGACGCCTCAGAGGCGGTTGGCATCGTTAGGACTCTAACCGCCAAATAATTTTTTTGGAGGATCGATTATACCTCAGGTTTTAGTCGATTCTGTCTCTAAACGCTATAAAGTTGCAGGTAAAGACATTCTTGCTTTGGATAATGTGAGTCTCAAATTTCCAGAGAGCGGGATCACAGTAATAGCAGGACCATCTGGTGCCGGAAAGACCACCCTGATAAGTATAATAGCTGGCCTCGAAACTCCCACATCAGGCTCTGTCTTTATCGATGGTGTTGAAATCTCTCGTCTTGGTGCCTATGAGCTAGCTTGGTTCAGGAGGAAGAAAATTGGTTTCAAGCCTCAAGATCCCGTATTGATACCACAACTAAC
This sequence comes from uncultured Nitrososphaerota archaeon, assembly GCA_964595415.1. GTDB lineage: Archaea > Thermoproteota > Methanomethylicia > Methanomethylicales > Methanomethylicaceae > CAZQQB01. Next base: position 5,883 of record CAZQQB010000020.1, on the reverse strand, counting down.
AATTCTTGAGAATGTTGCCCTCCCTTTGCTCTTCAACTATGTTGAGAGAGATAGCGCCATCAGATCTGCAAAAGAACTTTTAGGGGACATCGGTCTTGCCGAGAGGATAAATCATAAACCCACACAACTGAGCGGTGGCGAGTACGAGCGAGTGAGCTTCGCCCAAACGATTATAGGCTCACCGCCAATCGTGATATTGGACGAACCCACGGCTCACTTGGATTTGGAAAACTCGAAAAAGATAGCAGACATAATAATGAGGAAGCAGAGGGAGACAAATTCACTTTATATCGTCACAACCCTCGAAGAGTCTTTAATCGAAGGGGCCGATAAAATAATCAACTTAATTAATGGGCGACTAATGAGCCAAAATTTTAAATTTTAACCTTATAGAAGATAAAATAATATTTGCAGAACTGCGTTTTGGTGATTTGAAAGACCTTAAATTTCCCCTTATCCAATATTTACAATTTTAGGATGTGATCATTTTGAAGCACAAATCCAGCACCGATACTGAAGAGATGCTTTCTCTTGCGAGATCTGCGGGAGCTGGCGTTGCAGGTATTGCCGACATCTCGCTGCTTCATGACCTTCCAGTATACGCTCCATTCTCATTGAGGGAATTCAAATATGCAATATCCATCGGAGTACCGCTTCCCAGGACCGCAATTGATCTTATCCGGCTTGAAGACCCTGGAATTCTATACGCCCACGCTTATCACGTTGCCAACAGCCTCATCGACTCAATAACAATGAGATTGTCTGGTTGGATCTCGGGAAAGGGATTTTCGTCAGTAGTTATACCTGCCTCGCTTAGAGTGGATATTTCAAAGGAGCTAGGTCATGCTTCTCACAAAGCTTTTGCTTGTGCCGCTGGGCTTGGATGGATAGGTCGCAATGGTTTATTGGTAAACCCTGTATACGGTCCTAGGGTACGTCTTGGGACAGTACTTACAGATATGCCACTGCAGCCAGGTAAGCCCATGAAAAACCAATGTGGGAAATGTAGGCTCTGTGTCGATTCATGTCCCTCAAAAGCCTTGAAATACTCAAACTTTGATTTCCGCCCCGCTTCGCGTGAAGAGATCTTTGACCCTCAAAAATGTGTAACCAGACTGAATAAATTTAAGGAGAATTTCGCCCAGAAACCATACCAGGCTGTATATGCTGCTACAATCTGCGGCATGTGCATTAAGGTGTGTCCAATAGGCCGCTCTGGCACCAAATAATGTTCTCTCCAAGGCAAGTGCGATAATGAACTACTTCACTTTATTGGGCGGGGTTCTTGTAAGGTTTTGTAAGTAAAAAAGGTTATGGGCTAACCAT
>CAZQQB010000020.1:1921-4486 GCA_964595415.1 uncultured Nitrososphaerota archaeon | reverse complement strand
GGATAACAAGACTGCGATTTTAATCGGCAGCTTCACCACCAGTCCCGAGTTGGCAAATGAAATTGGTACTATCTACTGCAAGGATGCCTTTGATGCAATAAAATACATCAAGGCTCTGAAGGGGGATGATTGAGATGGCAGAGGAGTCCAGAGAAGAAATGACACCATTCGACAGAATTGAGGCAATGTACATGGGTGAAAGTACCGATCGTGTCGTTCAGGGATGGGTTAGGGTCGTGGAGGCGGGTTTGGGACTCCCGCATGTGACAGTTGCAGATGTCATGAGAGACAAGAAGGGACATCGTCTGTACCAAGGTATAAAGACGCTTTATGAGAGATGCCAGATCGACCTTATCACCGTATACACCTACACGACAGTCGAGGCAGTTGCGATGGGCACAAAGGACAAGTATTTTGTTGACCAGTTGCCTTCCCTTGTGGAATATGCCATAAAGTCGCCTGAGGATCTGGACTAAAAATTCCAGATCCGCGTGTTGATGGAGATCTACCTTGCATATACAACTGCATAAGTCGCTAGGGAGTTTGGAAACAAAGCAATAGTCACAAGTGGCACTGTGGGGCCATTCTCAATTGTAGCAAGGATAAGGGGTCTCTGGGAGATCTCATATGACATAATGCGGAGACCTTGGTTCGCACACGATGTTATAAATCACGCAACGGAGGTCTGCATGAACATGATGGAAGGCTGGTACGAAGCCGGGGCTTTGGGCGCATCGAGCGGTGCTGGCAGCGAAACTACGATTGGCACACAACACTTCAAGGAGTTCGTTGTACCTTATGAGAGGCATACTTGAGGAAGGCTAAGCGTCTCGGGTTTCTGAGCTATTCAAGGCACTTCTGTGGTAGTCCGAGTGCCTCGTTCATAGTAGACAACATACCAGAGTTATGATTAGATATCCTTCCCACACTAGTCTGGGGCGCTTATTAGAACGCAAAGATGATGTTGAAGAAGAAAACGTTCGCAGAAAGTTCTCCAATGGTTGCGGTTGGTGGGGCTATCAAGGCCGCAGAAACGATTGCCCTCGGAGATCCAAAGACAATCGAAAAAGTCGAACATGTTTTGAAAACATGTGCAGTCGGTGGCAAGTATGATCATATGCCTGATTGCTGCCTTCCTTCGACTACTTCACTAGAGAACTTGGATGCATTCATCATCAGCGCCAGGAAGATCGGTCGGGTAGGTTAGGCATTTTTTCTTTTTTGTTGATTTTTTAATATTATGATTATGGTTTTACTTCCCACTATTAGGCTATTACTTCATCCAAATATTGTCTTGCTAATCGTATTGCGCGTATTATTAGGTTAAACTAAATATTTGAGATTGAGATCATGCTATTAATCAACTTCTAAATTCCGCGCCTCTAAGCCTGCCGCTGTACACCTTATACTCTATCAGAAATTGTTGGACAAGGGCTTGAAAGCTTAGAGCAATAGATGATCTTTTTTTGTGTTTTTCGTCATTTCCTTCCCAGCAATCCAGAACTGGATTTTTACCCTCTTTCATGCTGACCTTTACCACCACGATTGGTAACGTCTCATCGTTTCTCAGCGCCTTATCCGGTTTTACGCTAAGTGTTGCAAGCATGGCAAAAGTCTCCCTTCCGAAATCCCCCAGATATCTGCAAATAAAAATGAGCTCACCTGGCTTTTGGGAGGTTTCTACAATTATGAGATCTTGACGATCGCTTAACCTCTCTTCAACAAACTCCTTGATCCCTTGTACTTCTGAGAGTGCTAAAATTATTGGCACTTCCCTCCCAATTATAGGTCTGAAAGCTACCCTTCCCAAAAGGCTGACACGCATTGATTTTAATGAGGAATAGAGCGGAGGAATGATCCCGAAGACCGCTGCGATTAAAAAGGCATAAAAAAGCATCACATTCTTTATACTGGAAAGTGGCAATATTATCACCAATGCAACCCCAACCACATAGCCAATTAAAGAGATTGCTAAAACTCTAAAGATCCCAAGGTTGAATATGTCTGATGGTGAAATTCCAAGGTTTATCAGCAGCATTAGTTCATCTTTTGTATCGTATTCTAGAGCAAAGGATGTTGTTATCGCTAACATGAAAGTGAGGAGTAAGAATAATCCTAAAGTCCCTCCCTCAGCGACCCTTTCATAAAATGTGAATACATATGTCAATACAGCAATGCTCAAAATCATGCACAATGTGAGTGGAAACCTCTGTAAAATCTTTCCAAATGCTATCCTTAGTATCGTTGAAGTCTTCGGGTCTAAAAACCGCTCCATAAAATCCATCTATTTTGCCTCTTTGAGCAACTTTCTCATGCTCATCCAGCTGATTAATATTAATAAAGCGCTGAAGTAAAAAATTATCTGATAAGACCCCATTGCCCAGATCAGAAGTGCGAGTATAGGACCTAAGATCGAAAGAGAGGAAGAGACCAATATGAACTTGTACTCATCGAACTTCTTAAGAGTCCTATTGGCAACGACCAAAAAAGAGTTATAATAGCTCAGATCTACCGTCACCAGAAACCATAGCGCAAAGAAAAGAAATATGTTGTCTGCGACCCCCA
>CAZQQB010000020.1:0-1911 GCA_964595415.1 uncultured Nitrososphaerota archaeon | reverse complement strand
CCATCACTAAAAAAGCAAGGAAGAGCGACAAGACCATTATTGTTCCCATGCCTTTGTATATTACACTTTGGTTTCTCAGTCTCCATGCGATAAATTGGATTGTTATGAGTGATGCCGTGATGACTAACCCGACATAAATGGCACTCACCTTCATTGCGACCACAGCTATTACGGGGATCAGGATGGTTCCCATGCTACCTCCAAGACCTATTCCCAGCGCAAGAAGCCATCCGTCCAGCGATAAACCTAAATTTGTCCTCTCAACCATCTTTGGTTTTGGCACAATTATCTTTAGCGAAATTAGCAATGCTACGGAAGAGGCAAATGCAAGCATGCCTGACAAGATCAGCACGTAGTCCACTTCATATATTTCCATTAAAAAAATTCCCAGAAAAGGAAACATTGATAGAGCAGAAGCTATTGGAAGATTTATTACCCTGTATGATGGCAATGAAAGGAGACCACCAGTGGTTGCACCTATCAAAAGGGAAAATACAAGTGTCATGTAGCCTTGTCCATACGCTGCGAGAAGGAGTGTGGTTATTACATGCGCCGTCAGGAAGGTGCCCGCTGTCCTTGATAATGTTGCCCTTGACCACTGACCATAATACGTCCCGAGCGTAAATCCCACATAATACGATGTAAGTGACAAGGCCACTATGAGCAAGTCATAAGTCTTTAACCATAGGATTAGAGGCATTAGATAATGAACAACCACAGCCGACGGAAATGCTATAGCTATGGACAGTTTAAACAATGTAAAATAATTTATAATGATCCTCTCCGAACTGAAAATTTTTTATATTATTCACTAATATATACTTATTCGGGTTTGTAAAAATGGAAAAGAGAAAGTTTACTGTAATGCAAGAGTTGATAATCGAATATATTCTTAAAAAAGTTGGTGACGAGAGTAAAATAGAGTCTGTGGAATTCAGTAGCGGAGAGCTACTTGGTTATGTCTCGAGTGAGATGACAAAGCGAAAGGACAGTGGGATAAAGGGGGGCGTTGCTGGTACTAAAGGATGGGCCGATATGTTCAGATTGGCGGTAAAGGATCTCGTTGCAATGGGATACCTGAGAGAGAAAAAAGGTCTAATAACCTCAAAGCTTACGCTAACAAAGGCAGGTCTCGAATCCTATAAGGATTACAAGAAATCTACATAATTGGAAAGTGACATTTCCTGATCACGGAACTGATCGTAAAGAGTTGCAAATCAAACAAAAAAGTCGCCACCATTTACGAAATTACTGTTAGTGGGATCGGCTTCTTTTCGGTCCCATTTGTTCTAGCATCGATAACTTTTTTCCTTGCTTACGGGGCTATTCCGAATCTCTTCTTGCCCTCACTAATTGACCCGCTTGCTTTTTTGATCCTAATTACATCATTAATATTTGGCATTCTTTTGCATGAGTCCTCACACATTGTGATTCTCGCAAACATGAACGTCAGTAACATATCAATGGAGCTCTCCATGTCAGGCATATGGGGTGGCTTTGTAAAGGCCGATATAGCACCTGAAATATATCGCATGATACAATTGCCATTTTACTCGAGCGGGTTGGGTTGCAATTTTTTACTATTTTTGGCATTTCTACCATTTGTGACCTTGAACGCCTATTTGCACATAATCTCAGTCGCGAACTTTTGGCTTTTATTTATAAATGGCATGCCTGCCCCGCTGATGGCCGGTGGAAAAGTCTTTGAGGCAACACTAAAGCGCCTCAGATTGGAAAGACATATGGAATTGATATCAATTGGGGTTCTGCTGCTCTGGTTTTTAATTATAATTTTAAAGTTTTTAATTTTATAATTTTTATTAAATATATTTCTTATAATAAACTATTTTATATCATTATTATATAATCTATTTATATTACCATCAAAAAATAGACTTTTCCAAAAATATT
>CAZQQB010000019.1:15728-17096 GCA_964595415.1 uncultured Nitrososphaerota archaeon | reverse complement strand
AGTGGCTGGGGTCGTTGTGGGCTCTGGCACAGGCGTGAGCCATAAAGCTGCGCTAAAATACACATTCTTTTCAGCCCTGAGTGGCGCGGGTCTTGCTATTGCCCTGGCCCTAATTCTTGGCCTCACAGGCTATTCCAACATTTCGGATGCCATAAGGTACCTTCAGTCCGTTGAGCTTGGCGGCATGTCCACCATCCTTTATTTGGCTTCTTCGTACTTTCATGGATATATGCTGGCGGGCTTGCCCCAATCCATCCCCTGAAGTCAGAGGTTTACGGTGCATCGTTCCCCCATGGCACAGCGATTCTTCAAACCCAGTCAAAACTGATACTTGTCGCCATTGGTATCGTGATGCTCCGCATATTTGGCATGCTACCTTTCGTGAGGGAAGCCATGTTGGCTATAAGCATCATAACCATGATGCTCGGGGGGGTCATGGCACTCGTCCAAACAGACTTTAGATGGATCTTGGCGTATATCATAATTAGCCACAGCGGGCTTGTGACAGTCGGGATATCTTTGGGAACCACAGAGGGACTTGTGGGTGGGATGTTTCAGGCAGTAAACGATGTGATTTACATGACTGTATTGTTGCTCTGTTGCGAGGCGCTATACTATTTCGGCGGAAGGACTTCCACCAAAAACGCTTATGGCATAGCCAAGAGGGCGCCTTGGCTCGGACTGGCTGTTGTGCTAGGCACATTTGCGGCCTCCGGGATCCCGCCTTTTAACGGCTTTCAGAGCGAGATCATTCTGATCCAGGCCGCACTGAAGGTAGGGCTGCCAGAAGTGGCCGCCGTGGTACTTATGGTCTCCGTCACCACGTTTATAGCCCTATTCAGAGCAATTTATCGAATATTCTTGAAGCCACCAGAAAGCCCCGATGTTGTTGGCGAAGCGAAGGTGCCAATGTCCCTCTATTTAGGACTAGGAATCTTTCTGATTTTAACCCTGATAATAGGGGTTTATCCTGATATTATTGTGAGATTTCTAACACCTGTAGCACAGGCGGTGAGCATCCCATGGTCTCTTTAGACACTCTATATGATAAAGTGAAGAAATGGATGAGCACTTTTGTAAGCGGAAGCGGGTACACCAACCTGCTGACTGGATACATGACTGGAGAACTCCAGTCATTAGTATTTGCCTTGATACTCGCGTCCTTCTTCAGAATATTCTCCATCCCATTGGGAATGGTCATGCTTATTGCAGTCGTCGCAGCGGTACTATATTTTGCTCCCCTAATAGTGACACTTGAAAAAGAGAACAGCAACGACCTAAACAGGGTCCTTTACTGGGTTGTAATATACTTCGCAATTATAATGGCCGTAACCTTGTGGGGGGGATAATAGATGGATCCAAAAGAGC
>CAZQQB010000019.1:9090-15718 GCA_964595415.1 uncultured Nitrososphaerota archaeon | reverse complement strand
GGAGGGGCATAATTGCCGTAATTGCCCTTCTGATAATAGGCGTAGGTCTGATTTCTTCTCTTGAGAAGCTGGCTGGAAATGTCAACCCTGGAATAAGTAGGATATACAACATCCTAGCCTACTTGGTCGCTCCCAATAACATAGCGACTTGGGTCTACGATTGGCGCGGTTTTGACACATTAATCGAGACCGCAGTAATTTACGTTGGTGCCGTAGTATCAGCACTGGTAATAGGAAGGGGCATAGTCCAGATGCGACACTACTCTGAGGAGCCTCCCGTAGGCTCTCCACCACTGGAGTATAAGACAGAATCCCTAACAGTCATCCTCAGATTTTTGGGACTGCCAGCCGGGATACTCCTGCTATCCTATGGCATCATGGTTGTAACAGCCTCTTCAACATCTGGGGGCGGTGGCTTTCAGTGCGGCGTCATAATGACTTCGGCCTACCTGTTGGCTGCAATCTTTTACGGAAAGGACAACCCTATAAGGTTCGGCAAGCGCTTCTTAGTCGGCATCGGCGCAGTCGGGCTGGGGGGCTACACTCTGTTAGGCATCCCTGGATTTCTCAGTTCGGGCTACTGGCAGTACAATGTTGGAACGGATGTATGGGGGCTTGTATCTCCCGCCTTGCATAGTCTCTTCGGTGACCTATTTAGGCTTTCTTTAGTACTCCAAGAGGGAATATTCAACTCTACACCCGGAATAATACCGCTAATAAACATCGCCGAGGCATTTAATGTACTCGGCGCAATTGGTTTGATCTATTTCGCTTTCCTCTATGGTTGGTCGGAACCCGTAGAAGAAGAGCAGAAGGGAGGAAAATAGAATGATGCTGGGAGAGATTACACCATCTATAATCGCCTTGGTGCTGGGCATCCTATTTGGCACTCAACTGTCTGGAAAGATATCATCTCGAACTGCGGTCTTGGCTATCGCCTTCAGCATTGTGGGCGCCCTACTTTTTGGCTCTTTCATGTTTACCTACTCAATATACGGTGGTTACATTATACCTGGCTTTGGGTTTGCCATCCCTCTGATTGGTGCCACCATCGGAATCCTGATAGGAAAGGCCATGAAAGGTGAATAGACCATGTATCTGACAACCTCTGATTGTGACAAGTGTGGCAAATGCTGGGAGGTTTGTCCGACAGACTGTATCAACCATCCTGACGGCATCCCCTTCAGCTGCACGACCTGTGGGGAGTGTACTCGCGTCTGCCCAACTCAGGCTATAAGGAAGAACAGGTTTGGAGGATGGTATGTGGACAGAAGTAGGTGCACCCTCTGCGGCTTGTGTGTGAAGCACTGTCCATTTGGATTTGCCAAGATCGTGAAGGACGAGACTCTGAAGAAGGAACGGGTCAAGGGCATCTGTGTCAGATGTGGTTTATGCGTGAAGGTATGCCCCAAAAACGCCCGATTCGACCTTGCCAGACATATACCTCGCCCACTCGACTACTCCATAGTTCTGGAGATAGCGACGCCCGAGCGCCTGAAGCAGATACTTGAGGGCAAAAAAGTGGAGGCGGTGGTCACAAAATGACAGTCCAAGTTGCAAAGACTGCTCAGGTCTCAAAGAGGAAGATATTCCGAGACATGTCAAAATGCATTCTGTGCGGGAGATGCAGAAACATCTGCCCCACGGACGCTATAAAATTCACTGTAGAGGAGAAGGGTCTCTGCACTCATTGCAACCTATGCGCAGAGGTATGTCCAGTCAAGGCAATAGACTCTTACGAGGGCAAGATCAAGCCAGAGGAAGGCGGAAAACTGTACCTGCACACCCACTCCTACCAAGAGAGGAGCATAAAAGTCACATGCGTCATGTGCATGGAGTGCTATGAGAGGTGCCCAGTCGAGGCAATACAACTGTACGAGGGCAAACTTAGGATAAAGAAGGGCAACGCTTCACCCAGCATAATCAACTGCTCCTTGTGCTCCCTCTGCGCAAGGGTCTGTCCAAATGGGGCGCTGAAGTTCGAGATGAACAGGATCAAGCTGAACCCCGAACTATGCACGCTCTGTAATGAATGCGTCCGGGTCTGCCCGCCACAGACAATGTACCTTAAAGAACGCTACCCCGCCGGATACTGTGTGATGTGCGGTCGTTGCATCAAATCCTGTCCTGTTGGCGCTCTTTCCATAAAGACGGTGAGTTGGGGAGGTAACATTCTATGAGCAAGTCCACAGATTTGTGCATACGGTGTGGGACATGCTTTAAGGTCTGCCCCACGAGTGCGATAACTTTCAACCCCATAATCGATATAAAGCCTGCTGTAGACCTCTCTAAATGTATATTATGCGAGCTCTGCGCATCTCACTGCCCGGCGAGCGCCATACCGATATTACACGTTCTACCATCACGGAAATTGGATCGGTGGTCGGTGTCCATAAACAGGAATTTATGCATAGGTTGCAATTTGTGCGTCGAGGCTTGCAAGATTACACTGAAGGGAGACCATGCTGTGTATCTGAATAACGGTCTAGCACAAGTAGATGACTCTAAATGCATAGGTTGTGGGGCATGCGCTATGACTTGCCCCACAGACTGTATTCGCGTTGTGAAAGTCTACAGTACTAAAAAGGTTGCCGGACATGCTAGTGAGGTGGTGGTGATTCCGTGATAACCTTCTTAAGATTGATGTTACAAGGTGCCTACAGGAACTTTGTTAGAATTGTGGCGAAGTCTGACCGGGCCACGAGTATAGAGATACGTAATAAAGTTTTGACTCTGTCAGTCCCAGCTTGGGATACCGTACTGGACGAGATGTGCATAGGTTGCGGCGGCTGCGAGAAGATATGCCCGACCCAAGCCATAACGATGGTAAAACTGGAGAAGCCTGTCGAGATCGTGGAAGGATATATGAGGACGTATGTCCCCCGCATCGACCTCATGAAGTGCGTCTTCTGCCTCAACTGCCATGATTTCTGTCCCATATTCTCTGTTTTCGGAGAAGCTGCGCCAATTCATGCGAGAGATGTTGGCAGTCCCAAGCTCACTCTCCAAGAGATCCTCAAGAAACCCATAAGGGCTCCACCTGAAAAAATTGAAGAGCTTAAAAAGTTAATACCTTCAGAGAGTCTGGAGCTCATAAGAGGAGGTAAGAAGTGATGGGATTAAAGGCGACTGCAAGGAAGAATGCGATTCATGTTATGCTCTTCTACTCGGGTGGATGCAACGGTTGTGATATAGAGGTGGTGAACGCTCTCCTCTCCCCAAGGTACGACTTGGAACAGTACCGCGTCCTTCTTACGTGGAACCCAAGGGAGGCCGATGTGCTAATCGTAACGGGCTGTGTGACATGGCAGATGGTTGAACCACTTAAAAAACTTTACGAACTAATACCTGAACCTAAAGCCGTTGTAGCGGCAGGTGCATGCGCAATTAATGGTAATGTCTACAAGAATATGGTCGGTGATATCGGCATAAATGAGGAAGTGTTTGCGCCTGTTGAGAACATAATCCCTGTTGATGTTAAAGTACCTGGCTGTGCCCCTAGACCAGAGGACATCTTGGCTGGGGCCGTTAAGGGAATACCAAAACTTATGGAGGCACCTTAGGATGACAGATGCGTCTAAAGAGAAAAGCGTTATAGAGAAAGAGCTTTCGTTTGGCCCAGTCCACCCTGCACTTATCGAGCCCTACAGGATCCGGCTTTTCGTCAATGATGAGATCGTTGAAGACTGCGAGATCAATATAAACATGGCATACAGAGGCATTGAGCGGCTACTTGAGGGCCTTCCCGTCGAGAAGGCGTTGCTGATAACTGAGAGAGTATGCGGAATATGCTCTAATGTCCATGCTTGGAACTCTGTTCGTGTCATTGAGGCTGGGCTTAACATAAAAGTCCCAGATAGAGCAAATTACATCCGAGTATTGATTAACGAGATACAGCGTATAGCAAGCCATCTCATACTTTTCGGTCATGCATTTGAGGTCGTCGGTCACGAAACATTTGCAATGCGCTCCTTCCTCCTTAGGGAGGTCTTCATGGATCTAATGTATTATGTGGGCGGAAATAGGGTGATGCCCTCTGTTCCCGTGATTGGTGGAATAAGACCTAGGGCAGATCTCACCGAAGCCCTTAAGAGGGTTATCTTGGAAAGGGTTGACGACTTCGAGAAGAAGTATTTGGAGTATGTGGAGAGGATCTTGGCAGACCCCCTCGTTATGTCAAGGTTGACTGGAGTAGGATTTTTATCAAAAGACGATGCTATAAAGTACCATGCTACAGGACCAACTGGTAGGAGTTCGGGCTGGGACTATGATGTTAGAAGGATGATGTACGAGTACAAGCCCTTCGATTTCAACATCATAGTCTTGACCGAAGGTGACAACAAGGCAAGAATAGTTCAAAGAGCCCTCGAAGTTCTGGAGAGTTTGAAGATAATCCGCCAAATAATAAAGAACCTTCCTGACGGGCCAATAGTAAATAGAGCATGGATCGCCGAGAAAATGGACTTTACAACACAATATTTTGAGACATATAGAGGCGAGCTCATGCACTCCTATAGCTTAGACTCCCAAGGACTTATACGGGGATACAAGATAAGGACCCCAACACCGACCAATCTTGCTGCGATGGAGAATGCCTGTGTTGGTGACCATGTGACGGACGCGATCTTAACGATAGCAAGTTGCGATCCATGCCTAACATGCTGCACAAGGGTCGAGGTAGTGGACTCTGGCAAGACTAGAATTATGAGCGATACTGAGGTAGTAAAGAGGTACGGACGGAGGCGATAGTATGGATCCCATAGTCTTTATCGCTGGAATTATCTGCTATCATTGCTATACTATATTCATTGGTGCTACCAGGAATCGAGAGGAAAATCCAGGCAAGGATTCAGCAGAGGATCGGCCCACCCATACTCACACCAGGCTGGTGGGCCGTACTGAAGTTTTGGTACAAGGCTAAAGCAGAACCCCTCGCCCAGATGCCCTCATTCTATAAGTCTTTGGTATGGTTTGGCATCATCGTAGTGCTTTTACTATTCCTCTTCTCGACCCCGTTCTGGTGGATCGTATTAGGATGGGGGAGCATCCTTGGTCTGGCCGGCTTCCTCAAACTCGAGGAGGTATTATACGTCCTTATGGGCTCACAATCGCAATCTGTACTCTCAACATCCATGCCCGTACCAGATCTCACTAAAGGCGCAAAGGGAAAGGGGATATTAAGGGAGTTTTTGGAGCAACATTCTGCTGAGAGAGCGCTGAAAATGATGGCCATAGGATCCCTCCCGCTCTATATTGCACTTTTGGTTCCCTTTGCAGCGGCTAGGAGCGGCATGATCTCGGATATTATCAAGTTACAGAATCCTGCTTACTTCAATTCGCATTGGTGGGCCGCTCCTCTCCCCTCCAACCCAATCATCTTAACCCTTCCTGGATTTTTGGCTGCCATCGTTTTCTTTGTCGGCTATGTCATGCTCTTGAATGAGAAGCCATTCAGCATCCTGAAAGCAAAATTAGACGTCATAGAGGGAGGGGTTCTCGAATATGCAGCCCAACTAAGAGCTGGTTATTATGTTATGCGAAATCTGCTCCTCTTTGCACTTGCTAGCATCTTTGTCGCGTTGTTCCTAGGCATACCCTTCGACCCATTTATGCCTTTATGCTTTATACTAAACATGGTTCTGAGCCTCATACTGCCAATCTCGCTTGCAATACTGGTTGCATTCTCTCCGATCCTTACATTCCGTCAAATATACCCCACAGCAGTGGGGCTTTCAGCTCTGGGGGTTCTCGCATTGGTACTATCTGTCAGTTTGTAGGGGGGTGTCGTCATGCCAAAGGTCGTTATACGAGGAAAACACGTAATAAATCTTGGCGGTTGGGTCGTAGAGCACAGGGCCAATCTGCCTTACAGGGATTATGTTGTCGGCAACCCATTTGATGAGCCCGTAAAGATAGAAGCCCCTATCTACTCAATAGAAGGCATTGAAGCACTTCGAGACCTTGGACTTATCGTCGAGCCTGTTGCAAGATACGACAGGCTTATAGAAAAACTAAAGAAGGTAAAAGCACTTATAGGATCTGAAACTCAGTAATATAATAAAGTGATAATCGATGAAGATCCTGTTCATCGGAGATGCCACACTATCGCAGGGATACGGCCTCTCGGGGGTGCAGGGCATACCTGTTTCTTCCAAAGAGGAGTTTATGACCTCTCTCGAAAGCGCATTAAAGATGGAGGATGTGGGACTAATACTTCTCGACAGCGACTACTCCTCGTTGGCTCGCGAACATGTCTCATCCTTGAAGATTAAGAGAGTGCTGCCAGTTATACTAGAGGTTCCTGGCAGAAAGGCCTCGGCTGAGGTAGACCTTAAGTCAATAATAAGCAGGATGATGGGTGTCAAGGTATGAGCCACGAGTTTTCTCTCGAGTCACAAAAAGACGCCTTCAAGAAGATGGTTGATAAGATACTAGATGACACAAAGGCAAAATCACTCTCAATTCTAAATGAGGCCGCTGAAAGAGTCGTAAGCATTTTAAATGAGTCTGAGAAGTTTACGATATCTCGATGCCAAGAGATCCTCTCAACATACAAGGAGAAGGCAGAGATAGAGTCCAGAAAGGAGATATCCAGGTCAGAGGTGGAGGCCCGCATGTCCCTCCTAAA
>CAZQQB010000019.1:2825-9080 GCA_964595415.1 uncultured Nitrososphaerota archaeon | reverse complement strand
GGCTTACTGTGAAACCGAGGAGTACTTGTCGGATCTTCTAAGAAACTTGCAAAAAATCCCTGATACAATTACCGTTGGGGAGATCTTGATGAGAGAGTGCGATATCAGAAAACTGGGTCTTGATAATCTGAAGAAGGCTCTGGGCAATGATTTACAGATAAAGGCACATCCTATTGAGATTGGTGGCTTTATCGTGATCTCTAAGGATAAAAAATTGTTCTTGGATCGAACAATTGAAAACATATTAGACGGAGAGCGAAAGATGTTGCGCTCTAAGGTAGCATCCTTACTATTCGGGTGATACTTATGAAAAAAATTGGCAGAATCACAAAAATAAGCGGACCTGTGGTTCAGGCAGAGGGAGTAGCAGGTCTCGAGATGCACGAACTAACCATGGTGGGTAATGAAGAGCTAATCGGGGAAGTCGTCCGAGTGGAGGGGGATCTTGCGACCATTCAAGTCTATGAAGAGACTGGAGGTCTCAAGCTCGGTGAGCCTATAAAAGGCTCCGGAATGCCTTTAGCGGTAGAATTGGGTCCCGGACTACTTCAGAGCATATTTGACGGTATACAGCGCCCCCTCACGGTCATAAGAGAGGCTACCGGCGATTTTATCAGGAGGGGCGTGAAAGCTACCGCCCTCCCAAGAGACAAGAAGTGGCACTTCGTCCCCCTAAAGAAGGTGGGCGATTATGTTGGTCCTGGAACAATCATTGGGAAGGTGCAAGAGTCCCCTCTCCTAGAGCACAGAATATTAGTCCCACCGAACAGGGAGGGCAAGATTGAATACATCGCAGAGGAAGGCGACTACACGATAGAAGAAAACATCGCCAGACTATCCCAAAATAAAGAAGTCCATGAAATCGAGATGTACCATAAATGGCCTGTAAGGAAGCCGCGACCATACCTCGACCGCCTCGAACCTTCAGAACCCCTGATAACAGGTCAGAGGATTATTGACATGTTCTTCCCTGTTGCCAAGGGTGGTTCCGTGAGCATACCTGGCGGTTTCGGTACTGGGAAGACCATAACCTCCCACCAGTTGGCTGCATGGTCTGACTCTGAGGTAATAATATATATTGGGTGCGGTGAGCGGGGTAACGAGATGACAGAGGTTCTACTTACCTTTCCTGAGTGGAGAGACCCGAGGAGTGGTAGACCCCTGATGGAGAGGACCGTCCTCATAGCAAATACAAGCAACATGCCTGTGGCTGCTAGGGAGGCTAGTATATACACGGGTGTGACCATAGCAGAGTACTTCAGAGATATGGGTTACAATGTTGCCGTAATGGCCGACTCGACTAGTAGATGGGCTGAAGCTTTGAGGGAGATCTCAGGCCGACTCGAGGAGATGCCGGCTGAGGAGGGTTATCCCTCCTACCTCGCATCTAGGCTTGGCGAGTTTTACGAGCGAGCGGGGAGAGTAAAGTCTCTAAGCGGTCTCTATGGCTCCGTAACCCTGATAGGAGCGGTCTCTCCCCCAGGTGGAGACTTCTCAGAACCCGTGACAGTACACACCAAGAGGTTCGTGAGGGCCTTCTGGGCATTAGACAGCGCGCTGGCCAGCATGCGCCACTACCCAGCCATCAACTGGCTTACGTCTTACTCTGAATACACCGACTATGTTGAAAAGTGGTGGAACGAAAGGACCAACGGTCGGTGGAGGGAACTCCGACTCAAGGCGCTCGACATCCTGAAGAAGGAGGATGACCTTAAAGAGGTCATACGTCTGGTCGGTATAGAATCCTTGCCCGAGTCTGAGAAACTTATAATGGAGACCGCAAGGCTTCTGAGGGAAGGCTTCTTGCAACAAAACGCCTACGACCCCGTGGATACCTACTCCTCTCCTGAAAAGCAGTTCAAACTTCTCTCAGCTATACTCACATTCCACGAGATATCTCTCAAGGCGATCTCAAAGGGGGTTCAAGTACCAAAGATCTCTTCTTTAACCTCTGTAACCGATTTGATAAAAGTTAGGATGTCGGTACCAAATGAAAAAGCAGATGATATAGACAAGTTCCTAGAAAGGGTTCAAGCTGACATTAAAGGGTTAGTTGGAGAGGAACTCGTATGAATATCAGTGTCGAATACCGAAGCGTACAGAAGATAAGTGGCCCCCTCATCTTTGTAGATGGCGTCTCCGATGTGGGCTTCAATGAGTTAGTTGAAGTCAGGGACGAGGAGGGTGGCATAAGGAGAGGGAGGGATCTAGAGATCAATCGGGGTGTTGCTGCTGTTGAAGTCTTTGAGGGGACGACAGGTCTATCCACAACATCTACCTCCGTGCGTTTCCTTGGCAAACCCCTCACAATCCCTCTTTCTACAGAGATGTTGGGGCGAGTCTTCAATGGTCTTGGGGAACCAATAGATGGCGGCCCTACACCCTTCACCGAGGATTACAGGGATGTAAATGGTTTGCCAATGAACCCATACTCTCGGGATTATCCTACCCAATTCATACAGACTGGCGTCTCTGCCATCGACGGAATGGATACGCTGGTGCGAGGGCAAAAACTCCCCATCTTTTCTGGTTCTGGTTTGCCCCATAATCTTCTTGCGACCCAGATCGCAAGGCAAGCCACAATTATCGGGGAAGAGGTGAGCTTTGCCGTCGTGTTCGTAGCAATGGGAATTAAGCATGACGAGGCCGCTTTCTTCAAGAGGAGTTTCGAAGAGTCAGGCGCTCTGAAGAACTCTGCCATATTCTTGAACCTGGCCGACGATCCGCCTGTTGAGCGGTTGGTCACCCCCAGGAGCGCACTTACCCTTGCAGAGTACCTTGCATTTGAACAAGATATGCATGTACTGGTAATCTTGACCGACATGACAAACTACGCAGAGGCACTGCGGGAGATCAGCGCCGCCAGGGAGGAGGTTCCAAGCAGGAAGGGGTACCCTGGATACATGTACAGCGACTTTGCCTCTATTTACGAGCGGGCTGGCAGGATCAAAGGCAGAAAAGGGAGCATCACCCAGATGCCCGTGCTCACAATGCCTAACGACGATATCACCCATCCCATCCCTGACCTGACGGGCTACATCACCGAAGGGCAGATAGTTCTTGATAGGGATCTCCATAGGCGAGGGTTATATCCTCCAATCAACATCCTTCCGAGCCTATCAAGACTAATGAAGGACGGCATCGGAAAGGGCAAGACCCGCGAAGATCACGGTCCGGTCGCAAGTCAGCTATACTCCGCATACGCAAGGGCTCAGGAGCTAAGGTCCCTGAGCGCCATCATCGGCGAGGAAGGCTTGACTGAGAAGGACAGGGCATACCTCCGCTTCGGGGATAACTTTGAGCGCAAATTCCTCAGCCAAGGGCTAGACGAGAACAGAAGCTTGGAGACCACTTTGGCGCTGGCATGGGAGCAGCTTTCCCTTCTGCCCGAATCTGAACTCACCAGGATCCCAGACCGCTTCGTAAAAATGTACTACAAGCGGATGTGATCCACTTTGTCCACGAGGGTCGCACCCTCCAAAATGAACCTGATACGCTTTAAAAGAACGCTTGCCTTCTTGAGGAGGGCGCACGACCTACTCGAGGAGAAGCGGGAGATCCTTCTCCTAGAAATAAACAGGAGAATAGGAGAGGCTACAAAACTGAGGTCTGAGGTAAATGGCCTACTTCAGGAGGCGTACAGGATACTTGACGCAGCCACAGTAGTGGTCGGAACCAAGGAGATGGAGCTGATAAGCAAAATGCCCAGCTTTGAGTATAAAGTGACGCCCACCAAGAGGAAGATTATGGGCGTATCGGTTCTGTCTCTGGAGCCCTCTAAGGTCACAAACCCACTTATGTATAGTATCTCAAAACCAACAATTTTAGTGGATCAATTTGTTGAGAAGTTTACTGAAGTGCTCCCTCTTGTGATAAGAGTCGCTGAACTTGAAATCGCACTGATAAGACTTGTAGAGGAAGTTAAAAAAACCCAGCATAGGATAAACGCTCTTGAACAATTTTTAATACCGCGCTACCAAGACATGGTGTCCCTCATATCAGCAGTTTTGGAAGAAAGAGACCGAGAGGAATTTGTAAGGGTTAAAAAAGTTAAAAACTTACTTGAAAAGAAGGCAAAACAGGTGTTAACATATGGATGAAGATTTTTATACGAAAATAAAGCGCCTATACGATTCTAAAAAAACATCCACAAAGAAACTGATCACCGAAGCTCTTACTAATTTATCCAGCAGAATAGAGCGAAAAAAGGATGAGTTATATAAGGAAGTTTTATAAATAAGTGGAATTCAAATAGAAGGTTGGTGTGTTTCCTTGCAGCTAAGAGAATACAGCTATTTTGGATAATGGTTCTAGCCGCCTCAATCGTCATGATCTCAGTCTCTGTAATGATGGTTGCAGCTGCAGCATCGCAATCAATCTCTGCAGAGACCCCATCAACCGCCAACCAAGATATTTCGATGTTGGCACTTAGCTCTTGCATTGCAGTAGGCCTCTGCGGTCTTGGTGCAGGATATGCTTTGGCAAAGAGCGGCTCTTCTGCGATATCCGCCTTGGCAGAAAAGCCTGAGACCTTCTTCAAGGCATTTCTTGTTGTCACACTCTGCGAAGCAGTAGCTATTTACGGTCTTGTTATAGCGGTACTGTTGTGGCTGAAAATACCTGCTTAATCTGGGTGTCGCTGATGCTGCGCCCAGAGCGGATGTCAAAGACTACTTTGCTTTTCTTGAAGTCCGACGCAGAGCAGGTAATGGACTCTCTCAATATACAAGGTGCCTTTCATATAACCACAAAGACCACAGAAGTTACCTCTGAACTTTTAACCAGAGTGCGAGACCTCAGCACTCGTCTCGACACATTGATAGAGCAAGCAAAAAAATTTTTAGGTCTAACCGAACTACCACCGCCGCAGCCCGCCCTTTCAGAGGCCCATGATTGGCAATCCCTACTTGAGGCGATCGAAAAGGAGCTAAGTGAATGCGAGCTCAGTGTTAAAGAAATAGATAAGTCGATACAGACCGAGGAGAAGCTTAAATCCTTTCTTAATTTATGGACACCCTTTTATGTCAAATTGGAAAAAACCGTGCCTTTACAAGTATTTGCCTCTTTTAAACGTCTTGGCTTATTGGCGCTATATCAAAAAGAGGTTCGCCCTGGAACGCTTTCATTGATACTACCCCATCCCTCTCTGGTAATTAATGTTAACTCAAAACCAGATACCGTTTTAATAATATGCATGAAAGAGGACTTAAACAAAATTAAACGTGCTGCCGAAGAAGCTGGTTTTGTGCAAATGCCACAACTTGAAGGCATCACCGAAACATTATCCAGCCTCCCCGAAACCCTCGCATCAAGTGAAAAAAGACTCAACGAACTCTCCTTGAAAAACGAGGAGATGCGCCGTTCTCTCCTCTCATTAATACCAATTTTGGTCTACCTACGGTCTATTCTATCTGATGCTTTCTCTTTGCTTTCCATCAGAGAAAAAGCCACTTTCGCGAGGCATTGGATGATCTTAGAAGGGTATGTACCAACCAAAAATCTGAAACCTTTGATGGGAGATCTTCAAAATAAGCTGAATGGGCGCATAATTTGCCTCTCGAAAGAGGAACACTCTTCTCCCCAAGTACCTGTAGTCTTCAAATACCCTCGATTCTTCAAACTATTTGAGAGTATTACAAACTTGTATGGAGTCCCTTCATATACCGAACTAAATCCAACCCCAATTATGGCTATCACCTTCCCGCTTTTTTTTGGCCTAATGTTTGGGGATCTTGGACACGGAATATTGCTAGCTGTATTAGGCTTTATTTTGTACAAGTACACCAAGTCTATGTCAAAGATAGGCCTCTTCCTTATAATATGTGGAATATCTGGTGCGATAGTGGGTGCAGCACTATACGGTGAAGCCTTTGGTAAACATATAGGCTATCACACAATATTCTCACCAGGCGAAGATTTAATCTCCTTATTCAAATTCTCATTATACATAGGTGTGTCACAGATCTCACTTGGTCTCTTAATATTGGTAATAAACAGCTTAATACAAAAGAAGAGGGCAGATGCTTTCTTAGTTAACCTTCCAAAGTTACTTTGGTACCTTCTATTCATGTTTGTGGTCTTCAATTACGGCCTGAATCTCAATCAATGGTTTACAGGTCCTATATTCTATATCATTGGTCCTGCCATATTTATGCTAGTAGGAAAACCCGTATGGGGTTTTATCAAACATGGTAGAAAAGAAGGGCTCTCTATCCTTGGAGAGATGGGATTTGAAGTATTTGATACTATGATAAG
>CAZQQB010000019.1:0-2815 GCA_964595415.1 uncultured Nitrososphaerota archaeon | reverse complement strand
GTCTCCTACCTCAGAATTTTCGCCATGGTAATGGCCCACATACAACTCACTGCTGTGTTTTACAGCCTTGGATCTATTACTGGAGGCGGCACAGTGGGTCTAATAGCATCATTATTATTAGCGGCTCTGGGTAATGTTTTTGTGGTATTATTGGAAGGCATACTGGTCTTGGCTCAAGATCTGAGGCTTCACTTCTACGAGTGGTTCAGCAAGTTCTATGAGGATGGTGGAGTCAGGTTTACTCCATTCAAACTAGCACTAGGTGTTCCAACTCTTAGAGGATAAAGTCTTGGACAACTCTGCTTGGCTCTATTCCACGGCTTATGCAACTTGCGATCCTTATTATGTTTATAACTTCAAGTTTTTTAAGTTCCAGATAACCCACAACTGCTCCCAAATCCGTATAGTTCCCATAGTATGCTCTTGTTAATGCACTCCTAATTTTTTTCTCGATGCTCCTCTCAAGTGATCTTGGATCCTCCTGATAAGCACTCATTCCCAAGGTTAAGAGCGCTTTTTTCAGATCAGGTGCCTTAGCAGCCTCCTTGATCAACCTGCTCCTCAGACTTCCCCCGCTAATTATCACAAGTTCTTCTAAAGCATCTCTTCTGATACCATTTTTAATCCCTCTCAACAAAGTTGAAAGATTAAACTCATCAACCTTCAGCGAAACATGCTCGGCGAGGGCATCTGAGACTTCCCCCCCGTAGCTCCTCAAAAATTTCATGAGCTTTAATATTCTGAATCTTGCAAACACAGAGGCGACCAATCCTGGTACGCCATATTTATCAAAAACCTTCTCCCCTTCCTTGATTTCTTCATCAAATCCCATTTGTTTAAGTTTTACTACAATATCGCTGTAGCCTTTCTTCTTTCCTTCCATGAGCCCATCCACTAAAATCTTAACGGCTCTCCCCTCTTCTAATTCCTGCCTTATCAACTTTAAGATATTCCTTGCTTTTGGAAATACTTTTATGAAATCCTCCACCTCATTGCAAAAAGACTCTGAAACACTCTTCTCCATCGCTTCCAATGTGGGCGATCCAACAATTTTCAGGAGTTCGGAGTACCTATCTTTTAATTTATTTACCAATTCCCCAAGGTCTTTTGAAGATGCAAGATCGATCATTTGCTGGTCTGTGAGCAAATCACCCTTTCTTGCCGATGCCTTTACCACCGCATACGCAGTGTCTGCCAAATAGAGTGCCTCCTCTAGAACGCCTTAAATCGCCTTACTGTAAATTCGACGATCTCTTCCACGCCTTTTTCTAGATTATATTCCGCTTTCCTTTTAATCGCCTCGCCATCTTCATCCGCTTTGCTCTTGATCTCAGCCGCCCTATTTTTTGCATCCTGCAAACTCTTTGTAAGTATTCTTTCTCCCTCTTTCTGAACCTCCTCCTCAATTTCCCTTTCAATTTTTTTTGCTTCTTCCTCGGCTCTCCTTACAATCTCTGCTGCAATTTTTTTGCTCTCAGATTCTATGGCATCAGCTTCTTCCTCAACTCTTTTCAGACCAAGAATTATTCGCTCCAAACTAACATCTCCTCCCAGAGACAATATACCCTGTATGCCCTATCATTAATGTGTCTGGTCTTGTCTCGTTGACCTTGACCTTATACCCTCTCATGATCAATTCCACCGCCTTTATATTTATAAACTCTGCTTTCTGCATCGCATCAACGGTCTTCTCAACTTGGTTTATGGTCGGACTGAAGCTCACCAGCCTACCTCCAACCCGCAGAGCCTTTCGCACCTCCTCGACAACAAGCCAAGGAGTAGCCATGTCCAAGATAACAGCATCAACCTCTTTTTCATCTATCCCTGTCGTGATATCTTTTAGCTTAAACTCCACGAACTTGTCCAGTCCGACCCTCTCCAAATTTTTTCTTGCATTGTTTTGAAAATCCTCTCTTACCTCATAGGTATAAACAGCCCCGTCCGGTCTTACCATGCTTGCTAGATAGCTAGTCAGCGCACCACTACCAGTCCCGCATTCAACAACTCTGGAGCCGGATCGAACATTTGCTATCAATGCTATGTATGCCATGTCCTTTGGATAAATAATCTGCGTCCTCCTAGCGATCTTTTCCAAATGATCTAAATAGTCTGCGGGCAACACCTTCAGAGCTATGCCTAAACTTGTAATAATCTCGGAGCCATAAGGTTTTCCTATCAACTCGTCAAGCTCAACGATCCCTTTATGCGTGTGAAATTTCTTGCCCTTCTCCACTCTTAAAATCCAGCTTTTGCGGTCATTTAAGTATAAAAGAACATATGCTCCCTCTGTTACCAAACTCATTAATCCCACCATCTTTTAGAGCAATATTTTATCATTTGATGCATCATACTTTATTATCACAACCTCAGAAGCCCACCCTCTTTTGGCAGGTTTTACGAATCATTAATCCCTTTATCCCCTTGCATATTAAAAGTTGTCACGGCGATTGCAAACCAGGGCATTTATGCCACCTTCAAACCCTTTGATTTTGATTGCATTTAAACTTTATAAACTTTACATACCACATTACTTGTACATTTATCCCATCACCGTCTTGGGTTACCTTGTTGGCATTTAACAATCCAAAACTCTTATTTATGGGATCATGTATTGCTCAAACTGTAAAGGTGATTTACATTGCAGAGACCACTAGAAGGTATACGTGTTTTAAGTTTAACGGGTGCCCTATTTGGGCCATACTGCACAATGCTGTTGGCAGATTTGGGCGCCGAGGTCATAAAGGTTGAACGTCCTGTCTACGGGGACATGAACAGAGAGTGGGGGCCATTCTTTCCAAAAGTTGAAGGGCCTGAC
>CAZQQB010000018.1:15910-19254 GCA_964595415.1 uncultured Nitrososphaerota archaeon | reverse complement strand
AACAGCAACGAGTTGCGTGGAGGTCGCAACATCTTATTTCCCCCAGACAGCATGGAGAGTTCCTTGGGTTCATTTGGGATTTGAAAACACGGCAGCTATGGCGTCTGGAATAGAGAGCGCTATGAAGGTGCTTAGGAGAAAGAATAAGACAGAAGAGAAGCCTCATGTGATAGCAATCGCAGGAGATGGAGGAACTTTTGATATTGGCATTCAGTCACTGAGTGGTGCGCTTGAGAGAGGACATGATTTTTTATATATATGCTATGATAACGAGGCTTACATGAATACGGGGATACAGAGAAGTTCGGCGACACCCTACTGTGCCGAAACCACCACTTCGCCTCCAGGTGTGAGATCTGTAGGGCAAAAAACCCAAAAGAAAGACCTTATAGGGATAGCAGTCGCTCATGGCATTCCTTATGCAGCAACAGCCTGTCCATCTTACCCGCTTGACTTAATAAATAAGGTAAGAAAGGGGCTTGAAGTTGACGGGCCAGCAGTCTTACATGTCCTCGCACCGTGCCCCACCGGTTGGAGATTCGACACTAGCTTAGGTATAGAGCTTGGGAAGATGGCGGTGCTCACAGGGCTTTGGCCTCTCTACGAGGTTGTCGATGGTGCTACTCGACTCACTGTTCAGGTACCTAAGCGAGAACCTGTTAGGAAGTACTTGGATATGCAGGGGAGATTCAGACACGTTACCGAAAATGAGCTTAAGAAGATCCAGGAAAACGCTGACAGGCTGGCTTTAAAATTCGGGCTAGGACCGTTGAGGCAGTAGATGTGAAATGTCAAAAGATAGCAAGTTCTTGCTCAAAGCACTCATTGTATTTTTGATTTTTATATTTGGGTTCAGCGGAGCATCTAGGGCGATTTCAGGCACGAATTTGCCATTTGCGGCCGTAATGTCCGGAAGCATGGAGCCAACAATACCCACCGGTTCATTATTGTTCATACAAAGAGTATCTGGAGCAGAGATTGTTGCAGGAGACAAGCCCGCGGGTGACGTGATAGTTTTTTACTTCTCGAATACGAAGATCTCGGACTACTTTTTGTTTGCAGTGTATGACCCAGTTCCATGGTCACACAGAGCAATAGATAAACAGCTAGTAAATGGAAAATACTACATACTCACGAAGGGAGATGCGAATGCCTATGC
Organism: uncultured Nitrososphaerota archaeon; assembly: GCA_964595415.1. GTDB lineage: Archaea > Thermoproteota > Methanomethylicia > Methanomethylicales > Methanomethylicaceae > CAZQQB01. The sequence continues at coordinate 18,095 of CAZQQB010000018.1, read as the reverse complement.
TGATGGAAACCCCAATAACCCTATAACTTGGGTACCAGAAGACAGGGTTGTGGGAAAAGTGGCATGGTATGCTCCCTATCTTGGTTATCCCTTCATATGGATAAAGAACCCCTTAGTTATAGTGGGGATTGTGCTCGTACTTATAATATTGATAATGCTTCCTTCTAAATTCGATTTTTTTGAACGGGGGGACTCAAAACAAAAAAGCTTTATAAATGACGGCAAAGTTTTTTATTTATAAATTAATTTTTCGGAGCGAGTGGTTGTGTTAAAACCTTCTGTTCGAATAGAGAATGTCGTGGCTTCTGTGACGATGAACCAGAATATTGATTTGGATGCCATATCAGGTAATGTGCCTGGTGTTGAGTATAACCCAGAACAATTCCCAGGACTGGTATATAGGTTATCAAAGCCCAGAACTGCCACGCTCATTTTTTCATCAGGTAAGATGGTATGCACAGGGGCGAAATCTGAGAAAGAGGTCCATAATGCGGTTAAGAAAATAATAAAAAACCTAAAGGATAGGAGCATAGTGATTATAGGGACGCCGGAGATACAGATACAGAATATTGTGGCTTCAGCGAACTTAAATGCAGAAGTAAATTTGGAGAAGGCGGCATTTATACTGGAAAATGTGATGTATGAGCCCGAGCAGTTTCCAGGTCTTATTTACAGGATGAATGACCCGAAAGTTGTGCTGTTGATATTCTCCTCTGGAAAGATGGTATGCACAGGGGCGAAACATGAGGGCGAAGTTAAGATAGCAGTTGAGAAGATACACCAGAAATTAAAGGACTTGGGAGTGCTTTACGAGGAGTGAGTGTCCCTTCACCATTCAGAATGGGACCTCTTGCGAGGTTAAGATGACAATCAGACATGATCCGAATCAATTTAAAGTCAAATGTGATGTGTGAGTATAAATTGTAATGTAAGAAAAAGGTGAGTTGGAAATATAGAGCCTTTGCCGATTTTCGGCACTTTTTATTTCTGAAGCCTAGAAATGGATTTTTCGTCAGCATCCTTTGCCTAGATTTTTCTCTTTAAGGAGCTGAAGGGCGTCTTTGCAGGCATAGAGTGCTGGAGCGCCACCAGCGACTGCTATGCATCTGATCGCATCTAATATCTCAGTTTCAGTCGCACCCTTTTTATATGCCCCACGCATTGCCGATAAAACGCACTCTTTGCAGTGTCGCTGTGCGCCCATGGCCATTATGATTAGCATCTTTATCTTCGATGGTAAGGCGGTATCGTCCTGTATGGTAGAGTCGCAGAACTCATAGAATGTGATAAGCTTTGGGTCGAGTTCCGTGGCAATATCCATTATTGTGGGAACAAAACCCATTTTTTTCTTGAACTTCTCGCCTAATTCCTTCGTCATTTTATCACCCAGAAGATTATGAAAGATCACTTTTTAATCCCTATCTGGTGTTAAGAAAAGATCTAGAGAATTTGAGCACCCATCTTTATAAAGGTGGTGCAGACTACATTATTATCCCGGTGCGGTCGTATGGAAGGAGTGTTTGTTAGTGATCTTATTAGACCTGTCAGGGAGAAGGCCTACCTCCCAGACAGGGTCTATATATTTGATACAACCATGAGGGATGGCGAACAAACCCCAGGGGTTTGTTTCATACCAGAGGAGAAGGTAGAGATTGCCAAGAAGCTTGATGAGCTTGGTGTGGACGTAATTGAGGGCGGATTCCCTGTGAATTCTGAGGAAGAGACCGATACTGTAAAGAAGATAAAGGATTCGGGTTTGAGGGCTAAGGTCTGTGGACTTGCGAGGTGTGTTACAGCGGATATTGATGCATGTTTGAAGGCAGGAGTTGATAGGGTTCACATATTTATTGCCACGTCTGATACGCACCTTAAATACAAATTGCGGATGGATGAGAACAAAGCTCTGGAACAAGCCATAGCTGCTACAGAGTACGTTAAGGCGCATGGTTGCGAATGTGAGTTTTCCTGCGAGGATGCAACTAGGACCCCAGTGGAGAGGCTTATCAAGTTCTACAGTAGTGTGGAGGAGCACGGCGCCGACATCCACAACGTGCCTGATACGGTGGGGGTTATGGAGCCGGAGGCGATGTTCGACCTGATATTGAGGCTTAAGAAGAAACTCAGGAAGCCAATATCGGTACACTGCCATAACGATTTTGGTATGGCTGTAGCAAATACGCTGGCA
>CAZQQB010000018.1:14195-15900 GCA_964595415.1 uncultured Nitrososphaerota archaeon | reverse complement strand
AGGTTCACACCACGGTTAATGGACTGGGGGAGAGAGGTGGAAATGCTAGCGTGGAGCAGACTGTGGCGGCGCTCACTGCAATGTATAATGTAAAGACTGGGATAAGGCTGAAACTGCTGAAGGAGACCTCGAGTTTAGTCGAGAAGTATAGCATGATAAAGCTGATGCCGAATTTCCCAATAGTTGGTGATAATGCGTTTGCTCATGAGGCGGGAATACATGTTCATGGAGTCCTTGCAAAAGCGGAGAGCTATGAGCCCCTTACCCCTGAAATGGTGGGACAGCGCAGGAGGATAGTGATGGGCAAACATACTGGGAAACATGCTGTGGCTTCATTCGTTAAAGAGAGGTTCAATCTAACTGAAGATCAGATAAAAGAAGTGGTTGAAAGGGTGAAGAGTCTAGCCGTTCATAAAAAGAAGATCATTGAGAATGATGTTGTGGCGATAGTCGAAGGAGTTCTCGGGAGCATTGCTGAGTCCGAGAAGATCGCAAAATTGGAGGAGGTATTGATCATAACGGGCAATAAGATAACACCCACGGCGTCGGTGCAAGTCACTGTGGATTGCATAAAGAAGATTGCTGCCGGCGTTGGCACAGGTCCTGTTGATGCTGTCGCGAAGGCCGTACAGAGTGCGATTGGTGAAGAGATGAGGCTGCTGAACTACAAATTGGAGGCAATCTCTGGCGGTACAGACTCCTTATGCTCGGTCGAGGTCACGGTTGAAGACAAGGAGGGTAGGACAGCCATGGGCATGGCGGTCGGAGGAGACATTGTAATGGCATCGGTCAACGCATTGATGGAAAGTCTCAATCGGATCTACAGAAAAAGAAGGATGTAGGGAAGGGAAGATATTACATTAAGTGTGGTATTAGCTGAAGATCCTGCTGGTGCCCTTCATATCCTCGTATCTTTGTAGATCGTTTGGGGATATAGTCTTTGGAACTATCTTCATCGCCGCCTCAAAGTGGTGCATCTCAACTATCTTTGGTTTCATCTCCTCTCTAAGGGCATTGAGGGCTGCCTCTCTACATATCGCTTCTATGTCGGCACCAGTATAACCCTCTGTCCTCTCAGCAAGGAGGGACAGGTTTACACTCTCTGATAAGGGCATCTTCCTAGTGTGAACCTTGAATATCTCCTCCCTGGCTTCTTTATCAGGCAGAGGTATGTAAACGGTTCTGTCGAATCTTCCTGGTCGGAGCAGGGCGGGATCGAGTATGTCAGGTCTGTTGGTGGCCGCTATCACAACAACTCCTTTTAAGGACAAGAGACCATCCATCTCGGAAAGGATCTGGTTGACGATGCGCTCGGTGACTCCAGAATCAAATCTGGCACCTCTCAGAGGGGCTATTGAGTCGATCTCGTCGAAGAATACGATGCAGGGCGCAGCCTGTCTAGCTTTTTTGAAGATCTCGCGTATCGCCTTTTCTGATTCCCCAACCCATTTGCTCAGTACCTCTGGACCCTTTACGCTTATGAAATTTGCAGAACTTTCTGTGGCCACCGCTTTCGCAAGCAGGGTCTTGCCAGTGCCTGGGGGACCGTAGAGTAATATGCCCTTTGGTGGCGTAATGCCCATCTGTTCGAATAGTTCTGGATGCTTGATTGGAAGTTCAACCATTTCTCTGAGTTGTCTCTTCACATCCTCCAGACCGCCTACGTCACTCCAATGAACCTCAGGAACCTCAATGTAAACTTCGC
>CAZQQB010000018.1:11787-14147 GCA_964595415.1 uncultured Nitrososphaerota archaeon | reverse complement strand
GAATGTTTGCAGGTATAACCTTCTTTTCAAGATCTATCTGTGGTAAGAAACGCCTTAGGGCGCGCATTGCAGCCTCTCTGGCCAACGCGGCGAGATCAGCGCCGCTAAATCCATGTGTCAGGTCTGCGATCTCGTCAATGTTGACGTCTTCGTCGAGGGGCATGCCCCTTATGTGAACTTGTAGGATTTCGCGCCTTGCTTTCTTGTCTGGCATAGATATGGAGATCTCCCTATCAAATCTGCCTGGTCTGCGCAGGGCTGGATCGACAGCATCGGGTCTGTTTGTGGAGGCTATGACTATTACTTGCCCTCTAGATTTCAGACCGTCCATCAGTGTGAGGAGTTGTGCAACCACGCGCCGCTCCACCTCTCCAGTGACTTCTTCCCTCTTTGGAGCGATTGAGTCTATTTCATCTATGAAGATGATGCTTGGGGCGGACTTCTCAGCCTCCTCAAAGATCTCCCTTAATCTGCTCTCGGATTCGCCATAAAACTTGCTCATGATCTCAGGACCATTTATGGACAGGAAGTTGGCTCCTGACTCGTTGGCAACGGCTTTTGCGAGGAGGGTCTTTCCGCAGCCCGGAGGACCATATAACATGACGCCTTTTGGTGGCTCGATGCCCAAGTGTTTGAAGAGCTCTGGATGTTTCATAGGAAGTTCTATCATTTCTCTAATTTTGGCCTTGGCCTCCTCTAGGTCGCCGATATCTTCATATGTGACCTGCGGGGCTGTAACCTCTATCTCCTTTATTGGTTCTTCCTTTATGACCACCTCAGTATCTTGAGTGACATAAGCAGAAGGGGACGGTTGAACTGAAGAAGCCACAAGTTTCAATGCCTCACCTAATACGGGTATTTGTATTGTATCACCTTTGCTCAATGGTTTGTCCTCGAGCATGTGCTTTACATAATCCCCGAAGTCAGAGCTGAACTGTATCCGCTCTACGGGAGCCAAGATTACCTTGGTCGCGGGCTTTATGTCTGCCTCTGCGACCTTTACCGAGTCGCCTGTGGAGGCCCCTGCGTTGCGGCGAATTATGCCATCGATTCTGATTAATTCTTGACCTTCATCCTCTTCGTATGCAGGCCATATCCGTGCAACTGTGGTACGCTGTCCAGTGATGGATATGAAGTCCCCAGGTCTGAGACCTAGACGGGACATAGTGCTGCGGCTTATCCTGGCTAGTCCTCTCCCGACATCCCTCTGCGACTTGGCTTCTGCCACCTTTAATATAATAGGTTCATCCGCCATAATAGACACCCACCTTCACATTATTATGCATAAATATATATTTTACTACGATATATTGAGGGAAATAGTGTAGAACGGTGTTACAGTATTTTTATTAACCAAAGGGCAAGATATAGACTGGGATGTCGGATGGAGGCTTTGAAGATAGTATCGAAGGAAAGGACGGAGAGGCTTGCTTGGCTTGCAAAGATAGAGCTCAAGGATAAAGAAAAAGAAGAGCTTACGCAGCAGTTGAACAGGATTTTAGACGCATTCAAGAGCCTGGACGAGTTGAACCTGAGCGATGTTGAACCAACATACCATGTTGTAGAAATGGTCAATGTTGTCAGGGAGGATGTAATCAGATCCTCGCTGCTGCAGAAGGACGCTCTGTCCAATGCGTCCAAGACAAAAGACAGTTTCTTTGTGGCACCGAAGATCGTTTAACGGGGGAGACAAATGAGGGTTATCGACCTTACTTTGTTTGAGTTGATCGAAGGGTTAAAGGCTGAAGAAATCACTTGGGAGGACGCTTTCGAGGCGTATGGCGAACAAATAAAAAGATATGATGATGAATTAAACGCATATATCACAATTAGTGGCGTCAGCCATAACCCTTCGGGAAAAATTCTATCTGGTGTCCCTGTAGCGATCAAGGATAACATATGTACAAAGGGATTGAGGACGACTTGTGGTTCGAAAATTCTTGAGAACTACGTTCCGCCTTACGATGCCACTGTTGTGCAAAAGCTGAAGGAGGCGGGGGCCCTAATCTTGGGTAAGACAAACATGGACGAGTTTGCCATGGGCTCGTCGACAGAGAACAGCGCATTCTTCCCCTCAAAGAACCCATGGGACAAAACAAGGGTGCCTGGAGGTTCTTCTGGTGGTAGTGCTGTGGCCGTTTCGGCGAGGGAGGCTGTTGCTGCCCTCGGATCCGATACTGGAGGGTCTGTGAGGTGCCCCGCAAGCTTCTGCGGTATAGTGGGGTTGAAGCCGACGTACGGTCTTGTGAGCAGGTACGGACTCGTCGCATTTGCGAATAGTTTGGAACAGATAGGACCGATGACGAGGGATGTGAGGGACTGTGCACTCATGATGAACATTATCGCGGGTTACGACGAAA
>CAZQQB010000018.1:0-11777 GCA_964595415.1 uncultured Nitrososphaerota archaeon | reverse complement strand
GAAATGGACGGCACTTCGGTGAACAGACCACGTGAGGACTACCTCTCTTACTTGGATAGGGATCTCAAGGGTTTGAGGATCGGTGTGCCAAAGGAATTCTTCGGAGAAGGCACCGAGGATGGGGTGGCGAGAGAGGTTTGGAGGAGCATACATATTCTAGACAGGTTGGGTGGGGAATACAAAGAGTCGACGCTGCCAACTCTGAAGTACGCTCTTCCCACATATTACTTGATTGCCATGTCCGAGGCAAGCTCGAACTTGGCAAGGTATGATGGAATCAGATACGGGGTAAGGGCAGAGGACGAGGGCACGGATTGGTCAACCTCCTATTCTAGGACGAGGAGTCTGTTCGGAATGGAGGTGAAGAGGAGGATAATTCTTGGTACATTCGCACTCTCTGCAGGTTATTACGAGGGGTATTACCTGAAGGCACTCAAAGTCAGGACATTGATTAGGAAGGATTTTGAGAGGCTCTTCAAGGATTTTGATGTGGTTGTTGGACCCACCGTCCCCACCACTGCATTCAGATTGGGGGAAAAGGTGGACGATCCGCTTGCGATGTACATGACCGATGTGGATACTGTCACTATAAACCTTGCAGGGATCCCGGCGATATCCGTCCCCTGCGGGTTTTCTAAGGGTCTTCCGGTTGGTTTACAGATCATGGCTCCGCCCTTCATGGAAGGGAGGTTGATAGCGGTAGCAAAGAAGATCGAGGAAGAATTGAGGTTGAACCTAACTCCGCCTCTTTGAGGTGAGATCTATGGGGTTTGAGGATAATGTTTTGATTGGACTGGAAGTTCACTGTCAGTTGACAAATCTGAATACTAAGCTATTCTGTGGATGTAGCGCAGATTATCGAGGTAAAGAACCGAACTCAAATGTTTGCGTAATATGCCTTGGGCACCCGGGCTCGCTTCCAAAACCGAATATGAGAGGGATCGAGTATGCCGTAATGACAGGGTTGGCGCTTAAGAGCAGGATAAATTCTAAGACGTCTTTCTACAGGAAGAATTACTTCTATGTGGATATGAGCAAAAACTTCCAAATCTCCATGTATGAGACTGAAGGGTCTGCCTCCATATGCACTGGTGGATATCTGAACATAACTGTTGGCACAAAAAAGAAGAGTATTAGAATAACTAGGATACAGCTGGAAGAGGATCCAGCTAGGCTAGTCCATATAGGACCAATAGATCTCTCGCCGTTTACACTCGTAGATTATAACAGGGCGGGGATGGCACTGCTTGAGGTGGTCACAGAGCCGGACCTCGCATCGCCGAGGGAGGCAAGGATATTCCTGCAAAAGCTTAGATCGATCTTGGAGCATATCGGGGCATTCGATGGGGGGCTGGAGGGGGCGATGCGGTGTGATGCCAACGTGTCTATGCAAGGAGGAGCAAGGGTCGAGATAAAGAACATCTCCTCCTTTAAGGAGGTCGAGAGGGCTTTGAGTTATGAGATATCGAGACAAATGGCACTGCTGAAGAAGGGCGAGAGGGTGGTTAGAGAGACGCGCCATTGGGACGAGGTCAGAAAGGTCACAATATCCCTCAGAGAGAAGGAGGAGGAATACGATTATAGGTACTTTCCGGAGCCCGACATAGTTCCATTGTATTTGAGCCGAGATTACGTGGAACAGATAAGGGCTATAATGCCAGAGCTTCCAGACGCTAGGGCCGAGAGGTTTGTTAGAGATTATGGAATACCGACATATGATGCCCAAGTGCTCACCTCGGAGAAGGCGCTCGCAGACTTTTTTGAGGATTGTGTGAGAATTTATAGTGACCCCAAAAATGTAAGCAACTGGATAATGAGTGACCTCCTAGGAGTGTTACATGATAAGGGGATCGAAATCCAAGAGCCTAAGGTCACTCCAAAGGCGCTGGCAGAGATGCTTCAAATGATAAGGGATGGAACGATAAGTGGAAAAATTGGAAAGATAATATTGCCTGAAATCGTTGAGACAGGCAAGATGCCATCCCAAGTTGTAAGGGAGAGGGGAATGGAAAGAATAGCTGACAGGGAGGTTATAGAGAATGTGGTAGATGAGGTATTTGCGGAGAACAGCAAAGCCGTCGAGGATGCGATAACAGACAATAATGCTGTGAATTTTCTCATAGGGCAAGTTATGAAGAAAACGAGGGGCAAAGGCGATCCTAGGTTGGTAAACGAGGTGGTGAGAGAAAAGTTAGAAAGGGTGAAGAGTGCATAGTTCGACTTACCCCCATAATCGGAAGAAACTTCACGCCTATGGAGCTAAAGAAAGGCGAAATACCAAAACCTAAGATGTTTTCTTCTTTTTGGGTTAAAATAAACATGGTTAGCTTTGCAAGGTAATGACAGTCTGGGGATTTTGTAGATTTGATTTTACCGAATCTTTGTCATAGAGTAGAGTCAATCCTAGTCCATAATCTTGCGGGATTCTTTTTCACAAGGTTAATAACTAATTAAGGGTTACAAAAAATTGTGGTCATTAATGTTGGAAGAACTCTTGGAAAAAGGTGTCGAGAGAGGGTGGTTGTTGGAGCCTGAGGCAAAGGAGATGTGTCGCCAATACGGTTTAAGCGTAGGAGAGTGGAGAGTGGTAAAAGATATAGATGGTGTCAGAAGAGCGGCTAAAGAGCTTGGGTATCCATTGGTAATGAAGATCGTCTCCCCTGATGTACTTCACAAGTCAGATGTGGGAGGAGTGATACTTAACATAAAAAATGAAGAGGAGGCGGTCGGTGCTTTTGAGAAGATAATGGAGGTCGCCAAAATAGGAGGTTATAAACTTGATGGTGTGCTCATGGAGCGGATGGTTCCGCCAGGGGTAGAGACCATAATAGGGGCCAAAAGAGATCCGCAGTTTGGGCCTGTTTTAATGTTCGGACTGGGAGGAATTTTTGTCGAGGTTTTCAAGGATGTGTCTTTCAGGGTAGCGCCTATAGATGAAGAAGATGCCATGGAGATGATATCCGAGTTGAAGGCGTATCCTATATTGAGGGGGGTCAGAGGAAGGAAGCTTTCCGATGTGAAGAGCTTGGCAGAGGCGATGGTGAAGGTGTCTAAGATCATGATGGATCTTCCAGAAATAAGCGAGTTAGATCTAAACCCAACAATAGTTTATGAGAGTGGTTACAAGATTGTTGACGCAAGGATATTGCTAAAGATGATTAAATAGGGTGTAGTTTTGTTGTTGGACGTACTGTCAATAGGTAACATAAATGTCGACCTGTCGTTTTACATCGAAAGGTTGCCGGAGCCGGATGGTGAGGGGCTCGCGGATCTAGAGTTCTTCCATGGAGGTGCGGCAGCAAATTTCGCGGTCGGTGCAGCTAGACTCGGGCTCAGAGTGGGTTTGCTTGGATGTGTCGGAGATGACCACTTCGGTAGAGAAGCTCTAAAGGAGCTCAGGAAAGAGGGGGTTGCAATAGAATTCGTAAAGACCCTGACAGGAAAGAGAACCGGCATTGTATGTGTATTAGTAGACAGGAATGGAGTAAGAAGGATGATAGCCAATAGAGGGGCAAATGCAGAGCTAGAGTCTGCCATAGGTCAAATTCCAGATGTGAAATTTTTACAGCTGTGTAATGTAAGCAATAAGGTTTTGATGAAAGTGAAAAGGATCGCGCTTGGAAAAAGGATCGCGCTAGACCCTGGTGGAGGCGTGATGGAGCTTTGTCTCAAGGACTTGGAAGGGATCGAGGTTCTGTTGCTGAACGAATTAGAGTGCAGACTCTTAACAGGTTTGGATTACAGAGAGGGATCGAGAGAAATATCGAAGTACGTAAAATTGGTAGTTGTAAAGATGGGCAGTAGGGGAGCATATGCATTTGATGGTCGGGAAGAGAAGAGTCAGGAGGCATTCAAAGTAGGAGTTGTGGACACTACTGGTGCGGGGGATGCGTTTGATGCAGGATTCATGACTGCACTCATCAGTGGAATGAGGAAAGAGGACTGCCTGCGTTGGGGCACTGCAGCCGCCTCGCTCAAGATACAGAGGAGGGGTGCAAGAGGCGGGTTGCCCACGATCAATGAACTTAATGAGTTCTTGTCAAGGAATCCTCAGGGACTTTAGCCCTTAACAATCAACACCCCACTCCCTCTATACCTTCCTTGCTTTAACATGAGGAGGGCCTTGTTGGCTTCTTCCAGTTTAAACCTTTGGACCTCAGGCCTTATCGGCATCTTTGCAGCTATTTCTAGAAACTCCCGCACATCTGCTCTAGTAATGTTCGCAACGCTCTTGATCTCCTTTTCGCCCCAAAGATGAAGGGAGTAGTCAAGGTCAGTTATTGGGCGCTCTTTCCTTATAAGGTTCATGACGAGGCGCCCTCCCTTCTCCAAGTTCTTCAGAGCTTCTTTAAAGGGCGCTCCTGTTGGTGTTGTATCGATTGCGCAGTTCAATTTTGTAGGCGGGGGCTCTCCAGTTTCGCCGACCCAGTCGGCGCCCATACTGATTGCAAGCTCGCCCGGGGCATCTCCCTTCCTCCTAGTGAAGACAAATACTTTTGAGTCTGGGAAAAGGTATCTTATAACCTGATACTGAATGTGGGCAGAAGATCCGAACCCGTAGAGCCCTATAGTGTCGCCATTCCTCATTCCAGTGAGCTTTAGGGCCCGGTAGCCTATGGCACCAGCACAGAGGAGTGGAGCAGATTCACAGTCTGTGAATATGTCCGGTATTGGATATACAAAATCTTCATGGATAGAGATATACTCGGCGTATCCTCCGTCGACCTCGCAGCCAGTGCCCATGAATTCATTGCAGAGATTTTCGAGATTTTTCCTACAGAAGTAACATTCTCCACATGCGCTGTAAATCCAAGCGACGCCCACCTTATCGCCGACTTTATACTTTGTGGCGTCAGGTCCAAGTTCTTTGATCCTTCCAACTATTTGATGGCCTGGTATGACAGGTAGTTTCGGTCGCAATCTGCCTTCGATTTCGTCTAGTTCAGTGCGACATATCCCACAGGTCAATACCTCAACGAGGATTTCCTTGCCAATTGGTCTGGGCGCAGGGAAGTCCTCTACGCTGAGGGGGGCATCTTCTATGGGGGAAGTTTTTCTTAGGATCATGGCCTTCATATTAATACACAAAGAAACATCTGACATTTTAGTATTCAAACTTATGGAATTCTCGAATAATCAGGTCCAAAAGATTTGGAAGTTCTTAAGGAATATTTCCTTACGAAACAGGGGTAATGTTCTTACCCCAGATCTAGGGGTAGAAGCTATTTGAGTGTGGAGGTTGGGTATTTTAGGGAACGGGGATGTTGATCTTACCTGATCCGTTCTCATTCCCAACTTCATCTCAATAAATTCGGGGAGGACAAAGTTAATTAGTCTGAGTGATGGACGCCCGTATACGAGGCATCTGCAGCAAGGGTTAGCGTAGACATAAAATGTTTCGCCCCTGAAATCAAATGAGGATTCTTCTCGATATCCATGATCGGGCCTTTCGCAGACGATGAATGGCCACATCCTGCAAGCCATTGGTTTCAGCGGCTGAATGCCGCATATTAGTTTTTCACTTTCTTTGACCTGAAATATGCACCTTCCATCAGCCCTTCTCCTCAAGTAAAATGTGCCAACCCTAGACTCCATGCACTCATAGCCAAAAATGTTTGCGAGCAAAGATGTTTCGTAGAGCCTAAGCGGAACCTTGAACTCACTGCAGCACCAACCACACGCATTGCATAACCAATCCTTCAGTTTGCTCCATGCTATGAACTGCATAGTGCATCCCAATAATTTTGGAGAAAGACTAGTGTTTATCTTTATCGAAGCAGAACCCCAAAAAGTAATTTTCAGAATAGTAACCTAATTGGCAATAAGAGTTCATGATTTAGGGTTAGTGGGTATACGGTGATGAAAATATCACTCTTATTGATTTGATTAAAAGCAATTTATTTCATTAAAAACAGAAAATTAGAGTTTTTTCAAGAACTCTAATATGCCCACCCCTCGTACGATGTCGCTCTTTATACATCTGAATCCGAGGGCATTCATTACTCCCTCCAAATATTTTCCGGTTATTTCTAGGAGGAATTGCTCAGCATTCGGAGCGATTATGCTGATAATTGTTCTACCGTCACCCTTTCCCTCCATCTTAACCTCGGAAAGATGCCAAAGGGATGTTGAGAGTAAGGACGGTAGTATATCCACAGGGTTATCGAATTTTGCCAACAAGTACTTTCCGTACCATATCCCAGCGGAGAACCATTCTTTATTTAGCTCGTCCCTATCGTTCCATTTATGCATGAGTTTAAGGAAGAGATCGATTGGAAGAATTAAAGCGCCCGAGTCCTTCTGAATCTTTGTCAATTTGTAGAAGGTAGCAAGCTCGCCAACTGTAGCTTTCATGTCGCTCACTTTTAGAGCGTCTTGAAGGATCTCATTGACAAGTGCGAAGAGAGTCTTATTCTCTCTCCTCGCCATCTCAGAGATCTTTTCTAGGACATCGGCTCTAACCACGACAAGCTTCTTCTCTACTTTCTCAGGCATTACTGCCTAACCTCCCGCTTAAATTTGATTAATATTATGCCCTTAGAAATCTCTTTTGAATCCACCTTTAAGCCGATGCTATTCATGACGCCCTCCAAGAAAACTGCTACAGCTTCTGTCCTTCCCTCGCCTAGTCGTGGAGAGATGCAAACAAGCCTCTCACCCGAGATTGATATGTCGGGATTTCCTCCGATAACTTCCTTGAGGATCCTTTCAATTTTTTTAAAATCATTTATACCATTTACATCTAAGTACTTCCCAAACACCACACCAGAAGATCTCCAGCATTCTTCCATCTTGGCGTCCATTGGAGTAAATTCCATGAGACGTTCGTGTAGGCTTTCGGGCACCATAACCATGCCTGAGTTTTTTGCGATCTCCAGTATCTTTGCGTCATCCATGATTGTGGCTAAATCTTTGCCCCATTCGTTTGCCCTTATGAATGCCGCTAAAGCCTCATTGACTACACTGAACGCGGTTCTGCCGCTCTCTTTTGCCAGCTCATTTATCTTATCTGCCAAGCTTTCTTTGGTGGCAAGAAATTTCCTTCTCAATCTGATCTCCTTTGTTGTCAAATATTAACATAATAAATAGGCCAACCCCCTCTATAAATACTACACTTAGTTGTGTGTGTTCATTAATAATATAGGAAATATGATCATGAAATGAAACTTTCTCTTGAGGGAACTACCAATATACCGTCGGCGTGGGTGATAATATCTACATCAATTTCATACACGGTCTCGATATTTTTCTTTGTGATTACGGAGCGAGGTGGGCCGAGCGCATAAAAAGATCCGTTTCTCATCAGGGCCACAGTGTCAGAGAACATCAGGGCGTGGTTAGGGTCGTGCAGGCTTGTAACAACACTTATCTTTTTTTCCTTTGTTATTCGCCTAACCATGCCGAGTATTGATATTTGGTTCTTGAAGTCAAGATGGGCTGTTGGTTCGTCCAAGAGTAAGAGCTTGGGTTCTTGGGCTATTGCCCTTGCGATCAGCACTAGCTGCCTTTCACCGCCGCTTATCTGATCGTACGCACGCCCCCGAAGGTGGGAGAGACCCACCATGGAGAGAGCCTCTTCCGCGACTCGATAATCCAGCATTGATGGTTGTTGGAATACATTAAGATAAGCAGTTCGCCCCATTAGGACCAAGTCTAGTACGGAGTAGGGAAAAGGAGGTATGTGGGCCTGAGGCACATAACCTACTAGGCGGGCAAGTTCCCACCTATCCAGCTCTTGGGCACTCTTTCCAGCGATGGTGACTTTTCCGGCGTTGGGTTTAAGGAGGGCATTCATGCATTTGATAAGCGTGGTCTTTCCACAACCGTTTGGACCCAAAAGTGTGAGGACCTCTCCGGGGGTCACCTTGAAGGATATTGAATCTAAATGGAAGTTCTCGCCGTATGAAAATGAAAGACCTTCTACCAGCGCTACTGTCTCCAAGTCCCTCCACCCCTTTTTCTAAGGAGATAAAGAAAGAAGGGGGCTCCAATTATGGTTGTTATAACCCCCACCGGAAGTTCGTAAGAGGTAATTGATCTTGCAATATCGTCTGCCAACAGGAGGAATACGCCGCCCAAGCTAGCCGAGAGAGGGAATACTATCCTGTTGTCGGGGGTTCGCATCAACATCCTGACCAAGTGTGGAATTACAAGACCAACCCAACCGATAATTCCAGCCACGGAGACAAAGGATGAGACCATAAGTGTCGTAGCAGATAGGATTATGAGGCGGTCTCTTTCGACATCAATACCAAGTGACTTTGCTTCTTCGTCTCCCATTGAAAGAACATTGAGCCGCCAACGCATCAGAAATACAATAATAAAAGCAATTAAAATGAAAGGAATTGATTGGAAAACTTCGGTCCAACCAGATACTGCCATGCTTCCCATAAGCCAATAAACAACGCTGGAGAGCTTCTCGGGAGCTGTGAAGAATTTTATCATGGAGAGGGCGGCCGAAAACAGGGCTGTGACTATGACGCCTGCCAACACTAAAGATACTGTCGATGCTTGCCCACGGTCGCGTGCTGTAAAGTAAGTGAGAATAAACGCCAAAAATGAAAAGGAGAAGGCAATTATCTGAGTGAAACCAATCATATTTGGAAGGAATGCGATAGCAAGTGCGGCGCCCAATCCTGCCCCCGCAGACAGACCCAGTATATATGAGTCTACTAGAGGGTTTTTGAACACAGCCTGCAGGGAAGCGCCAGATGTAGAGAGAGCAATGCCACCAAAAAAGGCCAAGAGGATCCTTGGTAGTCTGATCTTAAAGAGGATGTCTTCGTATATTTGGAATTGAGATGGATCAATGGAGGAGTGAGTGTCGTAGAATATGGCTTTCAGTAGATCATCAAATGGGATTGGGTATGGCCCTATCATAAGGGAGAAGAACATCGCTGGTAAAGGCAGCAGTAGTAGGAGGAGAAATGTGAGGTTGTTTTTAGGTTTGGGCAAAAAGTCCACCTAGCCGGTGTAGTAGGTTGAGAGCAAGAGCTCAGCTATCCTATCAATGTCCAAGGTGCCGAAATACTTTGGTTGAATTAGCTTTGCCATAAGCATCTCTCCTAGCAACATCCTTGGACCCCAGTCCAAGTAAGCTCCCTCCACTTTAGATCCTATCAAGAGGGGGTAAACGTTAGACGCCTTAACTGCTTTCAGGTTGCTCCAAACACTGTTGTTCATAATGGAACTGAGCTGGAAGGACAAGGTCGGTTTATCATAACCAACGATTATTATGATGTCGGGATCCCAAGCGAGGAGTTTTTCCAGATTGATTTTTGGCCAAGACTGGCCAGGGAATTCTCTCAGGGCGATGTTTATTCCACCAACGTCTTCTACAATCTTACCCCAAGTGCTGTTTGCGTAGGCCGTTACTAGGCCATCTTTTTCAAGCCTGCAGAGAATGACCGTAGGTCTCTCTCGATCGGGGATAAGGGAGGTTGTGGAAATTATCATGGAGTGCCTTATTTTCAAGAAATTGATAAGTGAATCGGCCCGTGCCTCAACCTCAAAGACCTTGCCAAGGAGCTTTATTGCATTTATTTGGTCTTCGAAGTTGTTCGAGTACATGCAGACGACTGGTATACCCATAGACTCTAGAGATTTTATGATGTCCCCAGTCTTGCCGTAACCAAAATCCATTATGACCACATCTGGCTTGAGTGCAATAATGGTCTCTATGTTTACGCCACTGAACAGATCGCCAACCACGGGGCATTGCTTGACGGATTGTGGTACATAGAACGAGGATAATGTGTACTTGTCTATTCCGACTACTTTATCTGACACCCCAAGGGTCGAAACTATTTCGTTCCAGTACGAGTTCAAGATTATTGCCCTGTTTACTGGCACGGGCATTACAACATCCCTGCCAACCATGTCTTTTATTTTTTGAGAGGATGGCTGAGGGCTCCTTGGTGAATCTGTAAGTGTAGAGAGAATTCCAGCGGTAGCGATTACTGATAACATGAGCAAAAGGAGGATGACGGTCCTTAGTTTCAATAAGTTTCACCACAGGATGAGAGTTTATCTGTTTTTATTAAATCTTGTGTTTCATATGAAACAAAAAAAAAGCAGTAGGGAAAAGCCATAATTGCGAAATTCGGATCATGTATGATGAGAGTTAGGTTTAGGTAGCCTCCCCCGCCTTCAGGATGGGGCTTCTGCGTTATTAAGGTGATTCGCCCACGACTGAAGTCAATGTGCCTTATGCAATGCATGGTTAATAGCTGGCTCACTTCAGCCCGTCAAGGGCGTATAATCCAAGAGCCTCTCAAATTTTTTGCAATTGAAAATAAAGGATATTTAGTTAAAGTAAATAGGAGTTTACCAGCAGGAATGCATACTTACACCACCAAAATGACCAAAAGCCACCAAAGTCTATGGAGTTATGGTTAAAGAAGTAGCAATAAAATAGGGAGGCGAAAACATGGAATTACTAACACCAATAATACATGAATTAATAAGTGGAGTGTTAACAGCACTATTGGGTTATTTAAAATCAGCAGGAGAGAATTTTGATCTGAAAAAAGCATTACAAACAATAATTATTGGCAGAATAGTAAGTGGATGTGCAGGACAGTCAGGAGTTACTTATGAACAAGCATCCGAATGATTATATTCGATCGGAGCAATCACCATAATTGAATACATTAAAAAATCAATATTGAAGAGATTTAAAGAGAGAAAATAATGATCATGAACTACCCACGCTCTCCCGGACGGGGTCTTCCTGCGAGAGATGATAACATTCTAGTGGCAAAGAGACTTTCCAAAATTTATTAAGCGATCTACATCATAATTATTTTTAGCCTCTGCATATATCCTTAAGACGTTCTCGGTGCCGGACTTTCTTATGAGTACCCAAGAACCGTCCTCCAACAGAATTTTTAACCCATCGATTTTGTTTATTCCAACAACTTTTCGATCTAAAATTTTTTCAGGAACCTCAAGAGATTCCAGTTGAATTTTGATGTCAGGTTTGACCCGGATATCAAGTCTACTAGATTCCAGATGACCGTACTCTTTGTACATGGAGTCGAGGAGGAATTGAAGAGACGATCCGCTAGTCTCTATGGATTCCAAGAGGAACAATGCAGAAGCGATCCCGTCTTTCTCTGGAATATGTGTCACGAAACTTATGCCCCCGCTCTCTTCCCCGCCGACCACCACTTTCTTCTCTCTAAGCAGGGAACCAATGTACTTGAAGCCCACAGGCGTCTCTATTGCCCGGCGAGAGTATTTTCTAGCGATGGAGTCAACTAAGTGAGATGTGGCGACAGTTCTAGCCACGTCGCCCACAATAGACCGCCTTTCGCATAAGTGAAGGTAAAGCATGGGCAGGATCTGGTTCGCCAAGAGGTAAACTCCATGGTTAGTGACCGCCGCCAGCCTGTCGCCATCCCCATCAAGTGCAACGCCGATATGGCAGTCTTCTGAAATGACTTTATCGCGGAGAGCCTCTAAATTTTGTGAAGTAGGATCAGGCGATATTCCCCCGAAATTTGGGTCGAGATTTTCTCTAATAGTAACTGTCTTTACACCAAATTGTTTGAAGATTGTGTCAACGATCCCTGACGAGGCACCGTGCATTGGATCGACCGCCACTTTTAGATTTAATTTACTAATCGCGAGTAGGGATGTTAGGTGTTCTGAGTAGTCCATTATGGGATCGAGTGTGGAGATTAGCCCCTCTCGTTCCAATTTTTCGAATTTCTTGCAGAGCGGTGGATTTCTTGGGAGGAGGCTCTCGATCTTTGCAGTTATTTCTGTTGTAG
>CAZQQB010000017.1:11739-19343 GCA_964595415.1 uncultured Nitrososphaerota archaeon | reverse complement strand
TACCCAGACCAAAGCCAAACCCAGAACATCTGAACGCAGTTCTGCAGAGTCTTAGGATAAAGACGGACGAGGCGCTCGTGGTAGGTGACAGCGAGATGGATATCAAGCCATGCAAGGCGCTTGGAGTGAAGGTTGTAGGTATTACAACGGGGATTAGGACTGAAGAGGAGCTAACCAACCATCGCCCTGATTTTATAATAAGAGGGCTCAAAGAGTTGCCGGAATTGATTGAACGTTTCGAGGTAGGCTGAATTTGATATAAAGATTAACACGGAAAAACCTTTATGGAAAGGTCAAGTTTACGGACGACCAAAGCTTCAGATCCAATAAGCATTCGTGTGTTGATGTAAGCAATTTGCCAAGAATTTTTCTAGTCAAGCTTAAATCACACCTACGCCATAGTGGTTTCAGTGGTCAGCTTCTAAGTTTAGGTGGAGACGATGTCAGACCAAGAGACTAAAATTTTGGCAGAGCTCAAGAAAGACCTTGAGGAGAAGATAGCAAAGTCAGAGAAAGAGCTCGCTTTTTTAAAAACTTCTTTGAAGCTTGTTGACGAGGCTCTTACAAAAGTGAGTTTTAAAACAGCAAGTAAGCTTGTGGAGGAGGCTCAAAAGGTCACAATCGAGCCAGCAAAACCTCCAAGTGAAGCGGCAGCCCCTCAAGAGCAGCCTTTCCCAATAAAATCCAAGACTGGTGAGGATTTGGGGACTTTCTACATAGGCAAAAACACTGTAAGGATAGTTCCAAGACCAGATTTAGCACTGAATGTGAAGACGCCACCGTTTCAGTCTTTCTTTTTGGACAGGGTTATTGGGGAGATGAGGAAGAAGGATGATATGGCGGTCGACGCTGGTACTAAAGATCCTGATTCTATTTTAGAATACGACATTAAGTGCGAGGGGGAGACCATCAAGGAAATACTCGTCCGCAACATTGATGAAGATTCCAGGGTTAGAGAGCTTAGAAGTTCCATTCGATGGACGTTCGAGAGGATGATGGAAAAGACTTCAAGGTCTTGAGCATATTCGCCAGAAAGTTTTCAAGAGGAAAAAAAAGAATATAAAAGATTATTCTTTGAAGTATTTGTCAAACGCCGCCTTTAGTATGAACGAAATTATTACGGCGAAGTACCAAATCACGCCTCCAGGCCATGGAATGCCAGCGAACCATACTAATTGCTCAGTTGGTACTGCGATTATGTAGCAAAGGATCCATGTCAGGATCAGGCTTGCATATGCAGATATGCTCCAGCCTCCTCGATACCAGCATCCACTAGGACCAAATGTATACAACTTCTGCAAGTCGTAGGTCCGTTTCCTAGTGACCCAGTAATTGGCGATCATGATGCCGCCTATCGGACCGAGGAGTATTCCATAGTTAGATGCCCAACTTGTCATGTAGTTAACGTAGTCAGCGGCTCTACCAACTGCCCACCATGGAGCTGCGAAGAAGGCTATCAATGCAGCCACGACAACGGCTGTCTTCCACCTTAACCTTAAGGTGGCCATGAGAATGTCGATAAGGGGCGGCGAATTTGCAACAATATCTGTAGACCAAGGTGCAAGGAATGCAAATATCAGCCCTATCACAATTGCCACTGCACCTGGAGCATATGTTAAGATGATGTCTTGAGGTAGAATCGTTCCTGTCAGCCCCACAGCAGCATATCCAAGGGCTGTTCCTACGACTTGGCATATGACGATCCCTATGAATAGACCTGTGAAGAAAGCCCCCCGTTTCTTCGGGTTTATTCCCCTTGATAGGTCAGAGATATTCAAAGCAACTGTTGCCCACCAATTGGTCTGCACAGCCAAGTAAATAAGGAAGTTCATGCTGAAGTACGAGGCCGTGCTTATAAACAGTTTTGGTATATTGGGAGCGAATTCAGGGGTGCCGGCTAAGAACCAAACAAGCCATATAAAGTAAAGGAGCATCAACGGGCCACCGAAATCAGCCACCCTACCTATTCCACGTAGACCTAAGCGCATAACCACTATAAAGGATACGACATAGAATATGAGGGCAATTATGAGGTACGAATATGCAAGCTCAATGGCATTGGCTGCAGATACGCCGAGTGCAAATAGTGCGATTAATGTTAGTGCATAAGATCCGGCCCATGCCTCAATCCCGAACCACATTGTACCAGCAAATCCTCTCAATAGAACAGGAATGTGTATGCCCCTGAATCCGAAAGACTCTCTGAGCTGCACGGGGTATGGCACGCCATACTTTATCCCAACTACACCGTTCAGGTACATCACAATAACGGCAGCAAGGTTTCCAATAAAGGCGCCGACTGCGGCTTGCCAAAAGTCCATTCCTAGAGAGGCACCAATAGGACCCAAGAAGAACATTGGGATACAAGTATTCATGCTGAACATCATGAAGGTGAATGTCAAGGTGTTGTATTTTCGTTCGGCCATTGGTACAGGCAGAAGGTCAGGGTTTTCATTATAGCCTTGTGGAGTAATAGTTTTTTCCTCTGCCAAAAAAATCCCTCTTCTTTATGTTTGTAATCTTCTTATCAGGGTATTTTAATATTTAAGCATTGTCAAAAAAAGGCGGGATCTATAACGAAATCTTAAAAAAGAGAGGATATTCTTATAAAAAATTTTTATTGTAAAAGGCATACCAATATTTTAAAAATCTATATCAAAAAAAATTCACATAGTATTAGTTTAAAATGTATTTTTGTTTTAAATTTTTTTAAATAATAATTACAATTAATTAAAAAATGTTTAATTTAAGGTAAAGTTATAATATTATAATAAGACTTTTTATTTATACTATTATAGATCACTATTAAAGTGATCATTGTCAATGATTAAGCTAGGATAACCTAAATAGAACTACATTATATTAGACCATTATTATAAAAATATAGGTCTCTGAATATTGCGTAGTTTGTCCCCACCCAAATGCAGTAGTATCGAGTTTCGCCAGATCTCATCAAAATTTTTTGCTCTCGCAGCGACAACGTTCCCTAATACCATAGAGTGGTCGCCCATCTCCAAAAAAACGATGGAGAGTGCACTCTATGGCACCAATCGAATCCTCGATTATTGGAGTTCTTACTTTTTTCCTTTTACGAAGTTGAACAAGGTGGACTTGTCATAGGATTTACCCGAAAGTTCCAGCGATTTTGACCCTATCTAAAAGAGGTGGCGGAGGTATGTTGACGGTAAACTCACCATTAATCTCGATAAGTTGGTGGGTGATACGGTTAGGGGCTATAGAGAGGGCAAGTAGAGGGGGATTAATGGAAATAGGCATATGCCAAGCAGCAACCATGGCATTCGGAAGAGCTTCCTCCCGGAGTGTAACAATGATCACAGGAATCCTCGGCGATAAGAGACGATGGTACAAATTTTCTATATCAAATAACCACTCATCCAAGATGATCAGCCACAATAAATGTAAATTAATACAGGGAGAAATAATTTTAGCTAAGGCTGTTGTGTGGGATTGAAATTGGATGTCTTCCAGTGTATTGAGAAGAGGAGGAGTATTAGAAGTTTCAGGAGGGTCCCATTGCCAGAAAGGGATTTAATGAAGATTCTGAGAGCTGGTCTTTTGGCACCATCAGCAGGCAACATCCAACCTTGGGAGTTCATCATCATTACCAAGGAGGAGCTAAAGATGGCATTGGCAAGGGCCGCCCTGGGACAGTATTGGATGGTAGACGCGGGAGTTATAATAACGGTGTGTGCCAATGAAGGAGAGTCGGCGGCCTATTATGGACCGAGGGGAAGAAGCCTGTATTGCATTCAGGACACGGCCGCTGCAATAGAGAACATGTTACTCGCGGCAACGGCATTGGGATACGGATCTTGCTGGGTCGGCGCATTTGATGAAATGGAGGTTAGGAGGTCACTCAATATGCCGAGAGAGGTGAGGCCCGTGGCGTTAGTTCCGATAGGTGTGCCTGCCGAAAAACCAGAGGCTAGGGAGAGGAAAGAACTCTCTGAGGTGGTGTACTTCGAAACTTACGGCGAATCCAGAGAATGACCACAATGGTTGCAACGAAGATTGTAAAAAAAATCAAGTCGGTCATAAGTGGTTGTGAGGCTGCTGTCCCATCGCTAGTGGGAAGCATTAGATGAGTCTCTATCCATATGACGTCAGAGCTGATAATGTTGTTTCTTACGCTGATGATCTCTGTGATGTAGTCTGTAGACTTGAATAAAAGGTACTCCAGGGAGTCCCACTGTGAGAAGGCAGATCCGGTTATGTGGTCCAGCGGGTTGCGGCTCTTGATGTGGCCGTTTTCCAAATATGCATCTTTGAAGAATGTAAGGTCGACCGGAAACCATGCGCCACCAGTATTTGTGGGTAAATAAACCATTACCCAGCCATGCCAAGCAACGTTTGTCAAGTTGAATATCATGTTGTTGTCCTCCTGTAGATCTTTTAAACCATTCAGGTAGACAGGACCCAAAACCGTGTATGCAGGTATTCCGAGGGCTCTGCAGAAAAATACAAAGAGATTGGACTGGTCGTCGCAATCGCCGCTTTTCGTTGAAAAAGTGGTCCACAAATCTTGGGGGGCTTTCAAGTCTGGATTATATTTGAGATTTTCTTCAAACCATGTCAATATGTTGATGATGATGTGTAGGGCGTTCTCGTCCTCTCCCTTTAGCGAATTTGCAACTGATAAAATCTCATCAGAGTTAGGGATTTTAGAAAGGTCCCATAATCCTGTTAGAGGGTATTTATCAGAGAGTTCTTTCGGAATCTCAGAAATGTTGCCAACACCAGATAAATCGAAGGACTTCCCGCTAATGCTTATTATAAATGTCATAGATACCGTTGCATTCTCGTACGCTCCAAGGGATTTGGAGGGAAAGATCGTTATCATGGGATTTCCATCACTGTCTACAGAAGTAGAAAATTTGGCAGGCAGACGATCAAAAAAGACTTCTTTAAGTATCACGGTTTGATAGGTGGTATTTGGAAATATGTTCTGGTTCAGCAGATAGAAGTAAGGAGTTTTAGGAACCTCTGGCGATAGCGCATCGTCCATGTTGACTAAAGTAATGTTGATGCTGTACTGATATGTACTGGAGTATAGCGCTGTAGACAATAGGAGCGAGAATAGCAGAAAGTTTAAAGTCATAAACGATTCGAGGATCCATATAACATAATTGGGAAAAATATTTTCCTGTTAAAGTTAGATTAGATTTTCCATTGGTAATCATGAATGGTAAAAGATGAAGGAGGTCTAAAGAGCTGAAATCTTTTATTTTCAATGAGAACAATAAAAAAATTATTAAGGTTTAAAAGGCAAAAATTCATAGGAATTTGGGGGTCTAAAAATGGGATTTTCGGCATATGTTCTGGGTGTAAGTCAGATCGGAAAAGAAAAAGAGGTTCTTGATAAATGCCTGAAGATAAAGGATGTAGTAGAAGGCACTGTAGTATTTGGAGAGTTTGACATAATAGTCAAAATTGTGACTAATGACCTTAAGGATTTGAGTAGGCGCGTCGAAGAGATAAGAAATGTAGAAGGCCTCCTCAGGACAACAACTCTCATTTCAATGCCTTAATTTTTTATTTTTAAGAACGACTAGAGAACGATCCAGATGCGTTTGGTTTAGAAAAATTAGAGGACTGTTAAAGGATGATCTAGATTAGAAGGAAGTGATCGGTGCATCATGTGCCTTAATCAAAATAGCCTTTGTTGTTTAATGCAAAGCAAGCATTGTTGATCAAGCTGTAAAAGGATTACTAAGTAGGAAGGTGGTTTTTATCAACTAAGGCATTCATAAGCAGAGTCATTATGCATCATTATCTCATCTTAAATGTTAAACGTCTCAACAATTTAATAGCTTTGACGCATTCAAAAAAACTCTATTAAAAAGTTCATTGTGCTCTATCAGATTATTGGTTTTAAACTTGTTACTTTATAAAAATCCTCTCAGATCATAATCCATTGTAAGTAATAAAAGGTCGCTATCTACAGAGGTTGCGTACAGCATGTTGTCTATGTTGTCTCTGTGCCCCAAAATCCTCAACTTGGAAGCAAGCATAACGGCTTCAGGCAAAGGCGTTAGCTACTCGTAGAAACCAGATTTTAGCAGAGATCGGACAGCCAAATTTATAATCGATTCAACGTTTTTCCTGTAAGTTCTTTTTCTTTGCATACTTTGCCTATTATCTCAACTCACGTGACTGAAAGGCAGTAAAATTTGACCTTGCCTTTGAGTTTTGCTTCTCTAAGCCTTTCTATGTGTTCGCCCTACAGACCTTCTACTTCTATCACAAAGCGGGGAAGAGATAATTCGAGTCCAGAAGTACTTCAACGGCTTGCGCATTTTGATCCTCTTCCGACTCCCCTTCGAATTCTTGGATCGTGGTTTTGGCCCAAATCTTCACCTTCAGGGCAAGAGAGAGCAGGTCTGGGAAAAATTCTAAAATGAGCTCATTATCATCAGCCTTCATAATGATTGCGCCCCCCAGCCCTAGGCGCTCGACTATATGCTTGGGTATATAAATTATACCTTTTTAACTAACTTGGAGACCGTAGTATGACTCAAATCAAATACCTGAAAATATTTAAAATCCAGAAAAATATGTTTTCTGGCGAATTCAGGCATTTACATCACATTCAAATGTACATTTAAATCCATAACCCAGTGTGAAGATCAACATTTTCAATCATAACTTCTTGATAGCAGGTCGCAAACGATCTTGTAAATAGACTCTACGGCGTTGAATTGGGAGGCGTACCTGCTTGCCTCTTCTATCCTAAGGGAGATTATTGAGGATTCAAGTGCCTCTTTTAGGGCGGCAAGAAGTGTATCCTTTGAGAGTGAATGCTGCTGCAATGATATGGCAAGACCCATTTTGGATAATGACTCGGCTATGCCCTGATGCTCGGAGTGGGCTGGCGTGGGTATTATCAGCATGGGCTTGCCGTAGTATATTGCTTCTGAGACTGTGTTGTGTCCGCCCCTTGTTATAAGAAGGTCGCATGCCTTCAGGTAGAGGTAGCGGTCATCGACCCAGTTGTATACCCTTAGCCTTTTCGAGTTTATTTTCTTTGTTTCTGCGAAATAGTCATCTGGGTAGCCCTTGCTTAGAACCACATTGTAAGAGTCCGGAAACTCCGTGAAGATTGTGAGCAGGAGATCTGAGATGTACTTCTTCTCTGCAAGTGTGCCGCTCATGGCGGCAAAGATTAGTGGACGGTCGTCAAGCCCCATGCGTCTCTTAATCTCCTCACTTGGAGGGAAATCCTTAGGGTATTTCGGGATTATTGGACCTACAAGTTTAAGCTTCTTTATGTATTGGTAGGATGGCACTATGTTTGCCTTTGCGATTGTAAATGGGGGCGGAAAATCAGGCACAATTATGACTTTGCTCAATTTCCAGAGACTCCCCAAGATCTCTAGTCCGAGCCTCTCCGTGTATCCCTTGATCACCTGTTTTATTCGTCGCTTAATGGGTCGCGAGTGGGGTATCATTATCTGCAATTGGTGCAGTATCAGTACAGGAATTATCCGCCTCATTCTGGCTGCGAGGACTGTAGAAAGTCTGCTGTCTGAGATCACGAGGTCTGGTTTGAAGTGCTCTATTAGGTCGAGTTCTGCCCCTACCTG
>CAZQQB010000017.1:7050-11721 GCA_964595415.1 uncultured Nitrososphaerota archaeon | reverse complement strand
ACTCTACGGCCTCTCCGTAGGTGGAGAAGAAGACGCTGTGCCCGCGGTTTTTTAAATGCTTGGCTACCGGTATGCACCTTCCGGCATGCCCAAGTGCTATTCCACATGGAGCGAAGTAAATCCTCATGGAGACCCCCAGACTATTACATCATATTAAACTTTAGAGTTCTTTTTGAGCCACCTCGCCTCCAGGGGATAGTTCTGTGAAGATCTCTGCCGTGAATGTGTATATCTTGATATCCCTTGAGATCCAGCTGTCTGGAGGAAGGCCGGCCTTCATGCAGCACTCGGAGATAAAAGTCTCCTCGTCCCAGTTGTACTCGACAGGGACCTGTGGTAGCAGGAGTCCCTTGTAGAACCCTTTCTCCACGATGAGGCCGTCCCTGCCAACCTTAATTTTTCTGGGATATTCTTTGGGGTCACTTACCTTCAACAAAACCGGAGGGGTTAGGACGCTGACCTCAAACACCACCTCCTTTAATTCATCTCTTTTGAGAGGAGGAAAACGTGGATCCTCAAAGGCGGCGCTTATGGCTGATTTCATGACCGCCTCTATGATGGGGAGATGAGGCAGCGGATAACCTATGCAACCTCTTAGGATCATTTCCCCGCCCATTAACTTCTCAATTGTGACAAACGCACCAGATTTTTCGTAGAGCCTTTGGGTGGGAGGCGGAGGAGGGGGGGCGCTCACGGAGTCTGTGAGATATTTAGTGACTGTGGATCTTGCAAGCCTGACTAGAAAAGCACCCTCATCCAAAGTCAACAATAGTATCACCTTTTAATAGTCTTGATGCGCTTCTCTATGCCCTTCCAATGGCTACCATGCCAATAAACCTTTCCACATTTGGGGCATTCCCAAAGCGGGCTTATATTTGGTATATCCTCGGCTTGTATTTTTGATCTGCTCGCTTCGACAAGCGGGGTGTTGCATACGGTACACCTCGTACCGATTGAATCTTCCATGAAGGAGTCCTCTATATAAGGCGAAATCTCTAAGAGGGCTTCCGTTAGGTCTGTGGACTTTATGAGGAACGATCTGGCACCGTCTTTTGAAGCCTTCTTGAAGAGCGCTTCGTCTCGTGTGAGAAGAATTCGATCTTCCTCCTTAGCGACTCTGATCAGCGCTTCGTCATTGAGAACTTGATCATATACTGTGTCATGACCTAGCAGTCTAAGCCACCTAGCCAATTTACCAAGCATCGCATCAACAATAAACCGCAAATGGCTACTGCTCCTCCGGGAAACTGCGGACTATGTAGTCCAAAATTTCATCGTAGGTAATGATGCCTGCAATCTTTGCGGACTCGGTGATTACAATGCCAGGTAGGCTATCCTTCATGATCCTATCAGAGGCATCGTCCAAGGATACTTCATCCTCTACAAGATGGACCTTTGCAAGCATTGAAGAAGAGATGGAAAGCTGCCTTATCCTAGCTTTTTGGTATTTTTCGGGCACATATTTGTGGAAGTCTATCAAAACGTTAACGATGTGCCTCTCGGTTATTACTCCTAAGGGGCGCTCGTCTTCGTTTACTACAGGGATCATGGATATGTTGCCATCGAGTAGAAGTTTTCTGGCATGGATCAATCGGTCATGGGGCCGGATGGTCGGCACCCGCCGGCGCATTATTGACTTGACGCTTGCAGTCGAACCCTTGACAAAGCGCATCATGTCCTTCTTGTATATTAGACCAAGAAACGTGTCTCCATAAAAAACTGGAAAGGAAGGCGAAGACAGCTCTAGCATTAGCTTGGCAGTCCTTCTCACTGGCGTATCGTTCGAAAGAATCGCTGGAAAGGGCCTCATGAAACTGGATATGTAGAGTGATTCTGGGGCTACTGCCCTCAATCTCTGTGTTCCTATCTTGTAGAGTATGTCCCTGTAGGAGAGGAGGGCCACGGGCCTCCCGTTATCATCCACACAGATGCAGTCTAGATTATCTTTATTCATCTTGTCGATTGCATCCAACAGTGGTCTATTTTTATTGAGAGTTGGAGGGTCCTTAATCACGATATCCATCAGTTTCACGGGTAGACCCCCTTTGCTAATTTTTTAACAAAATCAAATTTTGTTATTAAACCCACGAGCATGTCACCCTCGTTTACCACCGGCATTCCACCAATACCCTTCGTTATCAAAATATCTGCCGCTGCGCTAGCGTCTTCAGAAGATCTTATTACAATTGGATCGGGAGTCATCACATCTTCCGCAAGAGGTATTATGTATAACCTAACAGAAGAGATCTCGTCGGACTCTTTCCTGCTCCCCTTGAGAAAGGTATTGCCCGTTTTAGGCGGGCTGATAAAAGAGAGGTCAGTTTCGATGATGCCCACGGGACGCCCGTTCTCAACGACTACAACCCTATCGACATTAAACTCCTCTAATATGTCAATAACCCTATGCACTGTATGATGTCTGTTGATTATGGGGAGTGAGCTGGTCTGACAGATGTCTTTTACGGCAAATTTTCCTTTCATACTGTCTGCGAAGTACTTTGTGAGATCGGTCTTAGTTATTATGCCCAAGAGATCGCCATTGCGATCCACGACAGGCAGACCTTTAATGTTGGCTGAAACCATCTTCCTTGCAGCTTCCCTCACAGGAGCGTACTCATTAATGGTGGTGACGGGTGTTTGCATCACCTCGTTGACGAGTATGGAGTCAAAGTCCCTCTGGCGCATTTTATAGTTTCTAAGGCTTCTTACTATGTCTCTTCGAGTAATTGTCCCTATAGGACGGGTGCCCTCCACAACCACCAGACGGCTCACTTTTTCCCTTAACATCAGATTTCTTGCATGTGCCAATGTGTCTATGCCATTTATAACGATAACAGGGGATTGCATTAAGTCTCCAACTTTCAAATGCATCACCACATCAGAGCTTTGGGGCTTTATGGGCGTGTTATGAAACTTTTTGAGACTATCCACCCAGCTCTAAGCGACACTCCTCGCATAGGAACTGTCCATTATGCTCTTTCAATGAGTCTGACCACTCTTCGCAGCTGTCGCAGTAGCCTGCCATGAGCTCGCTCTCTCTTGAAGGGAGTAAATTGTTCCGCCTAGCTTCTGCCAGGATCTCCACCAGTTCAGGTGCTGTAGAGAGTATGTCCCTCGAGGTAATGATCCCGACCATCTCCCCCCTATCTACAACAACGAGTCTGCGAATCTTGAGTTTTGCCATCTTTCTTGCTGCTTCCATGATCTCTGCCTTTGGGTCTATTACAGAAAGTGGAGAAGACATGATATTTCTTGCAATGGTCATGTCAGGGTTTAGACCCCTTGCAATCACTCTCTCTACAAGGTCGCGCTCTGTTATTATACCTACAGGGTGACTGTTATGGGTTATAATGACGGACCCTACATCTTTCCCACTCATTGCCTTAGCAACCTCTCTTGCGGTTGATGTCTTTGGTAGTGTTATGAGGCTTTTTGTCATGACTTCACCAACAAGTATTCTAGCCCTAATTCGGACCATCCAAAGCCCCATATTATTATCTTCTGAGGGAGTATATGTGAGTTGCTCTGGCATCGATAGGTCAGATCGGCAAAGATCCTCCCGAAGGAATATGGACAAGTATTTCGCTTTCGGGCACAGCATTTATCAGTTGGGAGAATGATCTGTCTGCCCTCTGGTCTAACAACATTTTTATCTTCTTTGTCAAGGCAGATCCCATTAAAACCCCGGGCACAAGTTTCACGTAGGCGACCGATGCCTTTCTGACAAAATTTTCGCTACCGACTACGATCTTAAAGGAGTCGCCGATAATCTGGATGCCCAAAAAGATCGAGAGTGGGACGTTCCTTATGTAGTTCCTCTCTCCGTATATCATGAAAGCGCCCTTGCCAAGGTATTCACCGGCAGGTGGGGTCTTTGTGACCTGTTCTGCCCTAACCCAGTAGCCATCTGCAGCACCAAGGCCAGCCTTCCAAGCCTTTGAATACGCGACTGCGAATGAGACGGCCTCTTCCTTTGTCTCCTGGGGTACCTCCTTCCCTTCAGATTTTATCAGCACAACCGATCCGCCGGGCACCTCTGAGTGAACAAATATGTCCTTATGTTCCATGTGCTTCTTGACGAGAATCTCGTTCTGCCTTGCGTCTTTGCCCCCGATTATGAGAAAGTCTTGAGAGGAGAAGGTCCACCTGAAACGCTCGTACCACTCCTTTTTAATCGATTTGAGGACGACGGGGGGCTTCACTTCCAATAGCCCCTGCTTTAAATCCTGAATCTTTTTCTCGGTCTCTTTTATGGCGTTTATCAGACCTGCCAGCTTCCTCGAACAGTCCTTTGAGTTTGAAAAGTATGCATCAGCATTCTCAGTTGCTGAGCGCTTGAAGTCTATGACGACTTCCCTTTTGCCGATGGTTGTTGTGAGCAGACCTTTGGACCTGTCAATATCTAAGATCTTCATGGGTGCAGAGAGTTTAATTTCCTCCCAGTCCATGCCCCTTTTGCGCTTTTGCACCACATGCCATATCAACTTTTGCACTTCGCCTAGGTTTGAGATTATCAATTCCCCAATTTCGCGATGTTTGTCTCTCGTCTCTTCAAGTTCCTTTAGAGAGTCTCTCTGCCTGGCCAGAACCGCCTCAAGTTCTTTGATCTCCTCTTCTTTTGGATGCTTCTCCTTTTCGCTCACTTTTTGACCAAATAAAGGGGCAAAATAG
>CAZQQB010000017.1:0-7040 GCA_964595415.1 uncultured Nitrososphaerota archaeon | reverse complement strand
TCCACCGCGGCATTGAAGGATTCAAAATAGAGCCTTTCATGGGGGAGGGAGATAAATTCGATCGGCTGGACAGATATTCTATCTCTGTCTTTGAGAACTATGTTGGGTCTCAGCGGCATAGACTCGATGCGGTTGAGGATGTCCCTCGCATGATTTAGGAAAGTCCTGAGAACCTTCTCGTCGGTCTCAGAGGATGGGAGGCTCGGATCTATGGAGGACCTCTTCAGGGTCTCCTCCACAAACTCAGGCGGAAGGTTGTAGTATCGAGTCAAAGAACGCACAATTTCAACGCCCTGTGATCGTATCTCTTCAATGTTGGGGTCTTTGTAGATGCTTTCACCCCTGCTGGGAGGAGGTTTGTAAGCTGCCCCGATTCTGATGGTCCGGTCGCGCATTGTTTTCTGACGGAAGGCATATAGGATCCTTCCGGGACCGTCGGTGATCACTATATTTCCATCGCCAAAGAGCTCAAAGTAAACTTTGAGGAGGCTGCCAGCTTTTTCCAAAGTTAGATATGCAATCCTGTCCAGGTCTATCTGGTCTATCGATTTTATGGCAGCGTTTAGAAGAATGTCCCTCATTTTTATTGCGTGCTGCGAGGGGCGGGGAGGAATTGGATATTTGAAGTTTGTTATGTTTAATCGCTTACCCAATTCCACGATCAGATCAAAGTTACCACTTGCGGTGTGAAGCCTAAATATAAAGCCCCAGGCGTCCAAGTTGTATATGTTTTCGATGCGAGCACTTATAAGAATGGATTTCAGTTCTCTTAAGATAGCAAGGAGGTCAAGAGATGTCAGGAAAAGTTTCAGAGAGACCACCAGCCAAACAGCAACCAATTTACAGAAAGATGTACTATATAAGGGTGGCATTTGCGGTTTTGGCGGGAGTCATATGCGGAGTCCTGAATGTAGTCGGAGAGCTTGGGCTCGCCATAGGAATAGGATTTTTCATACTGACGTACCTATTGTTCAGATACGGGATAAAGAGTATATCAGAGTCTGTAAAGGATAGTAAAAAGTTCTACATGACTGGAATTTTTTCTTACTTCTTAATATGGTACGTGATGTGGGTTCTTTCATTCAATATCCTTTGGATGACTTAGACTTCTTCCGCGGGGCTACCTCGAATACCTCATCATCGATTTTTTCTTGGGGAGGCTGTTGTTCCTCTTTCATGGGGTACTCGGGGTACTGTTCTTTTAGGGAAGAGAGTGTTCTGAGAATTACCTCCCAACATATGAGAAAGCCGCGTTCATACTCGTCGACGGTAGGTCTGAACGCTTCGTTTTTGAATTTTTCTGCCAGTTCAAGGATGTATTTCGGTTCGCCATACCGATAAAGCTTAATGAAGAGCGATGTTTTGTCCTTCTCTTTTGCAGAGATGTATATTCCTCGAATAGCATCAAAAAAGCCTCGACCTACTTCCCCCAAGGGTAGAATTTTGTTTTTGACAGGGCTCAGTTCTTGCTCTGCCCTCGCAAGGCTCCTGAAGTATACATATCGGACTATTTGCGAGGCCTCTGGGGCGAATTTTCTAAGCATGTCGTAGGTGGACATTTAAAGCATCCCACAGGATTGTTTATCTAATACTTTGTACTTATGAAACCTCCGATGGGAAATGCGGGTCGAGGATATTGTCGAGGCGATAAAGGTTCTTGAGACCGAGCTTCCGGCTGATGTGGAGAGTAGACTTAGGAATGCCCTGCGGAGGGAGAGTGGCATCAGCAGGATGGTGATGGAGGCGATAGTGGAAAATGTCCAATACGCAAGGGAGCGGCGCATTCCGATGTGCCAGGACACCGGGATCCTCGAGTTCTTCGTCAGGTGCTCCAGAGGACATGAGGAGATACGGAAGAAGATAGCAGAAGCGGTCAGTAGGGCTACAGATGAGGTGCCATTGAGGTCGAATACAGTGAACCCGTTCACCAGGGAGAACGAGGGCAGAAATCTGGGGAGGTTCCATCCCATAGTGCATTTCGAGGGAGGAGGTAAAGAGGAGGGCGTTGTGGAGATAGACATAATCGCAAAGGGCGCGGGCTCGGAAAATGTCAGCGCCTCTTTCATGTTGGATCCCATGCAAGGGGTAAAAGGGATTAAGGATGTGGTTGTGCAAGCTGTTGATAGAGCCCCATAGTAGTTGGGGTAGGCGTGGGAGGGAATTTGGAAAGGGCGGCGTACTTTGCCAAGAAGGCGCTATTAAGACCTTTAGACCTAAAGAATCCCAATGAAAATTTAGCGAAATTGGAGGAGGAGCTTTTGAAGAGGATAAACGCGTTGGGGATAGGGCCAATGGGGTTCGGAGGGGAGACGACATCGATAGGGGTGTTCTTGGAGTGGGGGCAATGCCACACGGCGAGCCTCCCGGTCTCCGTGAATATTCAGTGCTGGGCTCTGAGGAGGATCTCCGTAGAGTGGCGAGACGGTGTTTTCAGAATCATGAAGTAAAGTGGGGTGAGACGATGAATGTACACAGGCTAAAAACGCCTCTTCATGAGGCAACCGTTAGGGCACTGAATGTTGGCGATGTGGTCTACCTTTCGGGGAAACTTTTCACGATGCGCGACATGGCGCATCTAAGGGCTTTGGAGTTATTGAGGAGGGGGAACAAACTGCCGTTCGACTTGAGAGGAGAAGTAGTCTACCACTGCGGACCGCTTTTGAGGGGTACGGACGTGATATCCGCGGGACCTACGACCAGCATGAGAATGGAGGGCATGGAAGCGGAGCTGATAGGACTTACTGGGCTGAGGGGCATTGTTGGGAAGGGGAGGATGGGCGGGAGAACGGCGGAGGCTCTAAAGAAGTTCGGGACGGTATACATGGAATTTCCGGGGGGCGCTGGCGCGCTAGCGGCTAAGGCTATTAGGAGGATAAAGGAGGTCTATTGGAGGGATCTGGGCGACCCAGAGGCGGTCTGGGTGATGGAAGTTGAAGATTTTGGACCATGCATCGTCACGATGGATTCAAAGGAGAAAGGCTTCAAGAGAAGTTAGGTTCCTCGAATCGTGCCAAGATAGGAAGGAGTATGACGGTGAAATGGGAGAGAGTCTGCCATAGCTTTTTCTAATCGGCC
Source organism: uncultured Nitrososphaerota archaeon (assembly GCA_964595415.1). Classification (GTDB taxonomy): domain Archaea; phylum Thermoproteota; class Methanomethylicia; order Methanomethylicales; family Methanomethylicaceae; genus CAZQQB01. The sequence goes on along the minus strand of CAZQQB010000017.1, from coordinate 3,965 downwards.
ATAATGAAATTTAAATGCGTAAAGATAAGTAAATTACTCATGTATTAATTGGGTGGAGGCAATGTCTGAACTAGCCTCTCCCATTAAGGCAGAGCCTTATCCTGTTGTTAACCCCTAGCAGAAGACAGTGCATTTGGATTGAAAATGCGAAAGATTGTTGAGGAAATGTTTATATTTATTTTGAGGTCATAAGGTTTAAGGCGATGAAGCTCACCTTTAACCGCCCTCGCTTCTTTATGTGCGAGGGATGATAGCTTCTACCCAGTATTGAAATGTAATTAGGTGGGTGTCGGTTTGTGCGAAGCGGGGCGGTTAGCTCTTTTGGCAAGTGGGCAGTTTACAGACTTGTTGGTTAAACGTGTTGTTGATTATGTTGTTGGTGGGCAAAATGATTATGGCGGATATGCTTTCTGTCAGGGCGTAGACTCTAATGCCCAAGACACATATTATGGGTTGGCAATTTTAGATTTGTTAGGCGCTCCGTTTCCAAATGTTGAAAGGACTGTTGATTGGTTGCTTAGTTTTGATCCGGACAGCCTTTATTCGCACTATTATGTAGCTAAAGCCCTAAAGTTATGCGGCCTTAAGCCAGAGATCGAGAGAAGAAGCTTGAAAAAGTTTATTCTTTCTCTGTCAGTTGCCAGGGGCGAGTTTGGAGCAATTGACGTTTATTTTGAGGTTGCCTCAGGATTTCTCTCGGTATTTATTGCAACCGAGCTTGCTAACATGGTTGGTATAAAAGTTAACCGTGAGAGGATTAAGAGTTGGCTGTTTAGTTTTAAGAACGATGATGGGGGTTTTGGAGCGCACGGGAACTCCAATTTAAATTCGACTTATCATGCCGTAGCTTCGCTTTTTAATCTTGGTTATCCTGTTTGGTTGCTAAAGGATACTCTTGAATATATTAGGACTTGCGAAAAGCCTTATGGAGGGTTCACTGTTGTACCTAATAGTTCCACACACTTTATGGAGGACGTATACTTCGGAGTGTCAACGCTTAATCTTTTTGGCGAAAGTGTGCGATTTCCATGGCAGACAGCCGAATTTGTTCTTAAATGTCAAAATGCAAACGGCGGGTTTGCAAGATCAGAAATTGGAATATCCACTTTTGAGGATACCTTCTATGCTGTGAGCATATTAAAAACACTCAGCGGGCAATGGTGATTTGTTTGGATGTTGATGTAACATACTTTTGCATTGAAAGGAGGATCAAAAGCAGTGCAGAATGTTTTCTATGCGCATTAGAAAGTGAAAATGAAAGAAAATCATTGTACACTTATTTTTCCGAGCTTGTCATGGACGCTAGAGCAAAGGAAAAACTTATTGAAAGCAGGAGATTTTGTAACCATTACTTCTTCAGAATGCTGATATCCGCCACAAATCCGGAAGGTTCTAATGGCCATGTAATAAACCTAATTACCCAAAGTATAATGGAAAAACTTGAGTTTCAAAAACAAAATAAGCGCCGCAAATTTTTCACTAGAACAAATTCCGTAGAGTACTTGTTATTAAGAAGCGTCCAAAAAAGTTGGAAGACGGAGGGGACTAGGAAATGTTTAGTCAGCTAGTTTTTGGGAAAAAAGGCGAGCCAGTCATTTTAGAAGTATTTTTAGATCGTTCAATATATGAAAAGTTTAGAGTTTATACGGTTCAGAATTGCCTCGAGGAGAGCGACGCAGTTGCAAGGGTCTTGGAGCGAGGGATGGTCAACTATTGGTTACACATATTTAAGCAGATGAAGACAAGTTATTTGCAACTGAAGGAATTATTGGAAGAATATAAAAAAGATAATGAACTTTTGAGTGGGTTGCAGAGAGAAAACGAGCGATTAAAAGACATTCTGCAAAAAAAACTTGGAGGGTCAGAAATGAAGATTAGAAGGAAGCTTCCGATCGACGAAGGTGACCAAAGACGTCGAAATTATCTTATAAGTGCTTTAGAGGCTGTTGAAAGAAGCAAGAAGGTTCAATTAAAGGTTTCCATTCCATACGAAGTCGCTGAAAGGTTAAGGCAGTTTCTAAAAGAAAAGGGAATCCTCGAAAGCCAAGGTATCCCTCTGCTAATTCAGTATGGTCTTTCAGAGGAGAGCGGGGAGGAGTTAGAGAGACTGAAGAATGAAATGAGTGTGGAGGCTGCCCAAAAACTATGGGGAGAATACGCTGTCATGAGATTCAAAGCTTATGAGTATTTCATGGGCAACAAGGCCTTGGTTATGAGGCTTTCTAGCATACTACAGGAAAATGGGATGTTAAAAAGAAGACTTAAAACGGAAGGGCTGGAAAAACTTATCCCTAAAAATGAATGGGGTGGTTGGAATAATTCGATAGTAGATACTTACTATCAGAAGTATGTTTTTGGAGGTAGCCTCTAGATTCATAAGGGATGTTAATTGAAAAATCCGAAAGACATTACTAGGGCGCATGCAAACTGGAGAAAAACGTTAAAAATACAGAGACCCACACCTATGCCCCTTTGAGTCATGATTATGCTGACTTGTTCGCAAATTTAACGGTTTCAATGAAACTATGGGCAACAATCACCGAACTCTGGGATTGTGGAAAGGTGAACTAAAAGATTAGTTCTATGCAGCTTTTTTCCCATAGAAGAAAGTGATTGTTCTTCGAGCGTTTGCCAATCCGTTAGAAAATTGTAAATGCTGCGGTGAGCTACCCATGACTAAAGTTATGGGCTTCCGTGCATTGTATGGTTAAGGGCTGACTCAATTCAGACTCGTGAAAGGGCATATAGTCTATCCACCTCGAACTTTTTGGTTATGTTTATGGTCCCGTTTAAATCGACGTTGTACTCTCTAGGGTATGGACATGTAGATTTAAAGAGAAAGAGGGATCTGGCATTTTGTGACTTAGGTTTTAACAATTAAGGAATGGAAAAAAGCACTTATTGTGTCTTCGTCCCAAGATTGCGCTGATTCCAAGTTGTCCTTATCAGGTTCACAAACCTTCTCGTTGCCTCCTCAGGATTCGCCGACTTCGTTATGGCGCCGCCGACTATCAGGATCTTCGCGCCCGCATTCACCATCAGTGGGACGGCTTCGAGCTTAATTCCGCCCGCAACAGCTACAGGGATTTTCACAGACTTTACCAAGTCATACACGAGTGTGATCTTCTGGTCAACCTCGCGTTCCCTAGTCTGGGCGCTGATGCCGACATGCATGCAGACTATGTCCACGCCAAGCTTCTCCACCTCAACAGCCCTGCCGACAGGATCCTTCAGATTCATCAGGTCCACCATCACCTTCACGCCGTACTTGCGGGCTGCGCCCACCGCATCCTTTATGGTGTAGTCGTCAGTGGCGCCCATCACTGTCACAATATCGGCGCCGTTCTCCACGGCAAGTTCAGTCTCGAGCCATCCAGTGTCGAAGGTCTTCAAGTCCGCTATTATGGTTGCATTGGGGCATATGCGACGAAACTCTTTGACTGCCCTGAGACCCTCTGACTTTATCAGCGGCGTCCCAGCCTCTATTATGTCGGCTCCACCGCGGTACGAGGCCTCGGCTATTGGCAATGCGTCCTTCAGGTATCGTTCATCAACAGCAACTTGGAGTTTTGGACCCTCATAGAGTGGCTTCAAACCCAACTGAGTCACCTTCTTGTCCGTAGGTATTCCGTTGTAACCTATCCATGTCAACGGTCTCGCCCTTTGCAGGTCCTTCGGGCATCGGCACCTCAATTAAGCGCCTTGGAAGGTAGTCATCCTTCCTAGAGAATCCCTCCCTAGCATTAAAGAGACGCTCTATGTTGTAGATCCTCTCACCGATCTTGTAGAACTCCTCGCGGTCAACGTAGAATCCCGTCGCCGTTGTCAGGAGTCGAGCGTAGAAGTCGGGCTCAAATAAAAGCGTTGAGAAGAGGGCGAGGGTCGTGTACTTGCAAAGAATGAGGGAGTCTAGAACCGCGAAGACATCCTGCATAACCTTTGTCAGGGCGGCTTTATTATCGTAA
>CAZQQB010000016.1:16108-19558 GCA_964595415.1 uncultured Nitrososphaerota archaeon | reverse complement strand
CTCAGGAGATATGGTAGATAAGATCGCGGAATTACTGGTAAAAGAAAAGAATATAAAGATTACAAGGGCAAAGGAATTGTTGGATTCTTTAAGGGAAAAGATGGGTTAATAATGAGAAAAAGAAGCGTAATTGTAATCGCGCTGCTTTTCATTTTGTTAATCTTTTTTGTGGTTCCGTATCTTATACCCATTCCAAAACTACCCGGAACTTTTCCATCCGATGCACTCGGAAAAGAAGACAGTAAATTTCTAGTGGTGAATGGGGTAAAAGTACATTACAAGCTATATGGTTCTGGGGAACCTGCAATCATACTTATGCACGGTTTCGGCGCATATTCATTTTCCTTCGATTCTGTCATGAAAGATTTATCCAAATATGGAACCGTGATAGCATTTGACAGACCAGCTTTCGGTTTTACTGAAAGACCTTTACTTGATGGGTGGAAAGGACCTAATCCATACACCAATGAGTTTGCGGCAGACTTGGCGGTTGGTTTGATGGACAAGTTGGGCATAGATAATGCAATACTCTTGGGACACTCTGCGGGGGGAGCGGTAGCATTATTGACCTACTACAGACACCCGGAAAGAGTTTCAGCGCTGATTTTAGAAGATGCGGCGGTTTATGGAAGTGGTACATCTTGGTATACAAAGTTATTTCTTTATTTGCCACAATTTCAAAGGCTTGGACCTTTACTGGTAAGGAGTATAGCAGGAGAGAGTGGCATAAACACCATATACTTAGCATGGTACAATGATTCTAAAATTACGCCGGACATAATAGAGGGGTATCGGAGACAGCTCATGGCGGATAACTGGGACTATGCACTCTGGCAGTTTACGCTCGCTTCGAAAGACCTAAAACTGACGGAAAAATTGAGTAGAATCTCTGTGCCAGTATTGATCATTACTGGAACCGAAGACCAGATAATCGCTCCTTCCGACGCAGTGCGTCTCGCAACCGAAATCCCGAACGCAGTACTTTTAAGCATTAAAAATTGCGGTCATATTCCCCATGAGGAAAGGCCAGAAGAATTCTTGAAGGCAGTAATCTCCTTTTTATCTGACGTGAAAATCATAAGTTCAGTTTAATTGGATGGAGGTAACAGACAAAAAAATATTTGGTTATCAAATTTACTCTGAATGCGTGAAGTGCAATTCATTATATCAGTGACTTTAATAGCCCTACTATGGACTCGTTCTTTGTATCTTTGAATATTTCTTCTAGCTCTTTTTTGCAGCCGGCAATGATGTCGGTCACGTGGTAACCCATTTTTGCATACTCTGAGGCTTGTCTAAGTGTGGCAATTAAATCAGCTGCCTTTGTAATGATCGCTTCTTGGCTCTTACGCTCCTCATACTCTTCGAAGAGTTTGAAAATTTCTGGGAAGTCACTCGCTGCTGAAAGCTCTCGCATTATACTCTTTTCTGTAATCTTTTTTGTCTCCTTTCCAAGTTTTCTTGTAAGCGATCTGGGCATATCTCCGGACACAGCCTCCCCCCAGTCGTGAATGATGCCCATAAGCAACATCTTCTGAGCATTCAATATATCTTCTGCATGCATGGTTACTAGTGAAAGAATTGTAGCAACTTCAAAGGTATGCTCGGCAACCGTTTCTGCTATTGAGGGAGGCACTCCTCTCTGTAACCATCCAGTCCTAGGTATATTCTTAAGAGTCCTAACAGTCTCGGTTGTAAATTTTGGATTCAAAGGAGACCACCTTATAATTAACCTTTGTAAAAAGTTTTAACTCTATCGAAAATTTGGGCTGAAATTTGGCAATTTTAATTGAAAATTGAATTTTTCCAAAACATCACAAGGATAAAAATGACCGTATTGTGGATGGAGAGTGGTATTATTATATACTCCCAAAGAGAGAGAAAAATCTGAGGAATATATTTATGGTATTGGTATCCTCAAGATATAACCCCCAGCTCGCGGAATACATAAAATCGGTTGGGGGCAGATGGAACCCAGAACTTAAGGTGTGGGATGTCCCTGAGGATGCATATGAGGATGTCAAGTATAAAGCGATGGAGCTTGGTGTGACTTTGGAGACGCGACTTCAGAAAACTGAGCAGGCTATTGCGACAAGGAAAGGGGTTTCAACTCCTGTTGGATATGACGCTCAGAAAAGTATGCAGGGCACTATTAGGCTAAGGAGATCGAGAGATGGGAGGTTCGTGATGGTCAATATTAACTTAATAGCATTCGCCGAAGATGTTGAGAAGCTTCTGAAGGGAGAGACTGATAGCGTAAGGTTCAGGGTTATGAGGCCTAGACCTAGGCAGACGTGAAATGCCTCCCTTTTGCGGACAGGATCATAGCAAGATTAAGAAAAATACACTCAATACTCTGCCCTATTTCCAGTCACCAAGTAGATAGTTTCATATGCTATGTAACACGCATGATCTGCCATCCGCTCGATTATTCTTGCCGTCAGCCCATTGAACAGGATGCAAGCCCCGTTGTAATTTCCAATAGCAAGCTTCCTCAAGATCGCCCTATATCTTTGATCAATAAATTCGTCGGCTTTTATCAGGTCTTTTGCAACTATGATGTCTCTCTTTAGATAGGAATGAATGCTTGAAAACACCATAGATCTTGCATCCTTCAACAACGAAAGAACCTCGCCTGTCTCGCATTCATATATATTGAATTCCTCCATCACTTCAATTATATTTCTTAGATACCTGCAAATCCTTGAAATGTCGTATGCTACCTTCATTGATGTTGTAAGTGATCTTAAGTCAATAGCAAAAGGTTGTACTCTTATAAGGGCTTCAACGCAAATTTTTAAAACTTTTTCCTCTTTCATTTGGGCTAACTTGCATATTTCAGTTGTTAGTGGCAGAAGACCGCCTTTTTTATCATTTAACGCGAGTCTCACGTGTTCCCCTAGATTTTCGATAAGTTCAGTCATTTCGAGCAGGGTGGAATTTATTTTTTTCATGTATTCTTCCATACGTTGTTCCATCATCCAAACCTCCCAGTCACGTATTTTTCCGTCAAAGGGTTCTTTGGTGATTCAAAGATCTTCTTAGTCTCCCCAAATTCAATTAGTTCTCCAAGATAAAGAAATGCTGTAAAGTCTGAGATCCTCGCAGCTTGTTGTACATTATGAGTTATTATGATCACTGTGGCATTGTTCTTTATAACTCTTACCAGCGCCTCTATCTTTGCTGTTGAGGACGGATCTAGCGAAGATGTGGGCTCGTCCATGAGGAGCACTTCGGGATTTGTTGCAAGAGCTCTAGCGATGCAGAGTCGTTGTTGTTGCCCACCGGAAAGCTGGGCACCCGACCTTTTTAGATCGTTGCAAACCTCATCCCATAAACCAACTTCTTTGAGTTTAGTCTCAGCAACCTTATCTAATAAACTCCTATCACGGATGCCCATCAGTTTAAGACCGGAAACAACATTATCATATATAGACATGTTGGGAAAGG
>CAZQQB010000016.1:13153-16098 GCA_964595415.1 uncultured Nitrososphaerota archaeon | reverse complement strand
TCTTTCTCCTGACCTCCATAGCATCCATCTCAGAGTATACGTCTTTTCCATCCAACAATACCTTGCCTTTTGTAATGGCTCCTGGTGTTAATTCGTGCATTCTGTTCAAACAGCGAACAAAGGTTGTTTTCCCACAGCCAGAGGGTCCAATTATTGCAATTACTTTCTTGTCTGGAAAATCCAAGGAGATTTCTTTGAGCACCTGCTTATGATAGAACCAAGCACTCAGACCATCGACTTTTAATTTGTGATTCAACACTTTAGCCCACCTTCGTGGATAATCTTCTGACCAAGATATTTATTGAAAGTACCAAGAGCAACAAGAGTAAGGATGCACCCCATGCTTTGATAACCCAAGATTCAAAACCACTCATGGCGTAATTATAAATTAAGACTTGAAGGCTAGCCATTGGTTCGTTTAAACCCCTTGGCCAATAATAACTAAAAAGGGAGGTAAAGAGAAGTGGAGCGGTCTCGCCACTGATTCTTGCAAAGGCTAGAAGGCTACTGGTGATTATGCTACTTTTGGCAATGCCCAAAATTATCTTCAGGGTAATGATCCACTTCGGCAAACCTAAAGCTATTGCACCTTCACGTATCTCAACAGAGACTGTTTTCATGCCTTCCTCAGTAGCTTTAGAAATCATAGGGATCATTATAATTGATAGCGCAAAGGCTGCCGCGAGTGCGGTATAATGACCTACTCTTATAACAATTATTGAAAATGCAAATAGTCCAAGAATTATGGAGGGTATGCCAGACAGAGTATCTATTGCAGTTCCTAGTAGGGCAGAAATTCTGCTATCTTTGCTATATTCTGACAAATATATTCCAGTGATTATGCCGAGCGGAAGACCGATGAGGCAGGCCATGGCATTTATTATTAATGTACCAATTATCGCATTTGAAATGCCTCCTCCAGCTTCTCCAAAGGGGGCAGGTAGAGAGGTTATGAAATCAATGCTTAAAGCGGAGCCTCCTTTAGCCAATACGTCCAAAATTATCCATATCAAAGGCACCGAAATTAACAATGTTATGGCTGTAGAGGCAATTTTCACAAAGAGATCTTTGGATTTTCTTGTGTTCATGGTCTGACCCCTACAGATTTTTTAGCGATGAATTCTGCCACGAAGTTAATGAGGACAGAAAACAAGAGCAGAAGAAGTGCAAGAGACATTAATGATGAGTTGTGCATTACGTTTATGACACTTTCAGGGAACTCGCTTGCTATTTTACTAGTTATGGTTGTTGCTGGAGCGAATAGTGATACGGATTCAAATGGCCAGAGATAGCTGTTTCCAATTATCATAGTTACGGCCATAGTCTCGCCTAGAGCCCTGCCCAGTCCGAGAATTGTTGCCGCCAAAACGCCCCTTTTAGCGAAAGGAAAAATAACGTATCTGATGACTTCCCACTTCGTCGCGCCCAAGGCAAACATTCCCTCTCTTAGGGGTATTGGGGTCTTTGAGAAAATCTCTATACTAAATGATGAAATTATTGGCGTGATCATAATGGTCAAAATTAAAGATGCCAAGAATATACTCAAACCGTAAGCGGGTCCGGAGAAAATCGGTATGAAGCCGATGGTTGCAATAATTGGCTCTTGAAAGCTTATCTTCAGAATTGGCGATAAAGTCCATAGTCCCCATATTCCATATATTACGCTGGGTATTGCTGCCAAGAGATCCATTACGCCGGATATGAAAGGACGAATTCGGAGGGGGCCATACTCTGCATAGAATATAGCTACACATAGACTTATTGGAAGAGCTAAAATCAGGGCAATTGCCGATGAGAAAAGCGTCCCTAATATTGCAGGAGCGCCACCGAATACTCCAAGGTTTGGATCCCAAGATCTCCCTATTAATATCCCAAGCCAATTCTGGAGTAATGAAGGAGCAGATCTTTCTATTAAAGAGTAGAAAAGCAGGAAGAATATACCAATAATAACTAGAGCGACCAGTTTTAGGCTAAATTTGAATATTGATTCAAAAAAAAAGCGGGATTTGTATTCCATAGTTCATCATCTAAAGTATAGGTCTACCTTGGTGGGTTACTTGTTTGAGTAAAGATTCGCCAATTTTTACAACATCACTGGGTAATTTTGGATAGAGTAGAGATTCTGAATAGTTCTGACCTTCATGTATTATCCACCATATAAAGTTAACAATGGCCTTTGCTTTATTGAAATCCATGTATGAGAGGTCTTTGTAAATCAATATGTAAGTGAAACCTGCTATTGGGTAAACATCTTTTCCTGGAAGGTTTACTATAGGAGCTCTAACGTCTTTAGTCAATAGCGGAGCTCCTGCTTTGGCTGCATTTGAGATCGTTTCCAGAGATGGGGCTACGAATTCTCCGTCTTTGTTTTTAATCGATGCGTAAGGTATCGAATTATTTTTCGCGTAGAAAAACTCCAAATATCCCACAGAATATGGGGTCTGCATCAAAGCACTCGCTACACCGCTGTTTTGGGGTGCACCTATTCCAACCGGCCAGTTGATAGTTGTGCCGCTACCTAATAACCAAAAAAGTGATGCGTTCTTAAGGTAGTTTGTGAATATGAAGGTGGTTCCGCTTGAGTCTGATCTTCTGACTACTACAATGTCTTTCTCTGGAAGGTTAATCGTAGGGTTCAGGGAGAGTATCTCAGGATCGTTCCATCTGGTAATGTTCCCCTGAAATATTTTAGCAATTACGTCAGGGGATAGTTTTAAACCGCTCCCAATTCCCGGTATGTTGTAAGACACTACAACGCCTCCCATGGTCTCGGGAATGTGTATTATGGAGTAGTTTGCAAGCTGTGCATCTGTAAGTGTGGCATCTGAGCCGGCAAAGTCAAAAGTTTTTGAGAAGAGGTTGCTTATACCTGCACCGCTGCCCACAGATTGATAAGATATTTGAACTTTTGGATACAGTTTGTTGTACTCAGAAATCCATTTAGT
>CAZQQB010000016.1:9402-13069 GCA_964595415.1 uncultured Nitrososphaerota archaeon | reverse complement strand
AATCCAATGCCGGCAGCAACTACCACGACTCCAACAACTGCTATCAACGTAATTTGAGAAATTCCATTTCTCATAGATTACACCTTACGGATTAAATAACGATAAAGAATATATACTATTTTTAAATAATATATATAAATATAAATAAAGTATATAGAGGGAAGAATCTTGGTAGTAAGACGATTACAAAAAGTGGGGACGGCTACATTCACCGTCGCCCTGCCGAAGGAATGGGTTGAGGCAAGAGGTTTGGGCGCAAAGTCCGAGGTCGACGTTCAAGTCTTGGACGATGGGAACATACGTATTTCAACAATCAGTTCAGAAAAGAGGAAAGAGAAAGAGATAATAATAAAAGCAAAAGAGACAGATGCGGGTTTTCTTATAAGGAAAGTTATGGCAGCATATGTCGCAGGCTATGATATAATAAAGGTAGATCTCTCGGAACTGGAGCCAGAATTTGAAGGGAGGGAGAAGTTGAGGGGGATTATAAAAAACAAAATGGCTGGCGGAGAGCTAATAGAAGAGTCCATAAACAGCATAATAATACAGATAATTCTTAGACCCTATGAATACCCGCTAAATAAAATGCTGATAAGGATGACTACAATGGCCCAAAATATGATTTTGGATGTTTGTAAAGCCATAGAATCGAGAAATAAAGATATTTTATTGGACGTTATCGAGAGGGATGACGATGTAGATAAGTTTTATTTCATGGGAAGCAGATGGCTAGCCAGCATTATAGAGGATAAGTTCTCTTCCATGGATTACGACATTAAATTGGGGAGAGAAGTCTTGGAGTATAGAATCATATTTCGACATGTGGAAAGGGTGGCTGATCATGTTTGCAAGATCGCAACAATAATGTTAGAAATGGTTAATAAAATTGATGAGAGTATTGCGATAGAAGTCAAGAGAGTTCTTGAAAAAACAGCCAATATTTTTGTAAGGTCAATAAATTGTATTAAAAGTAACAATCTTTTGGATGCGAATAAGGTGATTCACGATGCCAGGACAGCTATTAGATCGATTGAAGAGATTCTGGAAAAATTTGGCAACATGTCCAGCAAGGGTAGCTTAGGCTCTTTGGCAATAATACTGGAGAGCGTAAAGAGGATTGCTGAGTACGCAATTGGAATTTCAGAGATCGTATTTAATATAAGCATAAATTAGATCTTCAAGCGAGGTATAGAAAAATTTTCAATAGTGGATTGTGATAGACATGGGCAATGAAGACCAAAAAAAGAAGTTTTTTATGCCGATACCGGCGGGAACGCCCTATTCCATTATTGCCGAGGCCACCCATAGGTTTAAGGTTGAGCTTGTTGAGAAGCCAGTACAGGTGCCTTCATCTGTGGAGGGAGAAGGTGTTCCGATGGCTTGGGTGCTAGAAGGGGAGAGAGAGAAGCTTGTCAAGGCGAGAGAGTTTATCTATGAAAAGTTAAAAGAGACCTTGAAGAAGTTTGAATGATTTGGATTTTACTTAACTTCTCTTGGTTAGAGGCACCTTCAAGAATTGCAAAAGTTCATTTCGTGTCCATTTTAGATCGGGGTAGTTTTTCTCGTTTTGTAGTGTTCTTTTTTCATCGGCCTCTTTCCAGTTTTCTTCAACGGGCTCTCTTACATTAAGTCCTTTAGACCAGAGTGGGAGGTTTGGTGTAAAATCCACCTCGAGGCGGAATACGTCAAACCGGTTATAATAGCCAAGAATGTCATGGATCTCCTTCTGTTCTATAATTAATGATAGGTCGATGTCAGCTACAATAACTCCCTCCTTACCAATTAATTGTTCAGCGATAAGTTCACCGGTTGGACCACAGATCATTGTCACAGGTTTGGGGCAATTATCGAGAATTTAGCGGATTTCAGGGTTCCCTTTAGAGATCTGTTCTATAGCACCATTGTCTAGAAAACACGATGAAACTACTGTGAAGACTTTTCCTTCAAATGAGTGAGCGGCAGCCCTTATTCCGATAGCCTCGGCTATGTTGTACCCCCCGCTGGTAGCTTGAAGCTTGAAGGGCCAAGCAGGCGTGTAGGTGGCGATGTGAACTTGCTCACCTTGGGCTAGAAGCGTAAAGCGGGCGAGGGGGTTCGTGTTTTCGCCGCAAATCAGTGCGCCGATCCTTCCAATTTCTGTGGGTACGACCCTAAGGGACGATCCGTCACCGCGCGCCCATGCGAGCTTCTCGGCCCAAGTCGTCACAAGTTTTCTGTGCTTGTTAGGCAGCTTTCCAGATCTATCGAAGAGTAAGTCAGTATTCCACATTGCGCCCATACTAGTAATACCCTTTTCAGTAACGCCCACGGAGAGGAAAATCTCATTTTCTTTGGCGATGTTGCTTATTCGGTCGAGGTCGTCACTGGGGATGGTTAAGGCGTTATCGAAGAGGCGCCTGTAAAATTCGTGCTGATCTATTGGTGAATATACGTTGTTCCATACTGGGAAGGCTGGAACGGAGGATTCTCCGAAGACTACAAGATCAGCACCCATTTTTTGGACTTGGCTACGAGCCCACCAATTTTGATATTGTAGCTTCTCGGTTTAAGAAGACCGGTGCGGCCTGGACAGCGGCAATTCTAAACTTTGGATAAAGATCACCAGGATTTTCATTTTTCATAATAATCGATCCATATAAGGATCTGTTTTGTTTGCTAATTAGGTTATACTAAGATTTGGCAAAGAAAGCCTCGCATTGATGGATTGCGTTTTTGTTCTATTTTGATTGTAATTTTCGATTTTTTAAAAAGATTATTCTCTACCAGAAGGATTATATCTGCGACTTGTCCACTCCTTTGGTTGCATACTTCTAACAATTTGGCTAAAGATGATGTTTTATGAGGTACGAAGTTAAAAGGAGGGCTTGAAGGTCGAAGGAACTAAAATATTTGTTGGCTTGAAGCAGAGACCGGAGGGTGGTAAAGCAAACATAGAGTTGATAAATAAGCTAGCAAAGTACTTCAGGGTAGCACCATCTCAAATTAGGATAGTATCAGGCATAAGATCAAGGGAAAAATTGATTGAGATTACATCTAATCTCTAATATTGCTTTACGATCTTAGTTTATCACTCGAGATCTTACCATGATTTTATGTATCCTCTTTTTTAAGTTCGGTCAGAGAAGAGAGAAACTTTCTTATCTTTGAGACCATTACCCTTGCGTCCTCTTCGGTGGAAGGGTACGGGACTCTTATAAAAGGTATCTTTCGTTGCTTAATGAGGTATATGAGGAACTCGTTGGTCCTTCCACAGCTGGCACATCCGAAGAGCGCCTCTGGCTCATCAATGATTATGGCAGCGTCTGCCTCCTCAACTAGGGGACCAATCAAGGCCAGCCTCCCCCTGACACCGGATGGCACCTCTATGGCAGCATACTTCAGACCTTTTCTTGGAAAATCGGGAGTTATATTCATTGGTGGAGAGTCGATCTCGGCTCTGTTGACATTCTTTGCGACCTCTTCCCCCAACCCTAAAGGAATATGCCCCTCCCTCTTAACTAGGTCGAAGAGTATTAGACTGTTTGGGGGGAATATGAATATTTTTGCCAAACGTGTCACCTTTCTTTCTTGCTCTCCCTTTCAAACTTGCTTAGCCAGAACTTTACCTTTATCACTATTTCGTTAAGTTTCACCCGTGGTGCGCTGACGCCTCTTACGACACCTGTAA
>CAZQQB010000016.1:5155-9379 GCA_964595415.1 uncultured Nitrososphaerota archaeon | reverse complement strand
CTACGATTGTTCCGAGGCATTCAATCTTGTCGGGAGGGGGGCGCACGAGCCGAGTGATTATTCCGACCTTGGCAAAATCCTCATAGTCTACTGGTGCCTCGCAGACGATTATAGTTGGTATATCGACATATCGGAGGAAGGTTTTTGCCTTGTAAACTACATGACCGCCGATGCCACCCAAGTGGAATAGGGCTATTTTATACCTCCTTATCTGAAGGATCTCCTTCTCGTTTATTCCAGCCATAGATCCGCCTGGTGCCCCTCCATAGGGAGAATCTAATGGGACACCAGACCCCGACTCTAGAACGAGCACGCTTGTCCTTATGCCTTGCTCCCTTAGACCGTAAGTTATTTCACAGATGGGCTTTGTGATATGTCTCTTGGATGGGGACATTGCTACTGCGACTACATCGAAACGTTCCGATTCGGAGATTGTCCCCCGCTGAGCAAGACCACCACCCTCCCCTATACCTTGTGCCTCTCGGCAATCCACGATTTGTGAGCTCCTTCCAATTGCCTCGTCCAAAGAGAACTCCCCTAGAATTTTTTGGCTCTTCCCATCAAGTAGTCTTTGACTGTTGGTTTTGGTTTCGTGAAGCGACCTATACGGATGTCATATCCATATGGCATAACTTGTTCGCACAAAGGTCTGATCTTTTCTATGACCTCAGTTGGTGGGGCAGCACCTATTATGAGTACAAGCCGACCGACCATATAGCCTCCGCCCGAGTAATAGTGCTTTTGGAATAGCACCTCCAAGATCATCCCAATATCCTTCAGAAGGTTGGCGAAGTCCTCAGCTTTTTTGCTGGGCATAAGTCGCCTGGGCATGATCTCGATCTCAGGGTTTTCTATGGCTTCCAAAGTATAATCCCTAGGCTATAAATTGATATCAAATACATAAATAGTTGTTTGGTGGCAATCTTGACCCAACCTCTGCCTAAAGTTGTTTTTCATGTGACCCTCCAAAGATTAATTAAGGCTGCCAAGATTTGAAAAAGGGCAGGGATCATGTTTTGAAGATAATATTTGATGGAGCTGAAATGGAAGCGCATGAGAATGAGACGGTGGGGGAATTCATAAAGAGGGCAGGAGTTAGGCTCAGAGAGGGTTGCATATTTGCAGTTAAGAGACCTTTGGACATTGAAAAGATACCAACAAACCTTTATGAAATCGTTACAACGCGGGGAAAAATGATTCTGAGGTGGGAGTGCGAGCAGGAGATAGAAAAATGGAAGCAAGCCTACAGGAGCTTCGAGGGGTGCGGCGTAAGGTGGGCAACCAATAATTCCGTGGTATTTGGACCCACAAAAACAGAATTTACTCCCTCAAAGGAGGAGGTTGAGTTAAGGCGACATGAAGTCACGATCAGCCTGTCAGGATCAAGTAATGAGAACTCCCACCTTGTTTTTAGTAAGAGAACTCACAGTGGACTCTACTTCCCGCCAATAGGTTGTACCGTCATGGGTCGGGTAGTATACGGCAGACATTTACTCGAAGTTTTCAAGATTGGGGACAGGATCGTTAAGATAGCTCCTGTTTTGGAGAGAAGAGTAGATCCCAAGTCTTTACTGAGAGTTGACAAGGGCTATAGGCTGAACGGAGGGGACGAGATCTTCACAAGGATGGAGGTTGTTTTGGACCCGCTGTCCCCCATTTCTGGTGAGCATGTGTACAACGCCCTCAAGGAAGGTTTTGTTGTAACAAGAAGGACGAGCAGGTTTATAGCTCATGATAAGATAAGCCTGATTTCCATAAATAGTGAGAAGATGGGCGTAAGGGAGAGGGGCGATATTTCAGTTAGATGTTCTGGTTTGAATGTCGGATCAGTATATATCTACTTACAGAGCGCGGCCCTTTCTAAGGATCACACAATCGCAGGACATGTAATCAGAGGTATAGAACTTGCTGATGTTGCCGGAGAAGAAGACGTAATAAATGTCATCCTTAAACCTGAGAGGCTCGATCTGCTGGGAAAAAGACAGGGAGAGGTCGCCACATTGTTAAAAGAGCGCGGCATTAGACACGTAAGGGATGGCGATGGCGGCGATGATGGGATAGTGGTAGATCAAGTTCCATCCACAACGCTCGAGGTTTATGAGAAAGGGGAGGTAAAATGCACAGACCTACCTAGTGACCAGATACTGAGGATCAAGTTGGACGCAGGAGGTGCTCCTGCCTCGGTGAAGTACTTCAGGAGAGTTACTGGTCTAGACCTCAGACGTGTTGGATCGCTAAGTGTATTCTTCTCGACAAAAGATCTCGTCTTATTCAAGGGGGACGAGGGTCTGGGAAAGGGCTTGATGCCTGAGAATACACCCAAAGGTATTGTAGAAAAAGGGGTCATAGGAGTCACGAACTCTGTGAAGAGGCATATTGGAATGATAGGGATAAGGCTCTCGGAAAGTGATAAGTTTGGTCCCACTGCAGAAAGTTATGAAGGGACAAATATAATTGGAAGGGTTTTGGAAAACATTGAAGTCTTGAAGGGCCTGAAAGAAGGTATTAAGGTTTACATCATGGAGGAGGACTAATGATTAAGACCTATGTGGTCATGCTCTCGCCAGACTCTAACTTGACACCATCAATGCTTATGGAAAAAGTTGCATCAATAGGTGGTGTTGAGTATAAGGAGACTTGCTATGGCTTGCTGATCGAGGGTGAGGAGGAGGATTTAGAGAGAGTTATGAAGGCACTGAGGGAAATGGACCCTAGCAGAGTCTTCTTCAAAGTAAGGGGGTATAGGATTGGAGATGAGCGGGTATGCAGGGGAAAGAGGGGTGGGGGACCAAGACCAGGGTATTTTATGCTGGGTGCTGAGAGGGAGACGCTTATAAATTTATCAAGGGCACTTGAGACGAGAGAGGATGTAGAAGTAAAGGAGAAGGAGCCAAAGACAAAGCTTGATGTGGTAAAACTTAGGAGGGTAATGGAGGAGGGGGGCGAGCAAGATTAGGTTAATTGTTGATTCTACAGAAAAGAGAGGCGGCGAGATGTACAGGCACATCATTGAGAGGAGCATAGAGGATCTGGCTCTTGGAAGTAGCATAGTCGGAGTAGTGGTTCTAATAAGACCGAAGATCCCGCTCTTTGTGATAAAGATAAAGTATAGGGAACGGGAGAGCAAGAACCTACTTGGGGATTTGGCAAAGATAGAACCAAGATCAGGCAGTGTTAGGATCATATTAGAGGATGAAATAGACTTGGGGGATGCGCTAAAAAGTTTATGGAGCGCATATGGGAGAGACAGGGTTGAGCAGGCTGGAAGAACAGAGATCGTAGTTAAGGGCGTCGAACCAGAGAGTTTGAAGGGGCTCAAGATAAGGGAGGAAAGGATTAGCATATCCGAGAGAGTGAATGAGCTCGTAAGTAGGATAATACCTGAAGGGTTCAGGATTAGAGACTCTATAAAGGAAAAGAACAGCCTGACACTCATAGCAGCCGAAGACCCCATTGAGGAAGGTTGGAAGAAGGTAGCATCAGATTTGGTGGTGGATGATTAATGCTGAAGTACATAATATTCGAGGGCGGAATGTACAGGCATGAGTATCTTCTGGAGTTTATAGACGATATTGGGGGCTTTGTTATACAGAAGACTGTGATCGGATTAGACCTGATAATGAATGTGGCAATCCCCGAAGAAGAGACGGCAAGGTTTGAGGGACTCGTCTCAGAGGTTAAGGGAAAGCTAAGAGAGGCGCCGCTGATAGGGACAGAGGTGGCAGTGGTGGCACCCACACTATCAAGGCACCACCTTCCACACCCAGCATGTGATATAGCGGAGAACTTGAGGAGGCATGGGGCAAAAACGAACATAGTGGGGCTTGCCAGGGGGGTTGGTCAGAAGATCGTCCACACCTCGGTACAAGAAAGGAAGCTCATAGAAGAGCATGACTTGGCTGTATTTACGCTCGGTAATTTCGAGCATTGTTTGAAACGTTTCAAGCCTACACTATTTAGGGATCTCTCCATACCTGTGATAGTCACAGGAGGGCCTACCGAGTTGGAGATAGACGGAGCAAGTGGCTACGTTGGAGGGATAGGGAGGTACCCAGAGAGAGCAAGAACAGTAGATATGATAGAGAGGCTGAGGGCAGTTTCGAAACTTGCTGGTAGGCTGATAGAGGAAAGGAGAAGGGAGATGGATTTGGATCCGCCAGTTATAGAGCCAGCGTTGGCGAAGAATGAGGTAGAGAGACAGATACCCGAGGTCTTAGAGGCCCT
>CAZQQB010000016.1:0-5145 GCA_964595415.1 uncultured Nitrososphaerota archaeon | reverse complement strand
CCTATCACCAAATCCAGTCACATTGAAGGTTGATGGTTTAAGGATTAAAATGCCATATTATGAGTATAAAGATAAAGTGGCTTCGGTTGCTGTTGACGGGAGAAAATTAGGTGACTTATCACACGTAAGTAAGTCATTAATGAGAGATTACATAATTGTTAAGATCCTGCCAGTATCATACTTTTCATAAAAAGGCGAACTACTTGCTGGACATAATGAAATTACTTATAGGACCGATAATTTTCAGATACCACGATCCCAGAGAAGTCCAATTCTGGTGATGCGATTGTTATTGCTGTGCGATTGTGTGAGTAAAAATTTTCCTGGCGGTATAAAAGCGCTGGACTCCGTTTCGTTTCAAATTGAAAAAGGCGAAATATTAGGAATTTTGGGGGAGAGTGGAGCGGGTAAAAGTACACTACTCCGGATTTTGAAAGGAGTTGAAGAGTTCGATCAAGGAAGGATCGTATTTGAGGATCTTGAGGTTAGGGAGAACTCTCCCAAGGAGTCATTTATTGAGCTTCAAAGGAAGACGGCAATACAGTCCCAAAGGACGTTTGGCATGTGGCCAGACTCCGCTGTAGACAATATCGTGCGGGCCCTCATGTACCATGATTTTGGTGAGGAGATCTTGCCTCAGTGTGAGGGAGAGTACGAGGAGTATAGGAGAAAGGCAATGGAGATCCTCAAGGTTGTAGGACTTGACCACAGAGCCGATCTATGGTCTGAGGTTCTCAGTGGCGGTGAGAAACAGAGGTTGATAGTGGCCAGACAGATCGCCAAGAGACCAAAGCTCTTGCTTCTAGACGAGCCAGGAACTATGACTGACCCGGCAAGTAGGATGGCGTTGGTAGATGCATTGAAGAGGGCAAGTATAAGATGAGTGTGTTGTTCGTTTCACATAATCCGGTCATTCAAAAATCCCTAGCAGACAGGGGCATAATTCTTGAAAAAGGGAAGGTTGTGATGGAAGGCAAGCCTGAAGTAGTGGTAGAAGATTTTCTGTCGAGGCTCGAGAGTCCTCTTGATAAGGTAAAGATCAACGGGGAAGAATTACTAAGGATGAAAAGGGCAAGCAAAATCTATAGGTTGATCCCGTATGGAAAAGTCTTCGAGTTGACGGAGACCACATTAAGTTTCAGATCTGGGGAGATTACTGGAATAGTTGGACCTTCCGGCGCAGGTAAGACAGTCATAATGAGGATGCTGGCAGGACTTGAGTTGGTAGACAGCGGAAAGATCGAGATACAATATAGAGGAGAGTGGGTCCCGCTCGGAAAGTTTGGCAAGAGGAACTTAAGGGCAAGACGGAGGATCGGAATCTTACATCAAGAATTTGATTTGCCCTACTGGTCAAACGTTCTCGACCTCTTTTCGGCGCGCCTTGGGATAAAGGATTACAGGTTATTGGAGGAGGCGGTTCGCAGGGCAGAAAGAAGAGGTATTAGTGATGCTGTAGTTGATGTTTTGGGCAGGATTGCGGAGCTACCCGAAGGCGAGATGGAGATTAAGCTTAAGGAAGCAGGACTCGACAAAGAGATACTCAGAGAGATCTTCAGAGAAAAAGATCCACTTAAGGCCAGAGAGATGGCGGAGAGGGTTCTTTTATGGTTTGGAATGACTAGTGAGATCCTTAATAGGAAGACCCACCAGCTCTCTGGAGGCGAGAAGATAAGAGTTGCCCTAGCGCTCTCCTTGATCTCTAATCCAAAGGTTCTGATTTTGGACGAGCCTTTCGGCGACTTAGATCCGCTGACCCTTAGAAGAGTGGCAAATCTCATCAAGAGGATAAAGATGTCTTTCAGACCAGCCATAGTATTGGTAAGCCACCAGCTTGACTTCGTGGAGGAAGTTGCAGATAGGTGCGTATTGATCAGGGACGGCAAGGTTATAATGGATGGGGAGCCTAAAGAGGTTATAAGAGAGTTCTTGGTTGGGGACCTTCATGGAGTTTGAAGTTAGATTTTTGCCTGAAGGGAAGAGGAGCGTCGTACCTGTTGGATCCACAGTCATGGTAGCAGCATTGAGAGCAGAGGTGGACTTGGCAACGATCTGTGGTGGAAAAGGGTTTTGCGGTAAATGTTTGGTAGAAGTTTTGGAGGGAAAAATTCCCCCGCCTACCGAACAGGAGAGGAGGAGGATTCGTGAGGACAAACTTGGAAGGGGTTACCGACTGGCATGTCAATTGATTGTGCAGGAAAACATGACTATACAGGTCCCTGACCAAAGCAGGGTCGGCAGACAGAGATTGGTGATTATGGGCAAAGAGCCGCCTACAACCATAAGCCCAAACGTTAAGAAACTTTACGTCGAAATTATGCCACCTTCTCTCCAAGATCCCAAGGGGGATGATGTTAGAATTTTTGAGACGCTCTCAAAGATGGGGTATAATCGTGTCGTTATCGATCATAATGCCATAAAAAAGATGTCAAATGTTTTGAGGGAGGGAGGCTGGAAAATCACTCTGACGATCTTGAACAACCGGGAAGTTATAAATGTGCAGCCAGGGGATAAGACTAAAGAGCTTTATGGCGTGGCTGTAGATATTGGTACCACTAAACTTGCAGTCTTCATAGTTGACCTTTTAGATGGCGGGATCATATATGCCGACGGTGTGATGAATCCGCAGATAAGGTACGGAGAAGATGTGATCTCTAGGATAGGGTACGCCTCTCAATCAGAGGAGAATTTGAGGGAGATTCAGAGGGCCATAGTCCACGGGATTAACTTGCTTATTGATAAGGGTCTGAAAGAGACCTCAGTTAACGAGGAAGACCTCTATGAACTCGTTGCTGTGGGCAACACAGCCATGCACCACCTTTTCCTAGGTCTTAATGTTAAGTCGCTCGGGTTTGCCCCCTATCCACCTGTTGTTGGTAAAGCCTACAACGTGAAGGCGCGGTATCTGGGCGTAAAAATTAATCCTTCAGGGAACGTACATATGTTGCCAAATGTCGCGGGATTTGTTGGGGCTGATGCCATAGCCGATATTTTGGCATCTAGGATTCATGAAAAGAGCAGACTGACACTACTCATGGACGTTGGAACCAATACAGAGGTTATTTTAGGGTACAAAGAGGGCCTTTGGTCGTGCTCAACGGCATCTGGTCCGGCCTTCGAGGGGGCGCACATAAAGTGCGGGATGAGAGCGGCCAGCGGGGCCATAGAGAAAGTAAAAATTATAGGGGATTTCGATGTGGAATACAGTACAATAGACGAAGAAAAAGCCAGGGGTATCTGCGGATCTGGAATAATAGATGTGGTGGCTGAGATGCTCAGAACTGGGGTAATTGATATGTCGGGTAAGATCGTGCTTCAGGGCCACAAGAGGATCAGGAATGGAGAGGGGGGTAAGGAGTTCGTCTTGGCATTTAAGGAGGAGACTGCGACGGGTAAAGAGGACATTGTAATAACTCAGGACGACATCAGAGAGGTTCAGAAGGCCAAGGCAGCAATGTATGCAGGGTATATGACGCTCATGAGGAAGAGCGGGTTTAGTAGAGAAGAGCTCTCGGAGATAATCGTAGCGGGGGCGTTCGGAAATTACATAGATCCCGAGAATGCCAGAATCATAGGGATGATACCAGAGGTACCAATCTCTAGGATCTCTTTTTTAGGGAATACAGCAGGCTCAGGTGCCAGGATGTGCCTAAAATCAATGGAGGTTAGGCGTGAGGCTGAAAGTATTGCTGGGATAACGAAGTATGTTGAGTTGGCAGCGGAGCCGATATTTGAGGAGGAATACATTAATGCCATGTATATGCCCAACAGTAAAGTAGAAGACTTTCCTGAAGTTGTTGCTAATTTGAAGGCGCCTAGGGTGGTGAAGAGGTATGTCAGAAGATAATGTTCTGGAGGCCTTGAGAAAGTTGAAGGGGATTATCAAATTAGTGGCTTTGAGTCCCGAAGACCGGGCAGAGGTTGAAAGGCTTGAAAGGGAGGCAGAAGAAAAAGTTCTGATGGGAATCTGCAAGGGGATAAATATGGGGGTAAGGGAAGCACTTGGCAAAAAGGCTGTGTTTGCTTGTGCTACTGATTCTAGTCTGCGTTGGCCCAAGACATCACTAGTGAAAATAACATATGAGGGCGAGACTATTGGTGAAGACATATATGATGAGTTGGAATTGGGAAGACTTAAGGAGGAAGGAAACCTCGTGGCAGGAAACCTTGTCTTTTACAAAGATAAAATGCGGCTGCTGAAAGAAAAAATGGAAAAAATAAGAGTAATCATGCTACCACTCTCCATACCCGAGCTAGAGAAACTTGGAGCTGTTGTAGGAAGCCCTTCCCCACCCGCAGATCTCTTCTTGAAGAAAAAGCTTGGGGTTACAGACAAGGATCCAAATGTAGGGACCATTATCGTTGGCGTTAGTGGTGTTGGCACATAACCGGCTGGATTTTTTGAAAAAGTAACCATATATATGCGTTTTTGCATGTTATTGTACAGGGGACTTATGTGTGGAAGGAGATAGTGAAATTCTTCTCTGGGGCACCAGCGAAGCTTAAAGTGGCAAAGCTTATGGTAGAGCTAGGATTTGGTGTGAGCGAAAGGGGCAAAGTTGTTTGTGGCAGTGTTGAGATAACAGACACAAGCATAGCTAAGGCGGTCTCCGTTGACCGTAGGGTCGTTAGAGACACCGTTAAGGACATATTGAGTGATGTCAGAATGAGAAGGATCTTTTTCGGGATACGACCCGCAGGTTGTTTTCTAAAAGAGGTGGCACCAGAATTTGGATATGGCGTAGTAGAGATGCGGTGGGGGTAATAGCAAAGGCGACTACGTACATAGCGGAGGCAGGGGTGAGCATAAGACAAATTCTGGCAGAAGATCCCGATTTGAATCCAGACCCAAAATTACTGATAATAACAGAGAGGCAGATTCCTGGAGAAGTCGTATCTAAACTTTTAACCATACCAACGGTGACAAAAGTCAGTCTTAGTTAGTCTGACATGAGCCGCTTCTCACTTATGCAATCTCTCAAGAAAGCAACAAAGGTAAAAGGATGAAAAAATTAGATTCTGAGGGGGAGATCCTCAAATGCAAAACTTTTCGGTTCGCAGTTAGCGGGTAGAGCCCCCGAAAGAAACTCACCATAGCCACCAAGGTCCAAAAGACCGTGCCCGCTCAAGTTGAACAGTATGACC
>CAZQQB010000015.1:8964-19709 GCA_964595415.1 uncultured Nitrososphaerota archaeon | reverse complement strand
TCTGCATCTCACCTTTACTTGTCAGGAAGAAGAGCGGTTGCTATGACTTTCAATTCCCTTTATTGGGATTTTTGCTCTGCATCTCCGTGGGTCTGTTTTGCCGGCATTGCCATTTAAGGCGTTTTTTGGATTTAGTTTTGATGTGCATTTTCGATTATTATTAATATGTAGTTTAATTTATGAAGATAATCGAAAATAACTTTTGGATGGTTGGGTAAGGTTGTATTTCCTGTCGGATGTTGAACATAAATATTTGCTTTATCGACTTTTACCCATTGCCCGTGTAGTTGGCATCAGCCCCCATTAAAGCCTTAAAAAACTATTCAAGATTCCCCGTGTTAAGTCCTAACGGTGTAAGCACTCAAATAAGTTTTTCACACACTCTAGACGGCGATCAGACACTTTCTAAAATCCCCCTTCATTTTTATAGCTTGCCGTATTTTTGTTTTTTATAGGATCAAAGGTTAATTTGATTGAGTATGCTGCACTCAATACTGCCACTAGAATAATACCCATAATCGTCCATTATTTATATACCTAGCTCCAATACAACCATCGGTAATTAGTTATGTCTAGCCCGCTGAAAATTTTCGAGACCCTCGACCCTGAACTCTTAAAACTTCTCGACAAAGGTAGGGATTTTGCTCTTTCAGATGGTGCTCTACCGAGAAAGTACAAACTCCTAATAGCCATGGCTATTGACGCAACCTTGGGTGCAGCCGAGGGCGTCCGCTATTTGGCTATGGCCGCCATGCAGGCTGGTGCCACGAAAGACGAAATTCTCGAAGCGCTTAGAGTTGCTTACCACATATGCGGCGCCTCCGCGGTATACGCAGCTGCACGTGCCTTGGAGCAAATATTCCAGCAGCAGGGTCGTATCTGATGACATGGTTTTTATTATTATTCAAAATATGATTTGTTATTTTGGGTGATGAATATGAGCGACCTAAAACAGGGCGAAAAGAGAGAGATCGCAGAGTATTTGGTCAGGAGATCTATGCGAATCGGAAAGAAGAGCAGCGGCGACTTTGACTCGGTCTCTATACTCTATAATGGGACTGATCCTTCATGCAGAGAGTTCGCCTTAATGGTGGAAGAGGAGTGCTGGAAGGTGGGCGCATACACCCTGATCAGAGAGTACTCCTCTGCAAGAAGCAGGCTGAAGCACCAACTCCTGCCGGAAGAATCGCTAAAGAGGATGGATCCAATATCCAAGGCCATAGCGGAGACCGTGGACGTAAGGATATTCATCGGTGAAGAGGACGATCCTTCATGGTCAGAAGGACTCCAAAACAAAATAAAGCTCACGGGGGAGAACCGTCAAAAGCTCTTCGAGATAATGGACAAGCGGGGAATGAGGTGGGTCTATTTCGGATGGCCAATACCTGGCGCCGCAAGAGCTTATGGGATTAGCCAAGATAGATTCCGTGAGATCTTCATCAACAGCATTAGAATGTCATTCAAAGAGGAGATGCTCGACCTCTGCAACTTCTATTCAAAAGCCCTTCGGGGAGCCGACAGGATCCGAATAGTCTCCGAAGACACAGACCTATCATTCAGCATAAGGGGAAGACCCGTGATTGTAGACGACGCCATTATCTCTGATGATGATATCGTCAACGGCGACGTTGGACTCAACATACCATCTGGCGAGGTTTTTGTTGCTCCACTGGAAACCTCTGCAGATGGCTACATCAGTTTTCCTATTGTTGTTGTACCTGGCTTCGGGAAGGTTGTCAATCTAAGGATAAACTTCCAGGGAGGCAAGGTGACATCATTCGAGGCCGAAGAGGGCGAAGGGCGACTCAAGGCATTCTTTGACTCAAACACAGGCGACATAGACCGTATAGCAGAGCTCGGCATAGGTTGCAACCCTGGCGCGGAGTTCACAAACGGATGCATAATCGTCGACGAGAAGATCTATAAAACAATACACCTCGCCGTTGGCAACAACACAGGGAGTTACCACGGAACAAACAAAGCCTCAGCCCACCTTGACATGATAAAACCCATGGAAAGGGGTATTTTGTACGTAGATGGGAAAGTGGTCATTGAAAATGGGGTTCCAGTCAAAGAATGATCTCTTGGTTCGCCTTTTGGATGCTATCCTTTCTGGCATAGGGAGTCTGCAGTCAGCGCCACGAACGAAGTTCTGCAGAGGTTTTCGATTGAAGACATTCTTAATAAGGGAGTTCTGGCAGCGTGGGAGACCTTCATATCGCTTTACGAGAAAGACCCTTCTTGAACTTAACTGGGATGCATCGCACTTCACAACTCGCAGAGTGCTCGGCCTAATCGAGTCCGTTGTTCGATTGAGGGAGCCCACTTTCTCAACTATCGTCGCCTCGGTCAGAGGCGAGGGTCACACACTGATGAGGGATATGATCGCTGCTTACCTCCGATCCAAGAATATTGAGGTATATAACCCAAAGAGAGGCATAACAATCGATGACATAAAGGAAGAACTCTCCGATCCGTCCCTAAAGTTTCTCGTTCTTTCATGCATCGACTGAGACCGGGGAAACGCTAAAGAACACAGTCGCATCGGTCAGAGAACTCAGACCAGACATAAAGGTAATAGCAGGAGGACCGCTCGCAGAAAGAATAGGTGCCGATGCCATCGCATCTAACATGTCCGAGGTTTTTGCAATGATGAAAACATTTGCTGATCTGCCTTCCTAACTAAGAATCCTATTTTTTGCTTTGGATTTACGCCAATTTTTTCCCCATCAAGTTTCATAATCCGTGGGATCTGGAACTCCTGCCTCCAAAAACGCCTTCTTTCTATTTATGCAAGATTCACAAACGCCACAGTGCCTGCCTCTTCCCCTGTAGCAACTCCATGTAATCTCAAATGGAACTCCCAACTCTTTCCCAAGACTTATGACCTCGCTCTTTTTCATTTTGGTGAAGGGGGCCTTTATGGTGAGCTTAGAATCCGTACCAAGTCTTGCCGACCTCTGAAATGCCTTTACAAATGATGTTCTGCAATCTGGGTAATACAGCTCATCCGAGCCTTGGGCGCCGTAGAAGATGTAATTTGCACCTATGGACTGCGCATACGCAACGGCGAATGAGAGCATGACGCCGTTCCTAAAGGGCACGATTAGTTGCTTGGAGAATTCTCTTGTTATTGGCATCCTCTCGTCTACCAAGGATGTGGCGCCCAAGTAAGTGTCCTTTAAAACGCCCAGATCTACGATTTTGAGATCTAAGCCGAGCCCCTCTGCAATCCTTTTGGCTGCTTCAATTTCCCTCTTTGCGATCTGCCCGTAATCGAAGGTTATCGGATATGTCTTGTAGCCCCTCTTTATCGTTAGATACAGGAGCGTGGTGCTATCAGGTCCGCCTGAGAAGATCACGACCGCTTTTCTTTTCACCCTACTTCACCCCCAATCAAACGCCTTAACGTCCTGTAGACCAAGTAACCGAGGACGGCGGTTGCGAACCCTATGCCCACCAATAGATAAACAAAAGTTATCAAAAAAGGGGCTCCAAATGTGTAGTTCAGGAGCATCCCGACCCACGCTGAGAGTATTAATGAGTATGCCACAAACCCCAATAGTACACTCCTATTTTTTATTTTCAGTAACAGAAGAAGGGCTATTAAGGTTGGGATTGCGCTCAAAAGGTCCACAGGCCCGAGCGGACTTGGGATGTTGCCGATCAGAACTCCTAATGTTATACCTAAAACGGCCGGCATCCCAACCAACGGGACTATTCCGATCAATGCGTTGGAGACCCTGATCTGGATTGCGCCGAAGCTTATAGGCGTCAAAGCCCAAACGAGCGTGACGTAAAGCGCGGCTATCACCGCCACCTTGGTTATATCCCTACTCTTTAGACTTTGATTCAGACCAATCCCTCCCGACTCCGGGGTTTATAAGGCGGAACGGGTGGGAGGACCACTCACCCGCCTTACAATTTTGTAGAGTATTTACGCCATGCTTATAACAATTTCTAGCTTTCCCTCAAAATTTCTATTCTTAATTTGGGGCGGTCATGATCAGATATGTGATCTCGAAGTTTTTCTTCGGCATATTCTGGATCAGGTAGGGCTTGAATATAGAATAAAGCCAGTAGAGATCGCGGCTCAAGCCCTGCAAGCCCTGAGCCTTCAGTATCAGATAGTCCGAGATCGAGCGGATATCTATGCCAAGCCAAGGGCAACGCCGGCGTGCCGCGCCTCCCTGATCAGATAGACCATCTCAGATTTGGCAAGCGTCTGGTTGGCAACGATCTTCAAGCGTGAAAAATAGAGGTTGGTGGCCTCTCTCACTATCATATAGATCAGCCTCCGCCAATGAGTGGCCTCCATTATTCTAACTTCGTATCAGGGATTAGTGGCTATGTGCCAAGTGAAATGGCTCAAAATGGTTGGAAATTCTATGACCGTTCAAAGCATGATGGAACAATCTGGCAGTATATGAGAACTCTTGAGAACGGCAGACGTGATGAGATCAGATTTAACAATCACAAAGATTACGGTGAGAGAACTCATTATCACATTAAGATAATGGTAGGTGAGCAGGAAAAACCAACGAAGGAACGGTTTATGCATGAAATTGCCCCGCACATAAATATAAGCATAAAAAGAATCCTGAAAGGAGGGGAAACTAATGTTAAGACATCCAACGACTTTGAAACTGCCTTTCCATATAGGATAAAGATGATGACCTTTTGCTCACATTGTGCATTTATAGTTGAACTGACGCCTTCTAAAACTTGTCCTGTCTGTGGGAAATCATTAGGTTAAGTAAATGATAAGGCACTGTTACGGCACCAAATGAACGAAAATAATTGCAAAGCTGCTCCATCTCAATACCCAGTAAATTACAACCTAAACTGATCACATAAATTTATTTAATAACGGGGTCAACGCTAAATCTTTGAAAGGATTTTTGAATATTTTTCCATTCTCATAATCTTTCCTTCAGGCTGCACAAGCCATGTCATCCAGCAAAGCTCTATAGGTCTATATCCACAGGTTAAGGCAATCTCCTCGGCTCTCCTTATAAATTCTATATCATTGTTTACTGGCTTATAGTCTGCTTTTTCTAAAATCTCATTTATTACCCTTTTAACTATTTTATCAGGCATCACAGTATTAATGCCTCCCATCATTCTCAAGTATTGAAATGTGATTAATCCAACTCCTTTAATCCTTCCAATAGGGTCTTCTCTCCATTTCTCAAGGCTGGCATTTCTTGCCCAGTTTCTGAGAGCTATTTTATCATCTTCACTCAGAGTTGATAAATAAGGGGCTATATTCTTAGCTATCTTTAATAGGTAATTGTCCAATTTTCACTCTCCTACGAAATGTATCGAACGAATCGGGCAACCTACATTTTGAGCAATTAATCGTCTTTCCGAAGAGGACGTTCTTAAATATTAATATCAACATATCTGATTTTACCTTGAGATAATGGTGATAGATAATGGGCGAAAAAATCAAACTTAAAGCTATCATCTGGGATGAATTAGAAGAGTCGCCAGGAGAGGTTGATAAGCAATACGAGGAGCGCCTTAATTATTATATGCCCTTTTACAAAAGCCTCGAAGGTTTATTCATTGAGAAGGTAAATGAGATTCTTCCTGTAGTAAAGAAGAGCGTAAAATTCATAAAAAAATACGAAAAAGCCTATGAACACGAGATAGAAGTGAGGATCTCGATTGCAGAAGAAAAATGTCCTTACGCAAAAGAAGGAGAAGACCCTTACCACTTCTTCGAACTACAAATATGGAATGCGTGGAATAACGCCTATTGCTTCAACATATACGATGTCACCCATAATCTGAGCGTGGCTTTCCTCGAGATTGAACCCTACGAGTCCTGCGCCTTATAGGCAGAACTTAAACTAAATCGAACCTTTTCCATTCGAGATATGACAATTCCTACAAAGTATTTAAACCATTAACCTAAGTAATTGTCAAGGTGAGAATTTTGGCGGTTTCTGCATCCGCGGCGGCTCAAGAGGAAGCGAGGGCCAGTTCATACCGCATAAAATTCCGCAGGGAGCAGTTTTTAGAGTTGGTCAGAATGGCTCGCCCCCAGAGGATCTATCGGGTCAAGAACGTCCACTTCTTCTCCTTCGATGGCTTCGTTATGTACTCGCAGGAGTGCAAAGACGAAGACCTTGGCGTCCGAGTCATAGAGGCAATTGAATTCTCGAACTACTCGTGGCAGAAGAAATAGGCTACAACTTCTTTTTACCATGTCCATTTTAGGGCTCTTCAACAAGGAAAGGTTGCCTGTCAGAGCCAAGAAATTTTATTAAAATTATCTTTGATTACACTCAATTTTTACCATAATTAAACTACTGGGTATAATTTGCTTGAATTGAAACGCAGGAGGCGGGCAGGCAACAAATTTTTTAAAAACATATCCCAATTAATTTATGGTGTAAAATTTTGGTATTGGCAAGGCGCCTTCTCAACCTGAAGGAATCAGGAACCCTCAAAGCAATGGCTAAGGCTAAAGAGCTGCAGTCCATGGGCGTAAATATAATCCAGTTGGATGTCGGCGAGCCAGACTTCCCTACGCCCATTAACATTGTAAAAGCCGCCAAAGATGCCCTCGACTCCGGCTACACCCACTACACGCCCAGCCCCGGAATCCCCGAGCTGCGGGAGGCCATCGCCTCGAAGCTCCGCGAAGAGAACGGGCTTGAGGTTAATAAGGATAACATCGTCGTTACCCCCGGCTCTAAGCAGGCTATCTTCTACTCCGTGATGGCATTAGTTGACGAGGGGGACGAGGTTATCATCCCAACCCCTGCTTGGCCATCCTATATGGAGATCGTTACGATCGCCGGCGGCAGGGTGAGGGAGGTTCCGTCCTTGTCCAACTTCGCGACAAGCATAGAGGGGATTAATGAGGCGATTACCGATAGAACAAAACTTATTATAATCAATTCGCCGAATAACCCCACCGGCTACGTGATGTCAAAAAAGGAGATCTCTGAGTTAGCTGATTTGGTCGCCGACCATGACATTTTTGTTTTATCCGATGAGATATATGAGAAGCTCGTTTACGAAGGTGAGCACATAAGCATAGGTTCTCTCCCGGGAATGGGCGAGAAAACAATAACCATAAACGGCTTCTCAAAAGCTTACGCCATGACTGGCTGGAGGCTCGGGTACGTAGCCTCGCCGAAGCAACTAGCGTCCGCCATCAATAAGCTCCAGCAGCACTCAGCCAGCTGCCCGTCCTCTTTTGCCCAGAGGGCTGCTCTCGAAGCACTCAAGCCGGAGACACCCGTGAGACCAATGGTTGAGGAGTTCAGGCGAAGGAGGGACTACATATGCGCCGCCCTTGAAAAGTCCTCTTTCTTCAGATTTACCAAGCCTGCTGGTGCGTTTTACCTATTCCCCGACATATCCGCAACCAAAATGAACTCGGAGACCTTCTGCGACCTCTTGTTGGAAAAGGGAGGAGTGAGCACAACGCCTGGCGTATCTTTCGGAGGCTATGACCATCACATTAGGATATCCTATGCCAACTCCATTGAGAACCTGGTGGAGGCTCTCTCCAGGATAGAGAGGGTTCTGGGGTCCCTTATGTAACACTATAGTCATACGTCCCCCCGTAAAAATGCCCTTTCACAATAATGGCTTATACCATAAAACTGACGTGGGCTCACCGTATCCTCTAATCTTACGCATCACAACCCAAAAATTAAATTACTAAACAGAACATACGTAAAACTGGGTGGGTTTTTTGGTCAGGCGGCGTGGTAGAAAATCCCTTAAGAAGTTGATCGACGATGCCATGAGCGCCGCCGACCAACGTATCACCACAATAGGTCCAAGCCTGAGGGATGAGCTCAGCGAATGTTTCCGCCACGAGGATGAGATCCTCATATATTCCCACAACATGGCGGATCTCCCCGCGAAAGTATACAAGGCAATGCATTTGGGGTTAAGGCGCAGGGGCCTCAAAATTACTATTCAGAAGGCAATAGAACTTAGAAATGACAGACTCGAAAGTGTGGACCGCTACTTGGTCGAGGGAGAAGGTATAGGCGAAGAGGCTGAGGTATATGCAAGGCTAAACTCGCTAAGGATTGTAAAGGTAGTTTAACACCTGCGGTGAGACCATGAAAAAGTTTGATGTTGTAGTTATTGGTGCTGGACCGGGTGGTTATGTTTCTGCGATACGCCTCTCTCAGCTTGGAAAAAAGGTTGCCCTCATAGAGGCAGGGGAAATAGGCGGAACTTGCCTAAACAGGGGGTGCATTCCCACAAAGGCATTATTGCATGTCGGAGAGATCGTCAAGGAGGTCAGGCAAGGCGAAAGAATGGGCATCAAGGCAGAGAACCTTTCCGTCGATTTCCAAAGAATTCAGCACTGGATCGGACAAACAGTCTCCCGCCTCAGAAGCGGTATCGAGTACCTGCTGAGAATGCACAATACAGAGGTCATAAGAGGACAGGCGCGATTCAAATCCAAACACTCCTTGGTTACAGCCCCTCAGGGAGACGAGATCGAGGGAGACAATATCATAATAGCAACCGGCTCGAGCCCGTCAGAACTACCTTTTGCAAGGCCAGACTCCAAGCGAATATTGACATCTGATGACATCTTCAAAATTACCTCCCTTCCGAACGAACTTGTTATCTTGGGCGGCGGGGTTATAGGGGCCGAGATGGCAACGGCATTCTCATCACTCGGCACCAAAGTCACCATAATCGAGATAATGGATCAAATACTCCCAGGCTTTACAAAGGACTTGGTCTCGCCCGTGGAAGCCTCGCTTCGGAGAATGGGCGTCCAAATAAATGTTAGCACAAGGGTCAATCGTTGTGAATACGTCCATAACGGGGAGAGAGTAAGGGTATACTCTGACGACGGGGCGTCTGTGGAGGGGGATTACCTTCTGCTCTCGGTGGGTAGGAGGCCCAATACTAAGAACCTTGGAATCGAATCGGCAGGTGTAGATGTAGAAGTGGATCAAAAAGGCTTCGTCAAGGTTAACGGGAGGATGGAGACGACCGCGAGCGGCATTTTTGCGATCGGAGACGTTGTTGGTCTGCCCTTCTTGGCGCACAGGGCTATGGAGGAGGGCTATTACGTATCGGAGATCATAGCCGGTCTGAGGGACAACTTGCCGAAACTCACAATACCAACCGTGGTCTACACCGACCCAGAGGTCGCGACTGTTGGGCTCGATGAAAATGAGGCCGTCCGCACTGGCTTGACGCCCATAGTTGGCAAGGCTCCCTTCGTGGCATCCGGTAGGTCTCTTACCCTCGGTAGAACTGATGGATTTACGAGAATTATTGTCGATGGTGCGACCAAAAAAATAATCGGTGCACAGATAGTGGGGCAGAGGGCATCAGAACTCATCGGCGAACTTTCATTGGCAATCTCTTCCTCTCTCACAAGGGAATATCTGGCGGAAGCGGTGCGCCCACACCCGACTCTGAGTGAGACAATCCTAGAGGCTACCAGATTAGCACTGGGCAAACCTGTTCACTACTCTAAGTAGTCTCAATTATCATCATTTTTGCGCCTATCATCATCGCATCGTCATCATCATTATATTATTAAAATTAGATATTGCGTTTTTTTACCATGTTTTCCGTCTCTTTCTCCACATACTCAGCCATCTGGTTTTGTAGTTCAGATAACTCCTCTCGCTGCAGCCTCAACTCCTTCTCAACAATGCCGAGCAACTCACTTGGAGATATGGGCTTCATAATGAAAGCATGCGCTCCGAGATTCAAGGCTCTGACTGCATTATCGAGCGATGCATAGCCAGTTATTACGACCTTACAGATCTTCGGCAAGGTATCTGTTAGTTTTTCAATCAGATCTAGTCCCTGCATATCTGGCAGTATGATGTCAATTAGTAGTAGGTTGTAGATATTTTTTTTGAGTTTTTTTAGCGTTTCTTTACCGCTCTTTGCCGTATCGACTAGATAGCCTTGTTGTGAAAGTAGCTCCTTCGCACTCTCTAGAATACTCTCGTCATCGTCAATTACAAGGATTCTTGCTCTCTCTTCCAAAAAAAGTCACCATTTGTCTCAAGAGAATATACCATTAATGGCACGCATCAGGTTTAAATTGTTTTTGCCCCAGGATCGTAACGAGCAGAAATTTTTCTAAACTCTTCACCGCGCAAAGGATATTATTAGGCCGGCCACGATAGCCGAGCCTATGACCCCTGCAACATTCGGACCCATTGCATGCATGAGAAGGAAGTTTTCGGGGTCCTCCTTAGCTGCCATTTTTTGGACCACTCTGGCAGACATCGGAACAGCGGAAACTCCGGCGGCCCCGATCATTGGATTGAATTTGCCCTTTGTTCCCAGATAGAAGATTTTACCCATCAGCACCCCCCCAGCAGTAGCCGTCGCAAACGCAAAGGCACCGATGCAGACGATCATTATGGTACTCACCGTGAGAAAACTGTCCGCCTTCATCGTCCCTCCCACGCTAAGCCCAAGTAGTATCGTGCTGAGGTTTATGAGCTCATTCTGAGCAGCCTTAGATAGTCGCTCTGTAACACCGCTCTCC
This sequence comes from uncultured Nitrososphaerota archaeon, assembly GCA_964595415.1. Taxonomy (GTDB): domain Archaea; phylum Thermoproteota; class Methanomethylicia; order Methanomethylicales; family Methanomethylicaceae; genus CAZQQB01. The sequence continues at coordinate 9,187 of CAZQQB010000015.1, read as the reverse complement.
CTTATCAAGTTTCCAACCATCAACGCACCGATAAGCGGGGTAGATGCTGGCACAAGGAGACAGGCAATTACAGTCGTTATGACCGGGAACAGAAGCTTCTCCTTCTTTGAAACCTCTCTCAAAACTGGCGGCATCCTAACCATCCTCTCTTTCTTTGTTGTAAGTGCCATTATCACCGGAGGTTGAATTATGGGCACAAGTGACATGTACGAATAAGCCGCCA
>CAZQQB010000015.1:8054-8954 GCA_964595415.1 uncultured Nitrososphaerota archaeon | reverse complement strand
CGGGACCCAAAAGGTGTGGAGCGAGTTTTGCCGCGGTATAAACCGTCGTTGGTCCGTCGGCGCTACCTATGATACCGATGGCTCCCGCCTCATTTATATTGAAACCTATCAGGAAGGCAAGCATTATTGCCAAAAAGATCCCGACCTGGGCAGCGGCTCCCAATAGGAACGACTTCGGACTAGACAACAAGGGTCCAAAGTCGGTCATGGCTCCTATCCCGATAAAGATCAGTATTGGTATGATGCCTGTCTCAAGGAGGTAATGGTGTGTGTAATATAGAAAACCCCCGGCGTCTGCGATGCCGCTAAGAGGGATGTTGGCCAGGAGCGCCCCAAAGCCTATGGGCAGAAGGAGTAGCGGCTCGTACTCTTTTTTTATGGCTAGATATATGAGGAGCAGGGCAACACTGATCATAACAACATTGCCAAGGCTGATGTTGAAGTATCCACTCGTCAGAAGGAAGGTCAAAACCTTCGAGATAAGGTCCTCAAACAAATCTATTCACCTGCTAGTTTCAGCTCCACCAGGATGTCCCCCACATTTACCGTGTCTCCGGGTGCCTTCATCACTTTGTTGACGGTCCCGTCCTTCGGCGTAACTATTTCGTTAAGCATCTTCATTGATTCTATGTATAGTAACACATCGCCGCGCCTAACCCTCCCTCCCTCTTTAACCTCAACTAGCGAGACGACGCCTGGGAGAGGGGATCTTACCTCGAGGCTTGCCTCCTCCTTGGCTGGCTTAGCCAATACTTCTTTCTCTATCACTTCCTCTTTCATCACCGACTGAGTGGCACTCTCTGGTCGGAGACCTACCGGCTCCTTCACTATAACCTCAGCGCTAGAGACGGCCCCCTCAAACTCATGAACAAACCCTGTCTCCTGCAATCTCTCTAACGC
>CAZQQB010000015.1:0-8044 GCA_964595415.1 uncultured Nitrososphaerota archaeon | reverse complement strand
GAATAAGGCCTCCAAACCTTCTACCGTAACCTCATACTCTTCCCCATCAACTTTTACCTTCAACCTTTTTCTGTCGACAGGCTTCACATCGACGTCTTTCTTTACGCCTTTGATTACTATACTGAACCTCATAGCATCACCTCATACACTCTCTGCGCCCGCACCTCTTCCACTCTTCTCTGTTACTTTTTGTTACAGCTTCACCTCTCTTGACAATCGTTTTTTGAGCCTTATTTTTTTCGGCTGCATGGTACAGATAAACAGCCGTGGCTATGAATGGAAGTGCGCTGCCCACACCCCCCTCCTTCTTAGCCTCCGCACTTGTTTTGGCCATGTCTTTTTTCTGACTGAATTTCCCTATTATATGGAATAGCAGCGCCAATATTCCTAGGAGAGTCATTGTTATCCCCATGCCGATTATACTCTCAGCTAGCACGATTGCGAGAGAATCCATAACCACTAAATACTCATGATGTTATAAATCTGTTTTGCATGAAGAGATGATGGCTGACTGCCCAGTTAGCTGTTCTCATTCTGAGTGTTCGCTTTAATCTTTTGCCTCAACGTTAGCAACCATATCACCTTCTAGGTAGTCCACGTCCGTTCGAAATCAACACACACTCGACCGCTGACTACTTTTCAATTCCAATCCCATGTATTCGTGATCTGCCGTTCTCTTTTTGTACTCTAAATATATGGTCCACAGCGCCCTCTAACTCTCTTTCATGAGAAACTATTATCGCCTGAATCGGATCAAGCTCCCTTATCAAGTCGCCTATCTTCCCAACCTGATCCTTGCTAAATCCATCGGTCGGCTCGTCCATTATGATCAAACCACCCTCGACCCCTGACCTCCTTTGGACTATTTCATTTAAGGCGAGCCTGTATGCCAGAGCAAGTGCGGTCCTTTCACCCCCGCTCAAATTCGAGACCTCCTGCTCATACGTCTCCTGTGTTATTATCGGGGTAAAGTCTTCGTCCACCATTACGCTCTTCGTTGGGTCTTCAACCATAAATGCAAAAAACCTTGAAAACTCTTCATTGAATTCTCTGTTTGCCCCCATCAGTATTGTAAGCTCAATCCTCTCCAAAGCCGGGCTGAAGCATTCGTCTAGCCATATTGCATACTCCATGAGCCTCTCGGCCTTTGCCAGCCGCTCTTTTATCCTCTCCATCTCTTGGTCTAGGAGCGTTCCTTCCACCTCTACATTTTTGAGCTCTGTTATCGCCTCAACCCTCTCCCTCTCGACCAACCTCCTTTTCTTTTCCAACTCTCTCAGACTATCCTCGACCTTCTCCAGCTCCGCTCTACGTGTCTTGTAATCATCTGCCGCCCTTCTTGCTCCTTTTATCTTCTCCTTCAGCACTTCGATCCGCCCAAGAAGTTCCTTATTTTCCCCTTCATCTCTGCTTATTTGTTCTTCAAGATCAAATAGCCTTTCGTTAAGCTCCTCCACCATACTACTGCCATTTATATAATTTTGATTTTCTTCACGCAGAGCCTCCAACTTTTTCAAGCTCTCTTCAAGTGAAGATTTATTTTCTCTTGCCTCCTTCAATTCTTTCTCAAGCCTCGCCAGCCTGCCTATGAACTCTTCATTATCAACTCTTTGGTTGCATGTTGGGCATACCTTCTTCTCAACCAGCGATGAATATGTTCTAAAGATTTGCGCCTTAACGCCAATATTCTCTGTCAGCCTGTCCAGCTCTCCCCTAACTTCTCTCAGCTTCTCCTCGACGACTTGGAGCTCCACACTGGGTTTTTTCAGCTTGGAGAGGATCTCGTCCCTCTGCCTCATTATTGCCTCTGCCTTTCCTTTGTTGGATCTAATTCTCTGTTCGAGCATCTTATTCTTGCTGATGGCTTCGTTCAAGCTGGCACCAAGCTCCACCTCCATCTTAGCCTCGCCCGCGAGCTTCTCGAGCTCACTCCTAACCCTATCCGCCTCTTCCTTGTAACCCTTTATCTCTACTTCCAACTCCAATAGCTCTTCCTCCAAAGCCTTCGACTTTTCCCTCAATGTGATCTTCTTGGACTCCAATTCTTTGAGCTTGGCCTCAATCTCGGGCAATCTTCTTCTCTCCTCTGAGAAGAGCCTGGCGCTCGTCCGTATCTCCTTTGAAAGTATGTGGGCGTTGTCTCTCGCAACCTTGTACTCTTCAAGCCTGAGCGCCTTCCTTATGATCTGCAACCTTTCTTCAGGGGGCCTGTTGAGGATCTCTTTCATCTCCTCCTGTGGCGTATACACCGCATACCTGAAGATGACGCTTTTTGCCTTTGGATCCACTGGCTCGTTATACCTCAAGATGTTGAGAACGGCCTCCTTCATCTCCTTGGGCGAATACCTGTACCTCTTGCCGCCCTCTTCAATCCAGCAATCTTCTTGTCTCACCCCTCCAGGAACAGTGACGCCCCTCCTCCCTCCTCCCCTCTCCACCCTGACTAGGGATCTGTGCACCTTGATCTCTCTCCCCCCAACCTCAAAGACCAGCTCAACCTCACCCTCGTTCTTACCAAGGCTAAGCAGGGTTGTACCTTTCTCGTTTCCAAGTCCGAAAAGTGCGAACTCAATGGCAAGTAGGAGCGTTGATTTCCCTGATCCTATATCGCCTTCAAATAGTATGAGTCCCTTGGGGAACTCTATTTCTCCCTCTTCATACGTCCTTATGTTCTTTAACCTTAAACTCCTGACTATCAAGCCCGTCACCCCTTCATAAGATCCTTGATGCCCAGAACCTCCATCGCTGCCTCCCTGATCCTCCCCTCGTAGTCTATCTCAGTCTCTCCCTCCCTCTTTTGGACCTTAAGCTGTTGGAGCAATGACTTGGAGAGTGTTACCCCTTCGGCGTTCAGCCTTGCCTCTACAAACTTCTTCGCCTTTGCGAACTCTCTGAAGGTATCCTCCTCTATCTTTTGGACATCATCGCCTATAGGAACCTCTCCCTCAAACTCCTTTGATCTCAGTTGGCTCCTGTTAAGGTGTAAGTAAAGCGCCCCTTTCTTCATGATCTCCTCCCTGAAGATCGCGAACTCGACTTCGCTTGTCTTACCACTCGACAACTCACCAAATACCTTAATCACTACCACCTTGTCCTCCACATCAATGCTTTTAACCAAATCTTTCAGACGTTCATTAAGGGCAGATGTGGACATCCCTGAGGCGTCCAGCTCCCTGTAAACCCCCTCAAAAGCCGTCAAATCCATGAACCTCGGCCTTCCATCATCGACCACGTAAAAGCCTCTCCTCTCCCCCTTAACAGTATTCTCCAGGTCAATACCCCACCCTGTGAAAAGTGGACCAGGATAAACGATATTTCCTTGGTACTCGATCCTCCTATGAACATGACCACCAGCATAGTAGTCGAACCCGTCTGGCAGGTCTGTTGAAGCGATCCCAACAAACCTCTCTCCCTCCTTCCTTATCTCATCAAGTGCATTGTGGAACAAGAAGATTTTAAAGCCCTCAAATGAGGAGAGGTATTTCCTGTCAAGGTACTTGAATGCCTCCCGCTCCAATGAAAGCTTCCTGCCAGAGATCCCTGTGAGAAGAGCGCCACTCCTCTTGTCCATGAACATTTCCGGTCTCAACATGCCATTGACGGAAGATGGCTTTCCAACCCTAACGATCACGCCCGCCTCCTCCAAGATATCCACTATCGATGTTGCATTTGGCGAGAAATCATGGCTCCCGTAGACAACGTATATCTTCCGACCGGTCTCCACGAACCTCATCATAACTCTTGTAGCCTCTTTTACTACCCGAAGGTCCGGGATGTTTACGTGGAATAGGTCCCCGGCTATTATCACGAAATCGACGCCCTCCCTTTGGCATATCTCAAAAGCCCTCCGGAAGGTGGCTATCTCAAGTTCCCTTAGCCTTGGTTCTGATGTGGATCCAAGGTGTATATCCGCCATGTGTGCGAACTTCATATTCTCCCCCTAGTAGAACACGATCTCCGCCCTCTTCTTCAGCTCTGTTTCCCTGACAACATCGTCGAATAGCGGTGTGTATATGGGAACAGGGAACTTAGAAAATATAGAACTGACTATACTCTCCCCCTTTTCAAGTCCTGCTATTATCTGCTCGTAGCTAGAGAGATCTTGAGGAGAACTCTCGATGAGTTTCGCTCTCTCCCTTGCCGTCTCGTTTCCCATTATTATCTTTGTACCTATGTTGGCCAATATCTCGTCTGGTATGACCGACACCATTTGAGTCACTGCCACCAGCCCTATCTTGAACTTTCTCCCCTCCTTTGTTATCCTGCCGAAGATGTTTTTCCCGTAAAGTTCGCCAAACACCCTCGGCGCCTCCTCCAAGACAACTCCCACTTGCACCCTCTCCTTCAGACTGCCATCGTTCTTATAGCACTCATATCTCCTGAATACTTCCCTCATAACCGCGCTCATAATGACAAGACCAGTCTCGTCCGATATTGAAGAGCCGTCTATCAGGACGACCCTCCCCCTCTCAAGAGCGTCTGCTATATCCTTTATTGTACCCTCTCCAAAACTCTCAAGGTCAAAGACCTCTTCTTCACAGCAGGGCTCACCAGTCTCCTTTGAAGTTCTTATCCTGAAGAGGTTTCCAAGCTTCCTCCTCAGGGATCGAACAGTTACGCTCTTAACCCATTTTATCTCAAACTCTTTCTCTCTTTGAGCGTCTTCCTTCATGAGCTCCTTTATCCATTCGGATTCGAATTCTCTGTGGTAGAGGCGTATCGCATCCGCCTGAGCATCTGTTAGCTCAAGGATCCCCAAAAGATCGTCAGGATCTATGGTCCTGAGGCTTACCTTCAATTTCTTGTGACCAGGCGGAGGGCTTTTCGAGTAGTAAACTAGGTATTTGTCCGCTTCGGGGTGGTTTTTCAGCCCTTTGTTGCTCCCGGATCCGAAGTACTCGTTGTGCACATCAAGTACCAGCACTCCAAACTTACCATGATTCATCATCTCCCAGAGCATTACTTTCACAAGGTTCGACTTTCCCCTGCCCGTCTGAGCAGCAATTAGGGTGTGGTGAGAGAGCATCTCCTCCCCATCCATGCAGTAGTTGAAGTCCAAAACTTTGCCTCCGCTCCTTAGTCTTCCCAAGAATACCTCGTTCTTTGGTCTCCTGATAAAAGAAAAATCCCCTGATGTTGTTCTCCTCGCATTGGATAGAAAATCTGGTATGGACCTTGGAGCCCTGTAGTTTCCATAATCCTTGAAAACCTCAATGAGAGGGGTTATCTTCACCTTCCTGAAGAACCTGAGGTCGTCCTCGGGGGATTCAAACCTGGGTCTAGTCCCTTCTATCATGCTGCCCGCGCTCGTGAACAACCTCCCCTCTTCTAATAGGGTTCCGAACTCTAATGCGGAGACCATGAAAAGGTACTTTTTCTGCTTTGTCTCAACTGTAATAAGTTCTCCTAGCTCGAGTTCTGCGCCCTTCTTTTCCCTTATTATAAGCGCGGTGTTATCTCCACCCACAACAGAACCTACTATATCCATGTGGATCAACCCAACTCGTCAAGTATTCTGTGCCCGCTGAGAGCACTCTCCACCGACTCAAGCATCTTAATCTCCTCGATATCTAATCTGTCCAAAATAAGGTCTCTCATATGCATCGCCTCCTCAATGCCTACCCTTGCGTATGTATGTGCATCTATTAGCGCATAAGGGTATCCGGGACAGGCGAAATACCTTGAATTGGCCACGAGCCCGCGCACCAATCTCATGATCTGTCCTTCTTCTGCCTCTTCAAACACATCCAGCCTAAAACCTCTTTCCGCCCCCTCGTGGAGGTTCACGAAATAGACTTTTGCTCTATGGGCCCACTCCTCTGACTTCCCAACCCTCACAGTCCACATCGAGAGCCCCCTCCTTTTTGCAAGTGACTTCAAGAATCCAAAGATGGGGTGCCCCTCCTCAGTGAATATGGTCGTGGTCTTAGAGAGCCCCGCGATCAAAGAACCGTGCCTTCTGACCTCTTCGTAAACACCATTTGCAACCTCGGACTCATCAGGGAATGCCGTCTGGAGAGCTCCGTCCATCAAAATGAACTCCGCACCAGACCTCATGGCTTTTTTGACATATGCCCACTCACAAAACCTCCTTGCCATTGATATTGCCCTGGAAAGATCCCCTCTGCTCCTCCCAACCCTCATCTCAGCTGCATCCGAGTCAACCTTTGGAAAATTAAACTCCCACTCACCCTCCAGCACCTGTAGAACATTGGTCTCATAGATCACCTTGTTCCTATCCGTGACCGCCTTGGTGATTGAGACAAATGTGCACATATCAAAAAAGTCCAGTTTTTTCATCCCGACAAAGGCGTTGCAGTAGACCCTGTTCAGGACGATCGCCAGAGTCGGCAACTTTATTATCTCTGCCGTACCGCCGTCTATAGCAGAGATCTTCATTTGCTCCGAACCTTCAATTTCCACGAGCGCCCCCTCATCCAACTCACCCTCAAATCCATATGCTCTTGTCCTCTCCGGAAACTGCAGGAATTCTCTAAGGGCCCCTACCGCTGATTGCAGGCGATCTTCCAAGAATCACACCTCACAAATCATACCATTTTATAAAATCAGTACCGTTTTAACCTTTATCCAAAAGAAATTAAGCTTAAGGTCACCAAAATTTGTTATCAAAATACAAAAAGACTGTTTAGGTATATCTGACGTTTGGGGTCGATTTTTTACCTCTGCGCATAATTCTGTACAACGCCCTGATGGATAGTGAACGTTTTTTATATCCTGATCGATAGTATAGCGGGTGACTCCCCTTGCCTGAGATTCTCTTTGTTGGTCATTTATCCATGGATCGCGTCCGAAACCCAAACGGGGAAAAATTCCAGCCCGGTGGCGCTGCCCTTTATGCCACTATGGGTGCAAGGACGATCTGCAAAGACGTGGCAATACTCTCCGCTGTCGGCGAGGACTACCGTTTCTGCGAGCTCTTCTCGGACATAAAGGGGAGTATAAAGACCGTGAAGGGCAATAGCACTAATTTCTTCATAACATACGATAAGCATTGGAATGCCAATTACCGAAAAGTCTTCATAGGTCCTGGCTCCAAAATAACGACCCGAGATCTGATCGCAGCTTTAAAGTACGGCGTGAGGATGGTCCACCTGGCGCCCATGAATCCGCCCAAGGTGGAGAGGATGGTTAGGGCGGTTAAAAAACAAAACAGTAACATCTTGGTCTCGGTAAACTCTTCGATACACTATCTCAAAGAGCGCTCAAACAAGCGTGCCATATCGAATGCTGCCTCTCTCTCAGACATATTCATACTCAATGAGAGGGAACTGCATGCGCTAACGGGAATTGAGGTAGTCCACGAAGCCATAAGAGCCATAAACACGAAGACACTCGTCCTGACGCTGGGAGAGATGGGAACGCTTATAAGATCTATGGGCGGGGTCGAGTTCATACCTGCCATGGCCGCAATAACAAAGAACGTCGTTGATGTCACGGGCGCCGGGGATACATGGGCCGGAAGTTTTCTTGCATCCTATCTGAAGAGTGGGAGCTGGATAAAAGCGGTCTCCTTTGCTTCGGTGATCTCTGCCCTGAAGTGTACCGGATGGAACTTCGAAAAGATCCGCAACTTGAGTTTTAACAATGTGGAGGAAGTCTACGACCTGGCTATATCATTTAAGGAAAGGGGACGGCAACTCACCCTTACCGACTTGGTTAAGGACTCAAAAACCTAATCGCAGCCCCGAAACGGTGAATACGCCTTCAAACTTGGACGAGTGTTCTTAATCTTGAAAAGGGGACAAAACGAGTGCCCTCATTCCTCAAAATACACCGTATACAGCCCGTACTATGAACAGTACACCGAAAGATAGGACGACAAGCCCAAGTCCAGCCACGAAATGTGGGTAGAACCTCCCCAGATTCTTTCCCTTTGAACCTAGTCCGGCGAGCACAGTCAGCCATACAAAGTCAAGCCAAACGTGTGAGGCGTACATAATGCCCACTCCCATAATCCCTGCCATCTCTACTGCGATTATCACTAGAGGTGCCCCGACAGTCGCCCACCAAACTATAAAGTAGG
>CAZQQB010000014.1:16412-21087 GCA_964595415.1 uncultured Nitrososphaerota archaeon | reverse complement strand
CTGGCGGGTTGATAAAATTGGGGGAGACCGCAGAAGATGCTGCAATAAGGGAGGTTAAGGAGGAGACTGGGTTAGACATAAATTTGGGATCGGTTGCTGGCGTATTTAACGTCATAATGAAGGACGAGAAAGGGCAGATCAAGTATCATTACGTGATAATTGATTACTTGGGTGAAGTCACCGGGGGCAATTTGATTGCAGGCACAGACGTGACCGATGTCAAATGGTTTACAATTGAAGAGTTGGAAGGTCTTCAAACATCACCTACGGTTAGAAAGGCGTTGAAGGCGATCTTTAAAGACAGATGATCTTGTGTCCATGAAATTTTTAAAAAAGAAAAGGGAAAAATCCAAAAACTAAGGATTAATAAAAAATAAAAAAAAGAAGAGATTAGTCGATTCCGATCTGCTTGCAAGCAGCGTCCACTTGTTCTTGTATGTATCGGATATCTGGCTCCCTTAGGTGGGCGAATCTGCCTTGGGGCTTCAGATACTCTGACACGGGCTTCCTCTTTGGTGGTTTGTAGGACAGCCTGAACTGACCGTCTTCGATCTCATAGAGCGTCCACATCCCCGTCTCTACTGCAAGCCTGCCAATTCTAACGAGTAGTTCTGGCGAAAACTTCCAGCCCTTCGGGCATGGTGTATGTACCTGCACGAATGCCGGTCCCTTGACGGCTAGCCCCTTTCTTACCTTCGTCATGAAGTCAAATGGGAAGGATGTGCTCGCAGTTGCGACGTAGCGCACGTTCGGGTGCCCGGCCGCGATCATCTTCGGTAGGTCCTTCTTTACGCGGACATTTCCAAGCCTGAGCATCTTACCTGGCGGGGTAAATGTCGTCCAAGCACCCCACGGAGTCAGACTTGAGGCCTGCACACCCGTATTTGCATAAGACTCGTTGTCGTAGGTTATTATCAGATGGTCCTCTCCAGATAGCATAGCGCCAGATATCGCTGAAAGTCCAATGTCGGCAGCACCACCATCTCCTGCCAGTCCAATGACATGGATCTCCTCTTTCTTTATCTTACCTTTTCGCATCATTGCCTTGTACGCTGCTGCAGCACCACATACTGCGGAGCCTATACCTCCGAGCTGGGCGTGCATCCATGGTATCGCCCACGGTGTGGTGTTGTAGCTGCAGTTTGCAACATACATGCACCCAGTGGCAGTAATGCATATCGCTCTTGGACCAGCGGCCTTGGCTAGAAGCTTGCATGCAAGGGCTGGACCGCATCCTTGGCATGTCCTGTGTCCTGCTACGAAGTACTCCTCCTTTGGAGTGTCCTTGAGCGTCCTTATTTCAAGTTTTTCCCAACTCATACTCTCACTCCCTCAATCCTACCCACTGTACAGTCTCTTTGACCACGCCTGTCTTGGCGATCTCGTCTACCTGTTTGCAGATGGCTCTCATGGTATCCACGGTGATCTCCCTCCCTCCAAGACCGATCAAGTAGTTGACTACCTTTGGTCTCTCGGATAGATCATACAGCGCAGAGCGCACCTCTTGGAAGACTATGCCTCCGTAGTGCGCAGATCCGAACGAGAAGTCATTGTCGAGCACGGCGACTACCTTGAACTTCCTGAGCGCATTTCTTATGTCATCCGTTGCGAATGGTCTGAATCTCCTGAGCTTTACGTAGCCGACTTTTATTCCTTCTTTCATAAGTTGCCATATTGCTGCCTTCGCTGGCATAGCCATCCCTCCAAGTCCTATGAGGGCAACATCTGCGTCCTCTGTGTTGGTCTCTTCGATAAATGGTGGTCCTCCTCTCCCGAAGACCTTGTAGAACTCTTGGTGAACTCTTCTTGTGACATCGATGGCATTTCGCATCGCTTGGTCCATCTGCCTCCGGATCTCAGCGCCCCAGTAGTAGTCAACATGTGGCGCTATTGACAAGGGCTTGCTGGGATGTAATACATTTATCCTTGGTGGTGGGATCGGGGGCAGAAACTCCCTTGCGGTCTCAACCTCTGGCAGATCTACTGGGAACCTCACATGTGTTATGAAGTTGCCGTCGCAGTTTACAATATACGGCATAAGGACATTAGGATCCTCTGCGATCTTGTATCCCATAAGTGTTAAATCGTATGCCTCTTGGGGATTCTCCGGCCAGCACATCATCCATCCGACGTCCCTTGTAATTAGCGACTCAGTGTGCTCAACCCCGAAGTTGCCTGGGTCATCTAGGGCTCGGTTCCCTACCATTGCCACGACAGGAGCCCTGTCCGCAGGAGTTACAACCAACGCCTCATGGGCAAATGCCCATCCGATCCCCGCGCTACCAGTGAAAACCCTCGCACCGCATGCGGCGGCATGCTTAGCTATTTCAAATTGGGTATGCTCCGAATCTGCAACGATGTACTCGGCGTCGAACTCACCATCGGCGATCATTTTTGCCAACGCATTCATAACTCCGGTATATGGCCTAATTGGGTATGCAGATATTACATCAACGTCTGCATGCATAACTGCTGTCGCTATGGCTGTGGTTCCAGTTGTAATTAATTTTGCCATTCTCTCTCACTCCTTAAATTCTAATTCATTTACCATGCTGATGGCTTTTGTTGGGCAGACCTCTGCGCAGACTCCACAACCCTTGCAGTAGTCCAAGTTTACAGCAAACAAGGACTCTGCGTCTGAACTCCTGACTGAGTCAGGACAGTACAACCAGCAAAGACCGTCCTTGTTGCATTTGTTTGGATCTGTTACTGGCCTCACCGTCCTGAAAGTGTTTGTCTTAAAGTGTGGGTTTGGAACGTTGACCGGGGGTGCAAATACGACAAGTCCTATTGGCATCTGTTTCCAAGTTGGAAATTCCTCAAATTTCTTAGTCACTTTTTATACCTCCATGACTTGGACATTCTTATAAGCTTCCTTTATCACTGCTGCTTTCTTTAGAGGCTCGGCCAAGTACCTCTCCTTCACAGCTGCTACCACCGCCCTGTAGGATACTATTCCCGGTACGACCTTTAGCATGGCACCGATCAGTGGGAGTATGACAATTCTGTCCAAGGAGTCTGCGTCTATAGTGGCTAGCTTGTATTTTTTAGTTGTCGGTGTAATGAACTTCTGTAGGTATTCTGGGCTCCTTTTGCTGTTGACCACTATTGCTCCTCCATCCTTTAGCTTATCATGGATTGGCTGTAGCCCGATGTGCGCCCAGGGCTCCCCACCCTTAACGAGTGTGTCGTCCAGAACCAAGACTGCCTCAACAGCCTTTGGCTCGTACAACATGGTCTCTGGGGCCAACTCATCAAGGCACATTTTGAAGTGTGTCATGTCGCAGACCGGAGGTGCGAGCTGGTCAAGTTCTGCAGCTACATCATCCGCATCTGCCCAGAAAGCCTTATTTGAAATTTCAGGCTTTGATACTAAAGCGAAGCCCTTAATGGGTATGCCCACCCTGTCTGGGGCATCGTCGTACCGCTCGTATCCCAATGCGGGATAGCCTTCTTTGTCAGCAGCTGTGCAGATGATTTCGCTGGCTGCTCTCAAGAGAGCGGTCTGTGTGACCCCTCTCCCATCAAATTCAACTGCTAATAATACCATTTTCTCACCTCATGGTGGCGGCTCATATTTTTCTTCTGCAACTTGGGGTTTCAAAAGGACACTTGCACTTGCTCCGTCTTCAACATCTAGCCTAGCTGCCACCGTCTTGCCGATCTTAACGGTGCCCGCAGAAACAGAGTTGTCAATTCTTGCGGTCACAGTCCATGCCCTTGAAGCTGTATATAGCTCCACGGTGTCTCCAGCCTTAGCTTCCAGAGCAGATAGATCTGCTGGATTGAAAAAGGCGTCGTTGCCTGCAATGTCTACCACTTTAACAGATACATTTATTTCAGGCATTTGTAATACCCAATTTTTATTTTGTACTGTGGTATTAAAAATGGTTTCGTTAAAATTAACTGAGTTATCAACTAGATTTTAAAATTGTTGTCATATTAAACCCCCAATCAATAAAAATAAGGCATATTCACAAGACTTTTAACAATGATATTTGCAAAACTATAAAGAGAGATATAAATCATTTATTTATTTAGAACATGATATTCAAAAGATTCTGGAGAGTCTTCACTCTCCAGGGGGGGCTATGACTTCTGAGTGCTCCCTCTTAAGTTTCTTGTCTGTTCTCTCCTTCCTCTTGAATGATGGCAGCACTATATCGCTCATAGAATATCACCTCATTATCGACTCATTTAGCTCCTTCAAGCTATTCGCTCTTAACAACTCATCAGCCTCATCCTTTCCATATCTGAGTGGTTCAGGCAGTTGTATCACTCCTCCTTTGAAGTAGATCTTCCACCAGTTCAGCTTAACGATCTCCGATGGAAACTTTTTCAAGATGCCTGTCCTTAGATAATCCCTTGTGTCATTCGGCGAATTCATTAGACCGCTCCTTACACGCTCCCTAAGTGTTAGTGCGGGCGGAAATATGGCACTTAAAAACGTAGCGGAGGCCTCTGGATCAAAAAGCGAGTCAGTACCCTCAGCACCCTCGCCTGTGTAGAAGCCAGTAGATTCGTCCAATAGCCCGTATTGGTTGCAAAGAGTTACCATCTCCTCTCCCTTTGCACCGAATTCTTCTATTAGCAGCATCTTTGCGATCCAGTCAAGCCCTCCGCCGATATCTTCGAGCCGCCCCTCCTTCAATTTTTGAGCCAGACTCTCGATAAC
>CAZQQB010000014.1:15370-16402 GCA_964595415.1 uncultured Nitrososphaerota archaeon | reverse complement strand
TCCGCGTCCCCCTTTTCTTCCACTAATTTCTCTGCAGCAGCTAGGTAGTAGGCAAAAATGTCTGATAGCAGCCTGCCCTTTCCGCCACCTTTTAAATCTATACTCTGGTCGAGATTTTCGTTCTCTGACGCCACCTTTCTTACGGTACCTATCGGGTCTACTATGGATGGTGGATTTTTTAGCAACCCTTCCTCGGCAGCCCTCAAAACAAGTACTTCGAGTGCATCCCTGATGAATACCTGGAAATCGCTCCTAATCGCCTCAAAGTTGATATCGTGGAGCCTCCAGTATTTCTCCGGGTTTGAATGTGGCTCGTCACGCTGGTTCAAGAATCCTCTCTCCACGGTCGTATCTATCGAGGACATCTGCCTAATGAAGACCGACCTAGGTGAAACGATGTAAACAAGTCGATCCCCGCAGAGCCTCGAACTCGTTGGAGGCTCAAATGAGTAGGTTTCCCGAATCGGGAGAACCCCGCCGCCACTTATAAAGGGTATCCTGCTTATGACGAATGGAATTAGCATTTCCTCCAGCAAATTCCATAGATCAAAATTGAATACGCTTCTCTTGACGCAGAAGTTGCCGTGGGTCCCCCACGCCACAGACTCATACCCGAAAGATCCTTTTAGTAGGCTGGTGTTGTTCTTATAGCAGTAAACCTCCCCGAGCGCCTCCTTAAGGCGCTTAATCCCCAAAAACGCCAGTCTCTCCGCAACCTTGTCGTAAACAACTGCGTCAAAAGGGTCTCTAAATACAGGTGTCGACAGCTCCAAGTGCTCGGCGTCGTCGTACAGGCGCATTCCATTCAGAGCAGCCTCGTACGGTCCTTGGTAAAACAGCCAAGAGTCCAACAGCCCCCTCTCATAGGTTAGGTTGCCAACCTCGTCCTCAACGCTCCAGTTAACTTCTGAGATGTAGCCCAAGTCCTTGATGGCATTCATAGTCCTTCCAACGAGATCTGAAAGTTGTATGCCAGGAAGCACGGGAGGATATTTGTTGATGCTGAACTCGTATTCAATCCCTCGCGCCATC
>CAZQQB010000014.1:9572-15360 GCA_964595415.1 uncultured Nitrososphaerota archaeon | reverse complement strand
TTTGATTTTATTATCACCCTCATATATAAAATAGTTTTGCGAGTTATCAGATCTTTGTAAATTGCCTTGTTAATAGGCAACTTCGACAATTCAACTATTAGTACCATGGGACTTAGTTTCGATACAAAATTTGGCAGGAGAGATCTGGTTGTTATTGAATTAGGTCACCTATTTTTACTCGATAGCCTGTATAAACCAATTCTCTATAAATAGTAAAAAAGGGGATAGAATTATTTAACTTGGCTTGACCCTGCGCACAAACTCTGAGATTTTGCCCTCGTCCCATCCGTCGAGATCAAGCATTGGGTGGAGGACTCCGTTCACTCCAATGTTAGCCCATCCGATGTCGTCCAACCACTGGCGCAACTCCCTTGCGACCCTTAATCTCGCAAACCCTCTTGAACCCTTCGGGGGAAAGAGCACCGCCATCGAGAGTTCTTCGTCGGTGAGAAGAGTCACCATGCCCAATTCTTCCTGAATTCTTTCGTATGTCCCATCCGTCACGGCACTGTATTGGTTATTCGCTGTAAGTTTTCTATCTTCGACGGGCGCATCGCTTTCAAAGTATCTGTTGAAGTTATTCTCTATGACCTCCAGTCTCGTTATCCATTCCACCCTCTCCTTCAAGGACTCAAAGCTTTCTTCCTCGAGTTTATTGAGAGTGAATTTGAATTCGCTAAGTGCATACCTGTCGTGATCATCGATCTCCTCCGCATCGAATAACTTCTCTATCCCATTGAGATAGCATGAAAGGAGGTCGACGACGGTCATCTCTCGTCCGTTTTCCAACTCCACGCTCCACCCGCCCTCGGGGGAGATGGCAATTAGTTTCGTGGCCTCTATTGGATCTCTCAGTCTAGGAACTCCCTTTATAAAACCCCGCTCAATGCCCTTGATCACATATCCTGTTATTGCTTGCCTCATGAATGTTGTCCACTCCGACCTTGCACCTTCCCCGTTTGTAACCTGCACCCTCCTGTACCTTAGGTCTGCGTGGGGTTCGTCTATACCGCCAATCAAAGGCCATGAGCCGAAGACCTTCTCCGCATAAATACTCTTCACAAACATCTGCCTGGGAGACACCATGAATCTACCAAAGTAATATCCACCCGTGCCTGTAAAGACCTGCCTGGTGACCAAGTATGGTACAAGCTCCTTAATTCCCTCCTCAAAGCCCTTCCTATCAACTAAATATGATTCGTGTAGTCCTCGGGTCGTGTACTCGTGCTCCGAGCGGGTGGCGCTGATCTTGTAGCAGTGAACACGAAAGTTGCTCCTTTTCGCATACTCATCAGAGGCTATCCTGGCAAAGACCTCTGTAGCCTTTTCATAGGCAAGAGCGTGGAATGGGTCTGGGCATTCAGGGGTGGTTATCTCGAAGACATCGTAAACGCCAGGGGTCACACTCATGTCACCGTAAGCCCTTCCACCATTTATCAAGAATTGGGAGCACTCCCCATTTTTTTTGACTAAGAATGGCGTCTCGCCATTCGGAGGGATCCTATATTTCCTGAGCGCGTCCAATAATTCGTTCACATAGGCCTTTCCGCAGATATACGGCACGCAGTATTCTACTTCAACGCCTTGCCAGATCTTCAACGAATACACCGCTATGAATATGGCTTGAACAAGTATAAATTTATCTCTTGAGAGAAAATTATTGGGGGTACTATTGAGAGTCCTTATTACAGGCGGTGGGGGGTTCGTAGGCAGCAGGCTAACAAAGGCCTGCTTACAAAAAGGCAACGAAGTCATTGTCTTGGATAAAGCAAAGGGCGAGCTTGAAGGCTTCGAACACCCAAATCTGAAGTTCATCGAGGGGGGCATAGAGGATACTAATGCAGTAGCTGCCGCGGTAAAAGGATCTGAAATAGTTTACTATGCAGCATGGTCGTTCGCCGAGAAACCATTCGATGGCTTTAAGACAGATGTGATGGGCTTCCTCAATGTTATGGAGGCATGTTGCAATGCCGGTGTAAAGCAGATAATATTCCCGAGCAGCTCCGTGATTTATGGAGAACCCGTCACAACACCAATAACTGAAGACCACCTGCTATTGGTGGAAAAGTCCAGGGCACCGGTGCATGCCGTGACAAAGCTTGCGGTTGAGAAGGCTATGGCGATATATTATAAGGAAAGGGGGCTACCGTTCACAATCTTCAGGTTCTGGTGGGCTTTTGGCGATGAGCGGGTGCCGAGCGGTACCTTGCGAAAGATAATAGATAGCGCGCTGAGAGGGGAGACGCTCTATGTCCCGAAGGAGGCGTCGGGCAGCGTTTTATACGCCCAAGACTTCATCAGAGCATTTGAGGTGGCAACCCTCAACGAACGTGCCTTCGGCAAGACCTACAACCTGCTCAGCTTCAACATCACCTGGCGTGAGTTGCTAGAAACAATAGTCGAGTTAGCAAGATCTAAGTCTTCTATTGTGGAGGTGGATCCATCGGAGTGGAAAGGCTCAGGATTCCTTACTGGCAAGTGGATACTTGATGATTCAAGGCTTAGGAGGGGTCTTGGTTTCGCTCCTAACGAAAGTTTTGCTAAAAATGCCTTCAGAGAGGCATTAAAAAAGACTATTGATTCAAGGAGAGACGCCCTTTAGTTTCCTTTTTTTTTCCAAGGATTCAAGCTCAACGATCTTCTCGCAGTCCGCGCAGAGATCCTTAGGTTCTTCTGCTCTGGAGTAGAATCTTCTCCCACACCTTACACACTTATTGTAAACGAACTCGCTCTCGCCGTATCGCTCCATTATCAAACAATCCTCATTTTTTCTTTAAAGGAGGGTGCTTTTATCAATTTTTATAAAAAAAAATAGTTGATTTGATTTATCCTGAAGGTATCGCGCCCACCACGAATGTGCAGTAGAAGAGCGACACCAGATAGAAAGCTGCACCGCCTGCTATGACTAGATTTGATAGCCAAGACATCCTGCACCTCTTTGGCAGCATTTTGTTGTTGACGTATAGCAAGAGCAAGCAATAGCTGCCCATGATGAGTGGGGATAAGAATGCAAGCAAATCCAACATGAATGCCGGACCCCTTGCTGCACCGCCCACTGTAGTGATTATGCCAATGATTGTTACAGTCGCTACCCATATGTAGTACCACTTTCTCATACCTAACTTTTGAGCCCCTTTGAAGAGAGCGAAGGTCATATCCGCCTGTCCTCTAGCGAAAGCGTCAAAGATACCAAAACTCATCTTCCAGCCAACGAGGAACATTACAATAAACCAGAGCGGGTAGAGTAATGGCGATACGTATGTAAAAGCAGCAGCAATTGCGTCTATTGCCCTGAGGGTGCTTCCAGCCTTAATTGCTGATAATG
Source organism: uncultured Nitrososphaerota archaeon (assembly GCA_964595415.1). Taxonomy (GTDB): domain Archaea; phylum Thermoproteota; class Methanomethylicia; order Methanomethylicales; family Methanomethylicaceae; genus CAZQQB01. The sequence goes on along the minus strand of CAZQQB010000014.1, from coordinate 12,035 downwards.
CGGCAGGGCTCAACTCCGCGGCTCTCATGCTGAGAACCGTGAAGAATAGCGTAGTAATGAAGGTAATAATTCCGAAACTTATCCATGCGTCGTATATGTTTAGCTTTCTCCAACGCTTCCATTTGTTCATCTCTTCGTCCAAATTGGTGTCGAAGTAGAAACCGGATTCTCTCCATTTTTCTTCCCTACCAAATATGAGACCGCTAATCTTGGGCATGTATGCAGACATGCCGGCGCTTTCCTCTCTTGCCCACAGCGTATACCACATCTGCTGCATCCCTGAAGGTCCCATGAACGCAAGTCCACCAACAATTAATGGTAGCCAAGTCTTTGTACTCATCATATCGGTCCAATATCCGAAAGCCACAGTTCCGTAAAGCGCCTGCCCCCAGTGCTCAGGTCTGCCTACTAACACGGCAACGGCGAAAGATACGGCAACCATCATAGATATGGCGAGTAACAGAATTAACTTTACGGTCTTATAAACTTGGTAGGGGCTCAAGATCAATATTATTGCTATTAGGGAAAGGCTTATGACCGCAATGATTACCCAATCAACTTTAAGAAGCATTCCAAGCGCACCCGAACCTGTTACCACATGCCCAGGCCATATGTAGACCAGTATGGCGACAATGTAGAAGTACCACATTACTATTGGGTGAACTCTCCTTCCTGCACTGAAGATGCTCTCACCGGAGTAGTAGGTCCATCGGGCAATCTCCATGGTAACGAAAATTTGTATTATTAACCCAACCGTTGCGAGCCACCGTATTTCAGGTCCAAATACAATGACTAGCCTAGGCCACATGAAAGTTTCGCCCATTCCGACGCCAAGAGCTGCTAGGATTAAACCAGGACCTAGGATTTTCCGTATGCTTACAGGACCGGGGTCGTTAAGAACTCTCAGTTCTAGCGGGAGACCGCGTCCTACCTTAAGTTCCTTTATTTCCTGTCCCATAGGAACCCCTGCCTTTTTTTTAGTAATTGGTATTTATAAGGTTTTGTTTTATTTTTAAAATTAAAACCACATTATAATTTGATTTATTATAGACTTATTTCGGATCCCGCATAAGTTGATTTTATTAATAATTTATAAAGATCTAGTGCATTGGCAAACAACGCTCCTAAGAGGTCCCTCCAAGTATGAGACATCTGCCTCAACGGCGTCCACTGGAAAGTTAGTGAATGCGCCTATCAACCTGTTGATCTTCTTACATAGAATTAGGTAGCCGATGTAGTGTTGTGGTTTCGGTGGGTTCAGAAACTTTTTGTATGTAAATGTAACTCTTATGAAGCGGAACTCATGATCCCTCTCTTCATGTCCTGTATTTTCCAGTATTTTCATGTCCCTTATCTTTTTGTCTGTCGTCTGACCGAATACTTCGTCAAGGTAATCTTTGAGGGAGAAGGCTTCCTCATCCTCTTTAGCACCTTTCAACTTCGCAACCTTATCAAGTGGTTGCCACTGAACCGCTATGTAGAGTTTCTTAGGAGAGATTACCGCCATTCTTCCAGATTGATATGTTGATTTTTCAGTTACCCTTATCCTCCAATCCGATGGCGTGGTGATTCCTATGTCAAAGAGCTGAAACTTCATAGTTAATCACCATTAATGTTACTCTCTAGCCCTCTTTTAATTTATCTTCTTAGAAAAATATAAGGACATAATAAATTTTATTATAAACTCTACAAATGTTAAATATGTCCTACTCGGAGAGCAATTTAGCATATGGAGTGAAATACTTTGCTGGAATTGTTGACATTAATATTGTTTCTAGTGATTATAGGTCTCATGATATGGGGCCCGATCGAACGTGCCATCATTGGAGGGGTTGGCGTTGTATTGATGATCATCATAGGCACGATCTCCCCCATTGAGGCTTTCGAGTTTGTGGACTGGAACATCTTAGCGATTTTAGTGGGACTTTGGATAGTAAGCTCTTATCTGATAAATGCGAAAATGCCAGAGGCGTTGATCTCGGCCGTTCTCAAGCGAACCAAATCACTAAATGCTGTTATTTTTGCGCTAATATTTAGTGCCGGAATGGTGACGATGTTCGTGGACAATGTACTTGTAGTATTGCTGTTCTGTCCGATAATGTTGACCATATGTAGAACACTAAAGGTTGATCCACTATTGCCCACTGTTATGACTGGGCTTGCGGCAAATTTCATGGGCGTGGGGTTAATGTTGGGTGACATAACGCCGCAGATGCTCCACACGATAGCGGGGGCAGAGTTCATGGACTTCGTAATCTTCCATGGAAAACCAGGTTCTTTATTCATACTATTGTTGACCTTTATAATCATATTGAGCATCTATTCTAAGAGGTTTATGAAGTTTGATTATAAAGGAGACTTCCGTTCAATGCTTACATCCGTAGCCGAGATTTCAAGCGAGAACAAAAAGCTCCTCAAGGTTTCCATTTCGTTCTTCATCATAATAATTGTCTTGATGGCCCT
>CAZQQB010000014.1:4258-9562 GCA_964595415.1 uncultured Nitrososphaerota archaeon | reverse complement strand
CCACTCGGGGCGATAGCTTTTTCAGGGGCGCTTGTTATGGCATGTGTCATAGAGCTGCTCCATAGGACCGGGAAGTTGAAAGAGGCCCCTGCCTTCGCAGAGGTTCTTGGGGGTCTGGAGTGGCGAGCCGTCCTATACTATGCATTTCTATTCGTACTAGTCGGATGTATAGAAAAAGCTGGATACATCAGGGCAATTGCAGAGAGTCTTCAACCCTTCTTGTCAAGCCTACAAGTCGGAGTCCCACTCCTTTACTGGGTGTCGGCCGGGGTTGCATCGATTGTGCAATTTGATGCATATAATCTCACAATGTTCCGAACATTGGCTGACCTTGGCTTGACAACCGGGCTCAACGTTTGGCCATACTTCTGGTCCGTCGCATGGGCTGCCACTTTGGCAAGCAATGCCACCATAGTGAGCGCCCCCGCACTCTACGTGACTTGGACCCTTATAGAAAAAGAGGGTTACAAGATAACAACCAAGGCATTCCACTCTATCACGGCAAAGTTCGCAATAATAACGCTTGTGATAAACTTTGCATTGGCATTCCTTTGGAATCTCATTTAAGAACCCTTGCTCTCCTCTTTTTTAACTCTGGAAGGGCTCAAAACAGCTCCATTTGATGCCGAGGTCACACTTAGGCTGTACCTGTAGAAAGCGCCCCTCTCATATTTGGGCGGTCTCGCCTTCCAATTGGATAGCCTCCTTTTTATCTCGCTGTCGTCCACTAGCAGCTCCAGTTTCCTTCTTTCTAGATCTATTTTTATGATATCACCGTCCTTTACAACTGCAATTGGACCGCCATCCGCAGCCTCAGGGGATACGTGTCCCACCATCATACCATGTGTCGCCCCCGAGAACCTGCCATCGGTCAGAAGCGCCACATCCTCGCCAAGCCCCATTCCCACCAAGATGGAGGTCAAAGAGAGCATCTCCCGCATCCCAGGACCGCCCTTCGGACCTTCGTACCTTATTACAATCGCTTGTCCAGCCTTGATCCTTCCGTCAGAAGCAGCGGCAATCCCGTCCTCCTCGCAATCAAAAACCAAAGCCCCTCCTTCAAAGTATGTTTTTTTAAGACCCGCGGTTTTTATCACAGCTCCCCCGGGGGCAAGGTTGCCGAATAGTATGGCCAGCGCTCCTGTAGGTCTTATTGGGCTTTCCAAAGGTCTGATCGTATTGCCTATTATTTCTGCTGTGACCAAGTTCTCACCCACCGTTTTGCCCGTCACAGTCATCAAATCCGTCCTGATAAGCCCCCTCTCTGACAACCTTTTCATTACAGCGGGTATCCCCCCTGCCTTATCAAGGTCTTCCACGGCGGTTTTTCCTGCAGGCATCATGTCCACTAGATGGGGCGTCTTCCTGCTGATTTCATCAAAAACCTTTAAACTTAACAACACATCAGCCTCGTTCGCTATCGCCATCAAATGTAGGACGGCGTTGGTGGATCCTCCCAGCGATACGTCAACAGTAATCGCATTTCTAATGGACCACTCATTCACAATATCCTTGGGTTTTATGTTCTTCCTTACAAGTTCCATTATCTTCATGCCTGTCTTTTTAGCAAGCCTCATCCTCCTTGCGTCAACAGCCGGTACTGTCCCGCTTCCTGGCAAAGACAGCCCAATCGCCTCTATCATGCAAGCCATCGTATTGGCGGTGTAAAGACCTGCACATGATCCTATGCCTGGACATGCATACTCCTCAACCTCTTTAAGATCGCTATCAGTAATTTTTCCGCTGAGGTACGCCCCGACACTCTCGAATGCAGAGTCCAAACTCATCCTTCTACCGCGCCAAACACCGCAGAGCATAGGTCCACCTGTAATGAATATGGAGGGGATGTTGACTCTCAAAGCGCCCATGACCATGCCAGGCTCGATCTTGTCACAGCTGCAAACAAAGACCATTCCATCGAAAACATGAGCCCTTGTAACAACTTCTATTGAATCTGCAATGATCTCCCTGCTGACTAGAGGACTCCGCATGCCCTCGTGACCCATTGCTATTCCGTCACATATGCCGATTGTGTTGAATTCGAGCGGCGTACCCCCTGCCATTCTGACTCCCGCCTTCACGGATTCCGCAATTCTGTTCAGGTGCAAATGCCCTGGAATAAGCTCGTTCCACGAATTGGCGATGCCGATTATCGGTCTTTCTAACTCTTCGTCAATCAAACCCAAAGCCTTAAACAACGATCTATGGGGAGTCCTCTGAACACCTTTTGTTACAGAACTGGACATCATACCCATGCACGATATGACCTTATTGCATAGGCTATACAAAAAAATATCTCCTCATGACGTAATACTCTAAGAATATGGAATTTCTGCTATACGTTGCCATATTTCTCTTCGGGATATTCGCCGGAGGGTTTGGCGCATCATTGGGGCTAGGTGGTGGCGTACTGATGATCCTCTTCTTTACATTGGTGATAAACATCCCGATTCACAAAGCTGTTGCCCTTAGCCTCCTGGCTGTTATAGCAAGTTCGAGCATGGCAGGCAGCGTATATGTGCATGATAGTATGACAAATATCAGGCTAGCCATGATCCTAGAGACATGCACTGTGACGGGAGCAGTCCTTGGCGCCTTCTTTGCTCTTGCGATGCCAGTCCGCATCGTTGAAGGAATTTTGGCTGCTGTCTTGCTTTATGCTGCCATTATGAGCTTTCGTGAGCCAACGGCTGAACCTCTAATTTCCAGGGAGGACAGGCTTCGTATTGGAGGGGAATATTATGATGAGGCAAAAAAAGCCACCGTACGTTACACGGTTTACCGCCTGAAGATTGGCCTGTTTGCCAGCCTCTTGGCTGGGGCGGTCTCAGGGATTGTAGGGATAGGGGGCGGGATAATCAAGGTACCGATCATGAATCTCATTATGAAAATACCGATAAAAGCCTCAGCGGCTACAAGTAACTTCATGGTCGGTGTCACAGCCGCAGCAAGCGCAGTTGTTTACTTCACCGAGGGCATGGTGGATTTACAAATGTGCGTCCCAACCGTAATGGGGATAATGATTGGAGCGTTAGTGGGCACTCGTCTCCTCTCCCAAGCACAGTCGCCTTACATCCGAAAATTGCTCGCTCTGACTCTCTTCTTCTTCAGTCTTGTGTTATTTATGAAAGCTGGGGGGATCTTGGCATGGTAAGCGCAGAGACTACGATCTCTTGGGTGTTGAGGGCTGGCGTGCTACTCTCCGCACTCCTTATGATACTTGGTCATTCTTTGTTCTTCGAGATCAACCTCGTATGGTTCGGGGTGCTGCTACTAATATTAACACCGTTTCTGAGGGTCCTTATAGCGAGCATGTACTTCCTATCTCATAAAGACATGAGGTTTTTTGTGATAACGTTATATGTGATATTGATTCTCGTTATTGGAAGCCTACTGAAGTTCTGAGCCAAAAAATTCGCAAAAATTAAATCACAATAGGAAAATAAATCACAATAATGCGGTTTAAAGAAATGTGATATAATGTTCATCATCACATTATGCAATAGATTTAATAATAATAAGACTATAAATAATTTACGGTGACAGTTTTGGTGAGGACTACGCTAAGCGTAATAAAGGCAGACGTTGGTTCCCTTGCTGGGCATAACGTTGTGCATCCAGATCAAATAGCAAGTGCACAAAAAAGCCTTGCAGAAGCAAAAGAGACAGGCCTAATCTACGATTACAGGGTGACTAACTGCGGAGACGACTTGGAACTCATCATGACCCACAGGAAAGGTGAAGAGAACCCAGAGATCCATGGTTTGGCTTGGGATACTTTTAAGAGAGCATCGGCGGTGGCCAAAGACCTTGGACTGTATGCCGCGGGGCAGGATCTGCTCAGCGACGCTTTTTCAGGGAACCTTAAGGGCATGGGTCCAGGATATGCTGAAATAGAATTTGAGGAGAGGGCTAGCGAGCCCGTTGTCATATTCATGGCAGACAAGACGGAGCCAGGAGCATTCAACCTCCCACTTTACAGGATCTTCGCAGATCCATTCTCATCGGCAGGACTTGTCATCGATCCAAAGATGCACGACGGCTTTATCTTCCAAGTTCTAGATGTGCTGGAGGGTACTTCATATGAAATGAGTACGCCGGAGGAGTCTTACGATCTATTGGCGCTCATAGGCACCACAGGCAGGTACATCTTAAAGAGGATCTGGAGGAAGAGTGACAGGATTGTTGCGGCATCGGTGAGCATCACAAAGCTCTCATTGATAGCCGGCAGGTATGTCGGAAAGGACGATCCTGTGGCCATTGTCAGGGCACAACACGGGCTTCCCGCAGTAGGGGAGGTCTTGGAGCCTTTCAGCTTTCCGCACCTGGTCGCAGGGTGGATGAGGGGATCCCACTATGGACCAATGATGCCAGTCTCGCAAAAGAACGCCCGGTGCACAAGGTTTGATGGACCACCTAGATTCGTCGCTTTCGGATTCCAGATAAAGGACTCCAAACTGGTGGGTCCAGCCGACCTGTTCGATGACCCCGCATTCGACCTGACGAGAATGAAGGCACAAGAGATCGCAGACTACATGCGGAGGCATGGACCGTTTATGCCTGAAAGGCTGGGTCCAGAGGAGATGGAATACACGACGCTTCCGCAGGTGCTGGAGAAACTCAAAGGAAGGGAAAAGAAGGAGCCCTGATCGATAGGCTCTTAATAAAGTACACTTTTTTATTTTGAGGTGGTCCCTTGATCGTAAAAGTCTCCTACCTCTCACTACTCAGGGACGTTACGCATGTTAGCGAAGAGATTTTGGAGTTACCAAAAGGATCCACGGTTAAGGATCTAGTCGCACTGCTCATCAAAAAATACGGAGAGGGGTTAAAGCAATTCTTTGAGCCGGGGTTGGAGATGGGACAGGGGATCCTGGTCACCCTCAATGGTGAGCTTTTATCATCATCCGAGATGGACAGAGTCATTCAGGAGAAATCAGAGGTGCTAATAGGAATACCTCCGTTTGGAGGCTAATTCAAAGGGGTGAGTTTTACGGGCATGTTGAAAACGGATGTTCTTGTGGTTGGAGGGGGTCTGGCAGGCCTAACCGCAGCCATATCCTCATCCTCGAATCTCTCAGAGACAATAATTGCAACAAAGACGCTGATTGGTGGCGCCAACACCACCTCAGTCGCTGCAGGGATAGTCTCCTGCGTAACCAGCTTCAAGGATCCCGATGATAGCAGAGAGCTTCATTACAAAGATACAATTGCGGGTGGTCACGGTGTAAACGACGAGATCCTTGTGAGAACCATGGTAAACGACGTATCAAAGTACATGGATAGACTGGAGGGGCTTGGATT
>CAZQQB010000014.1:1405-4248 GCA_964595415.1 uncultured Nitrososphaerota archaeon | reverse complement strand
AGGGGAGGAGGGTCCTAGGCGGCTATTAATACCAGGCCACTCTAAACCAAGGTCTTACCGGATAAAGGGTAAAAGCCTACAGCTTCAAAACATTCTGAAAAGGGCCTGCGAGGGGCTTGGAGTGCGATTTATGGAAAGGACAATCATAGCCTCATTAGTGAAGGAAGGGGAGAGGGTAGTCGGGGCTGTGGGTTTGAGGATGGATAACAATGAGGCTGTGGGAATAATGGCAAAAGCCATCATACTAGCGACAGGGGGGTCTGGGGAGCTTTATCCTTTCACTCTTATGCCAACTGGATCCTCGGGATACGGCGTCAGTCTAGGTTTCAGGACGGGGGCAGAACTTGTGGACATGGAGTTTGTTCAGTTCTACCCCACCATGGTTATGGAAGAGGGGCTCCCCAAGCTCTTTGTGGACTATGTGCCACTGCTCAGGTTCGGAGCAGATATAGTAAATGGGGACGGCAAGTCGATATTCAAAAAGCATGGCATAGCGGAGCCCCACAAGCTAACAAGAGATCAGTTCTCCATACTCATGGCAAAAGAGATGGCAAACGGCACTCCGTTATATGTCGACTGTAGATCTTTCAGAGAAGAGGACTTGTCCAGCAATCCATCGCTTGCCTCAGCGGTTAAAGACTTGGAGTCAAAGGGCGTTCCATTAAGGACAAGAAGAGTAAAGGTTGTGCCATACGCTCACTTCTTCATGGGTGGCATCAAGACGGACGCTAACGGTGCCACGAATGTCCCAGGACTCTTTGCTGCTGGCGAAGCAATGGGAGGCGTGCACGGCGCAAACAGGATCGGTGGGAATGCCTTTGTGGCATGCTTAGTCTTTGGCTTTAGGGCTGGGATGGCTGCCTCCTTATACAGCAGCACCGTTGACGAGGCAGATGAGGGAGTTCTGAACAGCTCGGGATCAAAGCTCGTGGAGGCAATAAACTTGGAGGGTAGCAGCGAGGCCAATGAAGTCAAAGCCACTGTGCAAAGGAGCATGTGGGAAGGAGCAGGAATACTGAGGGACAAAAAAGGTCTCGAGCGAGCATTAGTAACCCTGAACAGCCTGAGGGGTCTTAGAATAGCTTCGAAAAATCCAGCAGATAAACTACTAATACCAATAATGCTCGACAACGCGGAAGCAATAGCATTATCTGCAATGATAAGGGAGGAAAGTAGGGGAGCTCATTACAGGACAGACTTCCCAGAAACCAAAGATGAGTGGAAGAAGAGGATCGTGCTCAGGCTCCAAGATGGCGAGTGTAACGTAAGCTATCTCATGCCTTGAATTGGTCCTCTCTTTCGAATATCTTAAATACTTCCATGTATTTCTCAACCCCTACGGAGGCAAGTCGATTGAACATACTTCTTGTCTTTCCGCTAATATCTGGAATAATTGCATTGGTCTATGCAGCATACCTTGCCATCAGCGTCCTTAAAGAGGACGAAGGGACGGAGAAAATGAAGAGCATTGCCAAAGCGATAAGAGAAGGAGCGAAGGCATACCTCAATAGACAGTACAAAACCGTCTTCGCATTTGCTGCAATCATAACGATCATACTCGCTGTCGCTATAAATTGGCAGTCTGCCGTTGGTTTCATAGTTGGAGCCGCCCTTTCAGCTTTGGCAGGATACATCGGAATGAACATGACCGTTCAGGGCAATGTCAGGACTGCCAACAAAGCAAAAGAAGGTCTTGCTGCAGCTCTCTCTCTCGCCTTCAAGGGTGGAGCTGTAACAGGGTTTTCCATCGTTGGTTTGGCGATAATAGGACTTGCCGCTTTCTATATCTTCTTCGGAGAGCCGTATTTGATGGTGGGGTTCGGGTTCGGTGCCTGTTTGATAAGCCTCTTTGCACGTGTGGGCGGGGGGATCTACACAAAGGCAGCCGATGTTGGGGCAGACCTCGTCGGAAAGGTAGAGACAGGGATACCCGAGGATGACCCAAGGAATCCTGCAGTCATAGCGGATAACGTGGGAGATGCCGTTGGCGACTGTGCCGGCATGGGTGCTGACCTCTTCGAGACCTATGTGGTCACAGCACTGGCCGCGATGCTCTTGGGATCTTCACCTGTAGTAAAAGCACAATTTGGTATTAATGGCATCATTTTGCCCCTTGTCATAGGTGGAATGGCAATCTTCGCCACAATCGTTGGGACTTTCTTTGTCAGACTGGGCAAGAGCAAGGCCATCATGAATGCTCTATATAAGGGCGTGATCGCGACGACCGTGATCTCTGCCATAGCCTTCTATTTAGCAAACTTATACCTAACGAATGGAAATATAGGGATCTACATCGCCTCGCTTATGGGACTCTTGGTAATGGCTGCGATGGTAGGACTAACTGAGTATTTTACCGCATACAGGTACAAACCCGTTCTGACCATAGCAGAGGCTGCGAAGACGGGAGCAGGTACAAATGTGATAGCTGGGTTGGCGGTCGGCCTAAGGAGCTCTTTTCCGCCCGTGATTATAATTGTGATAGGGATCTTAGTAGCATATTTCGTTTCAGGAGGGGCTTCATCACCCGAGATGGGCGTTTATGGTATCTCCATAGCAGCGGCTGCAATGCTCTCTGCTACCGGCATAATAGTCTCCGTGGACTCTTATGGGCCAATCACGGATAATGCCGGCGGTATAGCGGAGATGGCAGGTATGCCGGATGACGTGAGGGCTGTCACAGATCCTCTTGATGCGGTTGGGAACACGACAAAGGCTGTGACGAAGGGCTACGCCATAGGGTCGGCAGCACTTGCGGCTCTATCACTCTTCGCTGCCTATAGAGACGAGATATTGATCAGGGGTCTTCCCTTCATGTTAGCTATTGATGACCCAATAGTCCTTGT
>CAZQQB010000014.1:0-1395 GCA_964595415.1 uncultured Nitrososphaerota archaeon | reverse complement strand
AGTTCCGTTCCTCTTCACATCATACCTGATGATGGCTGTAGGTAAGGCGGCGTTTCATGTCGTTGAGGAGGTCAGGAGACAGTTCAGAGAGATAAAGGGGATACTTGAGGGCACGACAAAGCCCGAATACGGCAGAGCTGTTGATATTGTCACAAGAGCGGCGCTCAAAGAAATGGCAATTCCAGCTGTGATCGCCGTAGGCGCCCCGCTGGTTGTGGGGTTCCTTCTTGGCTACAAAGCGCTCGGCGGAATGCTAATGGGAGTGATCCTTTCAGGTCTTATGCTGGCTATTCTTATGACTACTGGGGGCGCGGCATGGGATAATGCGAAGAAATATATCGAGCTCGGAAACTTCGGAGGAAAAAGGAGTCCGCCCCACGCAGCTGCTGTGGTCGGCGATACTGTCGGAGACGCGTTCAAAGATACGGCAGGGCCCGCGATAAACCCGCTTATTAAGGTCATGAATACGATTGCCATCCTGTTCCTTGTGCTAATACTTAAGTACGCATTACTCTAACTCTTTATCTGGTGATGACTTTGAGTGAACGGACCTTTCTTGTGAGGGTCAAAGAAGATACGTACATGAAGTTGCTCGAGCTCCAGAAGCAGCTGAGATTCCAAGACAATCAGAACCGCAGGAGGAAGACCATGGATTACGTCATAAGGCATCTGCTGAAACATTATGAGGAGAAGAAGTAACTTCAAAGTCCACTTGTAAACATAATTAATCCAACTGCAAATACCATTAAGTTATTTAATTTTTGTAACTCTGCTTCTCGGCTAAAAAATCCATGGTTGTTATAATGAAATCTAACAGTCTAAGATCAATTTTTGCCTCGGATACCCTAGGGGCCTTCATCCTATCGTCGGTTTGCATGACTCTCGTCATCGGCATAAAGAATATTACACACATCGGCGTATCAACTTTTCTGTTGGGAAGGTTATGAGACCGGACGAGCATGAAATGGAAGCTTTGGGTCGAACAAGAGTCGTTGTAAGGGACGGAAACGTTGTGGACGTGGGCGAGCCTATGATAAGATCTTGCCCACTCGCGAAGAAATTCGATGAGCCTGTGCACGAGTTCGATAAAGAATCAATAAGAAATAACATTGAAAATAGGATAAAGAAGGTCGGAATGTTCACAAAAGGCAGAATTGTCATCTCCGACAAAGACTTCGGAGCTTCTGAGATGATAGCTGCTGGCATGAGGGAAAAGATGATCAGAGTCGCCGTGATTGTCTGCGATGGTGCAGGGACCGTGATAACTAGCAATCCCCTGTTGGTACAGGGTATTGGTGGTAGGATGTCTGGCCTTTTGAAGACCTCACCAATACCAGAGGTTATCGATCAGATAGAGAGCAATGGAGGGCTTGTATTTGATAAGAGAAACGCATC
>CAZQQB010000013.1:14557-21369 GCA_964595415.1 uncultured Nitrososphaerota archaeon | reverse complement strand
CTGCGGGCCCCCCTGCCCCTGTGACTAATATGCGTTTCATCTTTACCACTTTTTCATTTTTACTAGGGGTATTTTTTGGATACATGATATATTAAACCCTGATACATGATATATTAAACCCTGATGCATGATATATTAAACCCTTGCCTTGATGGACCACCTATGTGGATTTAACCTCGCCCACTTTATTTCATTTTTAATCCCATCAACCAAAGTCGTTTTTGGCCTCCATCCTTTCTTCATCGCCTTGCTTATATCGAGCTCTAAATTTCTAAGCTCCCTTGGTATCCTCCATCTCCCTGTGACCATCGAATAGCCCCCCTCTGGCGGATCCTCGAAAGCGGGTTCTAGATCAGAGTCTGCCAGCTTTAAGACAAGCCTTGCTAATTCCTTAATCGTTATAGAAGAACCTCCTCCAACATTAAAAACCTCAAAGCTGTCCCAATCCTCCTCTACCAACATGTTGTGGAATTCTACAAGGTCTTTGACGTAGATATAGTCCCTCCTCTGCATACCATCGCCAAAGACTACTGGCGGCTTTTTATCAAGGACGACCCTCTTGATAAATTCCGTCAAGACCCTCCCATACCACTCCCTTTCCCCATAAACAATCCCATATCTAAGTGCGCATGTTCTAATACCGTATAGAAGCGAATACTGCTGGCAGTAAAGCTCCCCAGCATACTTGCTCACACCGTAAGGCCACTGGGGCCTCTTTGGATGCTCCTCGTCCTGAGGTATCTTTATAGCCTCTCCATAAATTCCTGCTGAGGACGCATAGATCACTTTCTTCACACCTGTCTTCTTCGCAGCCTCAAGTACATTAATAGTCCCTTCAATATTTAGCCTCGCATCCTTAACAGCGTCGCTTATAGCTGAGCCTATCTCTAACTGGGCTGCTTGGTGCGAGACTACATCAGCATTTTTCATCGAGCTTGTAAGCATTTCCAGATCTAGAATATCCCCCTCAATAATCTTGACCTTTCTATTGGGAGCGAGATCTTTAACGTTCTCCATGCTCCCTGTAGAAAAATTGTCGAATATCACCACATCATGCCCCTCTCTCGCCAAGGCCTCGGCGATATGGCTTCCTATGAATCCTGCTCCGCCGGTAACCAATATCCTCACAGATATCACCCAATTAAATGTACATCTTTACCCCAATTATAGCCAATATAACCTCAAATAAGATTATGCTTATTGTTACATCCCTTTCATAGGCTTTTCCTTTAATTTTTTTAAGGATCACTATCATTAAATGGGCGACATCACATATTTTTGTTGCTGGTTTTTCGAGCGTCCAATCATCATTTACTTTTCCAAAAGCTTCAACCTTCATCTTTCCCCTGGAGCCCAGTACAAAGTCCATATAATACGGTATAAAGAGCAGTAAGGCTAGCTTCTCGAAGTTGCCGAGTATAGCCATACAAGCCATTATCCCTCCCACCATGTAAGTGAACGCATTGCCTGGAAATATCTTAGCAGGGTACCAGTTGAAGTAAAGAAATGCCATAAGAGACATAACTGTTACAAATCCGATCATTGATACCCAACTACTCCCGGTATAATAAGCGACGGCACTCATCGTTACTAATATTATGAGGCCCATTCCTGCCTCGAGGCCGTTGTACCCTGCGAGCATGTTAAACCCATTTGATGCCCCGACTATCCCTATTGGGACAACGAAAAAAGGGTATAAAAACCCAAGGTTGACGTCCCCAAGTAGGGGTAATGAGATGGTACTCCTTCCCAAGTTTGCAACCATCATCGGCAGGGCCGCGGGCAACGTGAGGAGCGGCTTCTGCCACTGCCTCAAACCTATCTTCCAGCCAAGGAGGTCATCCACAATCCCAACAAAGGTGATTATCAGTATCGTTGAAGTCGCAGCGAAGAGGGCCATGTTTATTGAAGACTGCCCCAGAATAAACGTGTTAATGCCCACATATGATAGAATACCCCCCAAAACACCCCCTAATAGTGGGATCCCTCCCATCTCTGCAACCTTCGGCTTCGTTGGCTTGTTCATGTCAATACCCAGTAGCCCTATTTTATGCGCGACCCGTATCCACTTCATTGTCAGTATGAACGTGCAAAGGAAAGAAATAATGGGAGGTAGCAACAGCACAGGGCTCATTTAAATCACAGGCTCAAATTATCGCCACCAATATATAAGAAGATTCTCACATAATTACATAATTAAATACTCTCTCATTGGGATAGATGGTATATGCGAGTTGGCGTTGTTGGTCTCGGCACAATGGGCCAAAACCACGTCAGGATCTATTCCTCACTAAATGGAGTTGAGCTCGTGGGTGTGGCTGACGTCGATCCACAAGTTCTGCAAGAAGTCTCTAAAAGATACAATGTTGAACCATTCACAGACTACAGGCTCCTGATAAAGAAAAAGCCCGAGGCAGTTAGCATCGCCGTCCCTACATCATTGCACTATGAGGTTGCGTCCTTCTTCCTAGAGAACGGGGTACACTGCCTCGTGGAGAAGCCCATCACAAAGACCGTTGAAGAGGCCCGCCGCTTGGTGGATCTTGCCAAGGAGAAGAATGTGAAGCTCATGGTTGGGCACATTGAGCGCTATAATCCTGGGGTTAAAAAAATGAAAGAGATTCTGAATAAAGGGTTGCTTGGCAAGATCCTTATAATAAATACGAGGCGCGTTGGACCTTTTGCCCCAAGGGTTGTTGATGTTGGAATAATCGTAGATCTGGCAACACACGACATAGACGTGGTCCGATACCTTTATGGGAAGGAGCCTTTAAGAGTGTACTCGAAGTTTGGCTCGATAAAACACCCCCATGAAGACCATGCACTTTTATTACTCGACTTCGGGGAAGGCGCTGCATCGATAGAAGTTAACTGGTTTACGCCGCACAAGGTAAGGACGGCTGTGATAACGGGCACCGAGGGAGTAGCGTATATAGATTACATCGAGCAAAGGATTGTGGTCTACAACTCGGAGTGGCGGATGGAACCTAAAGTAGAAAAGGTGGAGTCCCTGAAGGCTGAGATCGAGCACTTCATCTCCTGCATAAATCATGACAAGGAACCGCTCACATCAGGAGAGGAGGGGTTGAAGAACCTCCAAGTAGCATACGATTGCCTTGGTTAGCGGTTCCATTAATTAAATAATAATGGTTTACTGACGATTTGCTATTTATGTGATCGTTTCTGGTCGCGTTCAGTGCATGTTCGGGGCACCATAGAATCCATTACCATATCAGATGCTACGAGTATTGACACTCTCCGCGGCTGAAGCCGGGAGATTCTTGCTTCTAAGGCTTTCATAGGTTGGCTATTCGTTGCCCTTTTAGGCTCCCACCTCATCCCGTCCCACCTTAGAAGCAGGGGGTGTGCCACCGCCCCCGTTAACCTCGCCTCCCTGCCATATTCACGAGGTTATTATTAAATATTTACTGTATTAGAATTAGAATACTCGCCTTAACAATATCGGAAGTCCCTTTGCGGAGCAAAAGTATTTCGCCCATTGATATGTGAATAAAGTCGACAAATGGCAACTTTTGAACAAAGCCAAGGCGTAGAATTTTTTTTTCAAACAAAAGACAACAAATGTAAACAATAATAAAGGCAAGGTATTTATAAAGATTCCATGATATCTTTTCAACAGGCCTACCCAATAGGCTAAAAAAGGTGAAATAAAAAATGAAAAAAGTATTGAGTACTCTGTTATTAGCGACTCTAGTGCTCTCAGTCGTAGCAGTTGCAGGCGTAGTACCAGTGCGCGCAGCCACCGTAGGTACGTTGGAAGTCTCATCACCATATTTCTTCGGGAATGCGACCGTAGAGGTAAAGCTTTACGACCCAGACCTCATTGGCACACAATACATCAACATATCTTACACTATTAACGATGGTACTCCAAAACCATTCGAACTATATTCACCAATTCAAAATGGTGAGTTCTTCGGATACTTTGCAAATGGTTCGAGTTCTCTTGGTATTGCAAATCCGCCCTACGGCGCGACTTTTGACCCCCAAAGGGCTAATCTGAGTAAGGGCGATAAGATAACCTTTAAGTACGTTGACTCTTCACCCGTTGGAACCGTTACCGCCAGTGTGATATATGATGAGTATGTGGCAAGTGCATCTGATATGACTTTTGACAGATCAACTTTGGAATATCCAATGAACGGCTGGATCAGGGTCTACATCAAGGATTACGACTACAACAAAGACCCAACATACGCTGACAATGCCACCATAATAATCGAGTTCAGGGACTACAATGGTGTCTCCAAGGGCAATAGCACGGTCCTTGCGTATGAAACCGGTCCAAGAACTGGCATATTCATGATAGAAGGCAATTACACCACTAATATGAGCATATTTAGAGGAACCATAAACTTAACCGGAATAAGTAGCGGATCCCCGATCCAAGTCCGCTATCTCAATGAAACCACTCTTCCATCAAAGTGGATCACAATTAAGAGCTTCCCAGTGTCTTTCGTAGTCGCACCCTCGTTCACAACCAGTGGAGATCTTACAATATTGCTCCGAGATGCCAACTTGAACTTTAAGTCATGGGCATCAGAAAATATTAATGGTACGATCTTTAACACATCTGTTAAAGTAACGCTCGGCACCGATTCTGTCCTGCTAGACTCAAACTTAATGGAGACCGGTCCAGACACGGGCGAATTCAAGGCAACAGTCCCAGTAGTTATCGGGAGCCCTACATCTGATAATATACTTCAGTTCAACCTCTCCGGGACTAAAGCGAGCATCAAGTACTACTACAACGGAACTCTAAAAGCCGAGACAACCTCGACCCTCAGCACAACACCGGCCACTATGACCTCTGATAAAGACCTGTACCGCAAAGACGCAAAAGTTAAACTCACGCTTACAGCCCCAGACATTAATGACGATGTGGACAATCCTAACTTCTTCACGTGCGCCCTCTCATCTCCTGGCGGAGAGATCAAATCTTTGCCGGTTACTTATCAGACCATAAAAGTCGGAGAACTGACTGTAAGAGTGAATGGATTATTTGCACGTATTAATGCCACGCAAACATTGACGTTCTTAGAAACAGGCACTGATACCGGCAAGTTCACGGCATCCCTTGATCTGGCCAAGATTAGGAATAATGCTAACGGAACTTTAACTGATGGTGATACAGTCGTAGTGAGCTACTACGACGTAATTAACGATGCAACCACGAGCGTAACATTCAAAATCGGAATTCCGGCTGCTACCATATCCCTGGACAGGAGCACTTATCCCACTCCCAAAGACGGAGAAATTAAAATCCGCATAACGGTTACTGACAGCGACAGGAATAAAGATTCCAACATTATCGAAACTGGCACTGTATATGTTGAGATATACTTCTACAATGGCACACTTGCTTCATCTGAATTAAAAACTGTGACGGAGACCGGTCCAGACACTGGCGTATTCAAGTTTACGTACCCATTTGGTTCTAATGACACTAAAGAGCTCATCAATGGCTGGGTCAAGGTCCTTTACACAGATCCAGCAAGTGGCAAGAATGTGACGGCAACGGCGATCTTTAGAGCCACCGATGCTATGATCTCGGTAGACAAGACCACGGTCAAGGCTGGAGACAAGCTCACAATCACTGTAAGAGACTCAGATAAGAACCTAGACTCTGGAGCCGCTGATAAGGTTGATGTAAAGTATGAATACACCTTACCCGATGGTACCACTGTCTCCAGTAATTGGGATTTGACCGAGACTGATGTCAATACTGGTGTATTCACTTATTCAAGGACCATAGGCTCTGATATCAAAGTCAAGCCTGGATCGAAGATCACCTTAACCTACTCCGACTACACCCCATCGTACATTACTGCCTCAGCAGGTTACCCGACCGCCCCAGTCGACTACACGGCATCAGCTAAGGTAGCAACCTTCACAGGCACCCTCACAATAGACAAGACCGCGTATGGTCTAGGGTCGAAGATGAAGATTACTGTGACCGACCCAGACCTCAACACCGACATAACGGTCGCTGAAAATGTAAACGTGATTATCAGAATGGAAGGCGTGCCCGACACCACCAAAACATTGAATGAAGACGGCCCCAACAGCGGCGTCTTCACAGCAACGCACACTTGGGGCACGAACTCAGCCCTCATAGGTAAGACCTTCGTGGTCTACTACATGGATGTTACAGACGCGAACGGCAACACCGTGTACGCAATGGCAACTGGCACAATCAGGAGCTGGGACGCTGCAGTAGCTTTCAACAAGCTCTACTACGACCTTGGCGAGGTTGCCGTTGTAATCGTCACCGACCCAGATGCCAACTTGGATCCAGGACAGATCGAGACCATCCAACTAACCGTGACCTCGGATAGCGACCCGATAGGTCAGACCATAACCGCCACCGAGACCGGTGAGAACACTGGTGTCTTCGAGGGCAGAATACAGATCTCCGACGCCTTCGCTACAGGCAAGGTATTTGCGAAGCTCGGCGACACCGTGACAGCCAAGTACATAGATAGATACCCGGCAGACTATGCAACCACAGAGAAGTCAAAGGCCTTCACCGGAACAGCAGTAGTCGGCGTCCCAATTGCGAGACCAATCCCGACTAGCGCCCAGAAGTTCGTTGACCCGAACACTGGCGCCGAAGTCGCAACTGGCAATGTGGGACAGGCGGTGATGCTACAAGCGACCCTGAAGAACGTTGACGCCACTAGCAAGAGCTTCACCGCGATCTTCAAGGTGAAGGACTCTGCGGGCGTGACGATCTTCATCAGCTGGGTGACCGGCACACTGGCAGCAGGCCAGGAGCTGACACCCGCGGT
>CAZQQB010000013.1:10885-14547 GCA_964595415.1 uncultured Nitrososphaerota archaeon | reverse complement strand
AGTCACTAGCCGAGCCAACACCATACTCAGACCCACTATCGAAGCCGCTGACCGTGGCATAAGAGGGTGACAAGCGATGCGAACAAGAACCCTCTTCCTTCCATTTTTCTTGGTACTTTGCGTCATCGCCGCGCCGGTGATGGCAGCCACCCTCACCGTGACCACGAGCGCCCCGAGCTATGCCCCCGGAGAGACCATAGTCGTGACCGGGACGGCAGTAGCCAACACTGACGTAACCGTACAGCTGTTCAACCCTAACGGGCAGCTCGTTGACATCACCTACGTGATGTCTAAACCGGACGGCACTTACACGGTCTCGTTCAACACACCGTCCAACATGCCCACGGGTCAGTGGATAATCGGCACATACACAGTAAAGGCATTCATGGGCACCCAGACCGCCACCACGACGGTTTCCATCCAGCAGAGGGTTGCCGTGATCGGTAAGGTCGTGGACTCTGCTGGAGCTGGCGTCGCCGGTGCTACGGTCACAGTTGGCACAGCATCAACAACTACTGGCGCAGATGGCTCGTTCACAGTTTCTCTCGCAGCAGAAGGCACCTACACTCTGAAGGTGAGCAAGGCCAACTTCTACACCTACACTAAATCAGTGAGTGCGGTCTTTGGCACGAACAATGTGGGCACAATCACGCTCGTGAGCCTTGAGGACAAGATCGCAGCTCTCGAGCGAGAGGTAGCTGACCTGAGCAGTCAGGTTGCTGCTCTCAAGAGCGACGTGAATACACTGAATACTTCGCTAAAGGCAGCCAACAGCGAGATCGCCTCGCTTAAGACTCAGGTCACGCAGCTCGCCACGCTGACCACTACGGTTCAACAGCTCCAGACTTCTGCCAACAGCCTCAAAGCGAGCGTCGACTCCCTGCAGGCCACGGTGGCTCAACTTCCGGCATTCTACGCACTTGCGTTCATTGGCATCATAATCGCCGTGATCGCTGTCATCCTTGTGTACAGAAAGATAGCCAAGTAAAATCCAAAAACTATCTCTTTTTTCTTTTTAATTTATTAATTTCTAGGCTAATTAGACTTGTATTATATTTATCAAGTTTAAACTTCGTTTATGTTCCTGCTTTATCTACACTTTGCAAGAAGACCCGGAGCGTAAGCGTGGGGTAGTTCACTGCCTTATTTTTCATTTTTAACGCAGCTGGTCCATCTAAATCTGCGTTAATGCTGACAACCTTCTTCTTATAACTATTGCCAAAGCGACTTTAACCGCATCCCCAGGCAAGAAGGGCAAAACCCCGGACAAAAGTGCCATGTGGAAGTTCCAACCCAGCCAGTAAGACAACCATACCCAGCCGATCCCGAACACGCAGGTGGAGCAAATCAACAGAGAGATTATGGCTGATATGGTTGATATGGCTGAAACTTCAGTCCTTCCGCCCCTTTCCATTATCGCCCCGCCCGCCAAACTGCCCACCAGGAACCCGATCAAGAAGCCACCAGTGGGACCAAGTAACACTCCATAACCTGACAGCCCCCTCGCAAAAACAGGCAGACCCAGCAGCCCCATGCCAATATATATGGCTTGGCTGAAGAACGCATGCCTCCCCAGGACCAGCACCGCCAAATAAACGAAGAAGGTCTGGAGCGTCAGCGGGACTGGAAAGAAAGGTATGGAGATCCATGCGCCTGCTGCCGTCAGCGCCGCGAAAAGCGAGGAGATTGCAACCAGCCTGCTTCTACTGCGTTTGGGTCTCATAATAAACGCCGGAATGAATAATATGTTAACTCAATATAAGTTTTAGGTTAACATTTAATAAAGTTTGACTGTGACAGTAAAGCCTTCGGTTTTAACTTTATCTGCGGAATCCCTTTGCGATAGTGAGTGGCCCATTCCCGCGAAGAGGTACTTAAAATTATGATGTTAGGTGGAGCCCCAGAGGGGGTTTGAACCCCTGACCAACGGTTTACAAAACCGTCGCTCTGCCGGGCTGAGCTACTGGGGCTTACCCTTTTCTTAACGAGGATCATTTTTAAAATTTATCTTTTTCCTGCCAGCAGGCTATCCCTAAATACAATAACCACTATAAAAAAACAAAAAGAATTAGCGTTTAGGCAAGTTCTCGCCCCTCGCTTTCGCAGGGGGGCTCCCCACCAACAAAGTTAAAATGCTTTCTATGCCAAGCTTTCGAGCGGCCGCTCTTATGTGGTCTGAATGCCCAAAAACTAGAATAATGCTCTAGACCGAAATGGGAGGTTCCATCAATCTGGGATAGATGTGTTCGCTCTATGTAGGTAACAGTATGACACTAGTACAGCTCAGAACTCGGTAGTATGAAAAGTCCTATGAAAAACCGAGAATATCTTGCTATGAGCATCGCACCCATTATCATCGCGCCGAATGAAAAGTCCTATGAAAAACCAATATCCCCGCCTCAGCCGTGGGAGGTGTCCAACTGATGCTCATACTGGAACCGAATCTCGATATGCCTATGTGCATAATTCTCGCAAGACTCCGTTTCTCCACAAATTGCTACATACGCATTCAGATTAGGCGACAAAAGGCCCTCCGCAAGATGTTCTACAACACGTGGTTGTAGCACTAATAGCATCGGTCTGTGCATATGCAGTAGCGGAAAACTCCTAAACCCGAATATCAAGGAAGGAAGCAGATCGTTGGGGATAGCATTAAGTGCAAAGCATGCCGAGACGCAGACGGTCGCGATTAATACTAAAGCACTCCCCCACTCCTTATTCTTATCCTTGCCCTTCTTTCCTCCCTCTCCTTATCCCTCTGCCAGCCTCTCCTACCATCCCGCGCCCGTTTTTCGCTTTTTTTCCAACAATCTTTCTCCAACAATGTTTCTAACTCAGATTGAGCGGCGGGTGGCTCGAAAACAGTTCAACACCCCTCCTTAAGGGCGAAACTACGAAGAGTCCTGACGCATATCCGAGCAAAGCACTCCTCAGCGAAACGTTCCTTTGTACCCTCCCATACCTTGATCAGCGCCTTTCCGAGCATCGCAGGGCAATCAATCAGCTTGGATCCGATTTCATCTGCCAACATCTCCGACTCCCAGAATGTGGACTTTGCAGTACCATCAAACGCAATCCTCAAGGAGATTTGCGACCTCGTCAACAATGGATCCTGCAGCCACCCATATCTGGACATGAACGGCCTCTCGATCGATTACCTTGTCGCCAAGGTTGCTGGTCTGAACATTACCTATGGCGTTCTCATACAGAGCGTGGATGTCGGCAGCCCTGCAGCTGCCTCGGGCCTCAGGGGCGGAACTTACTGTGGTCTTGGCAGGTCAGTCGATCCGCGTGGGCGGGAATGTGATCGTACAGATAAACGACTCACCAGTAAAGACCATGGGCGTTCTCTCGTCTTGGAAGAGGACGCGACCCCTGGTCAGACCTTTAACTTAAATCATAAGAGGTGGTACGGAACTAATCGTCCCTGTCACGCTCGGAGTGAGGGAGTAATTCTAGTAATTCTAGTAATTCTAGTAATTCTGAATCTGCCCTTACCTGTACCTCTAGTTATGCCTAATTTCCCACTATTCCCTTTTGCGTTAATCCTTTAAGATCACCTTGAAACCCTCGCCTTCATAAGAGTTAAATATGCGCTCGATAAAGAATTCCACGCCGCCGGGGTGGCTTAGCCTGGCTAAAGCGCCGGACTCATAATCATT
>CAZQQB010000013.1:3185-10875 GCA_964595415.1 uncultured Nitrososphaerota archaeon | reverse complement strand
GGCACTCATTGTTGTAATTCCCACTTTTTTCATTATAGAAGGTCTATGAGACTTTCCGCTCTATCTTCTCGACTCCCCTTTCGCTTCCGATATAGGCCGCATGTGCCAGATTCACGAACAACCCGACCTCTACAACCCCAGGTATCCTCTTCAACTCGAACTCAAGCGCCCTCGGGTCCTCTATCGCGCCGAACTTTATGTCGAGTATGAAGTTCCCATTGTCCGTTATCAATGGTCCGTCCTTCCTGTCGCCCCCATCCCTGAGCCTCGAATCCCCGCCGAGTATTTTGACCATCTGGGCCACCCTCCTCCACGCCATGGGTATCACCTCAACCGGAACAGGCGCCTTATTCCCCAGCCTGTCCACAAGCTTCGTCTCATCGGCTATGACGATGAACCTATTAGCAGCCGAATCTACTATCTTCTCCCTCGTGAGCGCAGCCCCTCCTCCCTTTATGAGGTTCAGCCGCCTGTCCACTTCGTCTGCGCCGTCCACAGCCAGATCAAGTGTCGGGTACTCCTCGAGCGTGGTCAAGGGTATCCCTTTTTCCATAGCCAAATGTGCAGATTGATAGGATGTCGGCACACATGCCAATCGCAACCCTTCTTTCTTAATTTTATCTCCCAGCATTTCGATGAAAATCGCAACAGTGGAACCTGTGCCTATGCCCAAGATTTGCCCGTCTGCGACTTCGCCGAGCGCCGCTCGAGCTGCCATAATCTTCCCGCCCTTCAAAATATCACCAATTAAAGTGAATTTTTAGTCATAATTAAGCTTTGACATTTTAGTTCTTTTTTTTATGAATAGGATGTGCATATGGATTCAAGAAAATCTAGAAAGTCCAGAAAAATAAAGACTCTATTTCCAAGACCCAATTCTGGATCGCTTAAAACCGCAAAGTTTAACTTTTATGTGTGTACAAGATATTTGATACCATGATCCCAACAAAGATGTTTTTCGTGAAAGGCGTTGGCGTCCATAAGGAGAAGCTTGCATCCTTCGAGCTTGCCTTGAGGGATGCTGGCATAGAAAAGTTCAACTTAGTCCATGTGTCCAGCATCTTCCCCCCTGGCTGCAAGATAATAACAAAGGAAGAAGGTCTTCGGATCCTCCAGCCGGGTCAGGTTGTCTACTGCGTCATGGCAAAGAACGAGACGAACGAGCCAAACAGGCTGATCTCCGCAGCCATAGGTCTTGCCTTGCCACATGAGAAGAACTTGTACGGTTACCTTGCCGAGCACCACGCCTACGGCCAAAAGGGAGAGGTTGCAGGCGAATACGCAGAGGACCTGGCGGCGACGATGCTTGCAATGACACTTGGCATACCATTTGACATAAATCAGGCTTGGAAGGAGCGGGAACAGCTGTACAAAGCCAGCGGTCACATAATAAAGACAACACATGTCGTCCAGTCTGCCGAGGGACACAAGGAAGGTCTGTGGACCACGGTTATCGCCGCCGCAATCTTTGTTCCTTGATTATAAGCAGCAGACATGCTGACCATCTATAACATAAATGTTCATGGAATTATATTTACAGATTAGGTTAGAACGCTCCCCCAATCAT
The DNA here is from genome assembly GCA_964595415.1 of uncultured Nitrososphaerota archaeon. GTDB lineage: Archaea > Thermoproteota > Methanomethylicia > Methanomethylicales > Methanomethylicaceae > CAZQQB01. The sequence continues at coordinate 9,308 of CAZQQB010000013.1, read as the reverse complement.
GAATGGCGTCTATTCATATTTCCAATTCTAAAGGGATCTTTACTATGTAGTTTATTGGTATCGGCTGCTGAGCGAAATCGCTGAAATAAAATGCTCGTTTCAACAATTTCATGAAATCATGCGCACATCGCTTCCTTCGTCCCTTTGCTTTTGGCAATCCCACAAAAAAGCCTATGAGCAGGAAGTTATAATCCGTTAACAATGAGGCTCAAGAGCACCTTCCTACTGATCGTGACAGTATTCCTTTGGGGCACCTCATTTGTATTTATCAAGCTTGGCATTGAGGAAGTCCCTCCTCTCACACTCGCCCTCCTACGTTTTGCGATCGCAACGCCTTTCCTTCTGATCTTGGCAAGGCTCTACTCTGGCTTAGGCGGGCTTCTCAAAGGTTGGAAGGACCTCCTCGTTTTAGGTTTCTTGGGGATAACTGCCTACCACGCTTTCCAAAACATCGGCATGACCATGACAAGCGCATCTGAGTCCAGCATCATAATCGCATCTAACCCGATCTTCATAGCAATGTGTGGAAGGCGATTCCTAAAAGAGAGGCTAACCCCATTAGGCTTGGTTGGAATCGTCTTGGCATTCTCAGGGGTCTCCCTCGTAGTCCTCAGGGCTGGTCTCTCTTTGAACTATTCATCGTTGCTTGGCAACTTGCTCTGCCTTGGGTCCGTATTCAGCTGGACCACCTATTCCATATATGGGAAGATAAAGCTACAGGAGAACAACGCCTACGAGATAACCGCCTTCTCCTCACTCTTCGGGACAATCCTGCTTTTACCCTTGGCGATTCTTTCCGAACCATTCAGTCTCCCGAGCGCAATAATGCCTTGGATCTCCCTGTTTGTCCTCGGTCTCTTCTGCTCTGGCGTGGCATACTTATTCTGGTACAAGGCACTCGAGGACCTCCCGGCATCTGAGGCAGGATCTTACCTCTTTCTCATACCTGTCATCGCCTCTGTTCTAGCATACTTTGTTTTAGGGGAACGACTTGACTCCCTGTTCTTCTTTGGCGCTATATTTGTAATAGTGGGCGTGGCTATTACAGCCCGCTCTCACCATGAACGATGAAAACTTCTTTCTAACTTGATTCTAGTCGCAACCAAGCCAGAAGCACCATTACGCACAATCCTAGCAAAAAAGTTGAAAAAAGGGAAATGGCGTATTAAGGTTCTACTCTATGCCCACCCTTTTCGTCAGCTTGACAAGCAAGAATATGACGAACATTATGATTATGAACGTTATCAAACTGCCCGTGAAGTGCCCGATTCTGAATGGTCCCACCACGATCTCTTCCCATGCCACCCCGGGCGTGGCAAGCTGAACAATTGGCATTATGAGGTCATCCACCAGCGCCTTAACAAGAGCGCCCAAGTAAAGACCGACGATGAAGGCAACGGCCATTCCCATGACCTTAAATGTTTTTAGAAATGCCTTAAACTCCTCAAGTAAGCCCTTTGGCGGCGGAGGCGGGGGTGCCGGTTTCGGCTCAAGGAGTTTCCTGATCTGCCGCAACTCTTCAACAATCTCGTCAGACAATTTATAATACCTCCAAATTCCCACTTATTGTTCTGTTGGCTCTGTTTATATAACATTCTATTTATATAACATTTATAATATCAATAACATTATTGGAAAGATTGCACAAATTGCCAAGACAAATGAAAAGTCCGTTTCGAACCAACCCCGATTAATTATGAGGCGCCAACATTTTGTCCTCAAAATTGAATTCCCATCATGAACGGGAAGCTTCAAACTCTTTAGAGTTTGGGCAGCTCAAAGTCCCTACAATGGTTTTTTAGTTGTGTTAACGGCACACTGTCGTTATTTCTAGTCATGCATTCGTCCTTTCTACATTTTAAAGCAAAAAAGATGTTACTGTAACAACGCCTCTAGGTCTGCCGAGCCCACATTCGGCGCCTTATGCTGGCGAAGCTGTCGCTGCGGGCACCAATTTGAAGCCCGATGCCTGTGAGCCTACAACCTTGGGATTTATGTCTATGACCAAGTATGCCGTCTGACCAGTGTTTACCTGTATGCCACCTTGGGTTATTGATATGGTGACTTTGTCAGGCGGGACTTCGGCAGTGTAGTTTGCCCCTCCGACGGTGACGACCGCTTCCATCACTTGGAACCTGACCAAGTTGTACTTTCCGGATTGAAGACTGCCCTGCCCAATGGTTTTGCTCACATTAACCACGCTCGCCAAGTCTATCCATCCGCTTCCAACAACCGTGTACCACCCAGTCTCGTTACCAGCATCCGCCCTATGAACCATTATCTCGCTATAACGAATGTAGACATTTGATGCCTGTCCCCATTCTTGGGGTGGGTCCACCATCTTTACGACCAATGTGCCGTACCCGTAAGTAAAATAGACGGACGAGCCTATGGCGACAACCAATAATGCCAGCACAACAAGGATCATGCCAGTCCTTAACTTCATTTTTTATCACAAGATGCTTCTCTACTCGGGTGGAAATAAGGGATACTTTGAAATGTGACGTTTCATTGGGCCGAAATACCCTGATCACTGATCAGTGATTATTGTTGTAATTGGCATTGTGTTGATGCCTCTGATTATTCTGAAATGATGAATACCAACTTATTTTACAAGGTGTTGAAGGCACCAACAATTGGGATCAAATCAATTGTCAACTCTACGGACAAATGGTATAAGGTTCAAAACGCATCTTCAAAAACTGTATGATTTCTTCAGGTTTTGGAGCCCCAGAGGGGGTTTGAACCCCTGACCAGCGGTTTACGAAACCGTCGCTCTGCCGGGCTGAGCTACTGGGGCTTTCTCATCCGCTCTGATTTGATAAAAGAATTAATAGATAAACTCTTCCCCTCCAAAAACCCTTAAACCCGTGCGACATAATATCAATGAGGACTGCGAGATGCGCGTCTCCGAGATCGGGGAGAGAGGTATTATAGAACTCATATGGTCTATTTTGGAAAAGGACGGTCATTTATCTGGTCAGATACTGCCCCCTTCAGACGACGCATCTGCCCTAAAGCTAGGCAACGGGAATTACCTCGTTCTGAAGACCGACATGTTCGTCAGGACGACCGACGCGCCCATGGGTATGCTACCATACCAGATGGGGGCAAAGGCAGTAACGATGAATATCAGCGACCTTGCGGCCAAGGGTGCAAAGCCGTCCGCCTTCCTCTTCTCTCTGGGTCTCCCTAGGAAGTTCCGCATAAGCAACCTTAGGGAACTCGTCTCCGGCATAAGTAACTCCGCAAAGGAATACGGCGCTCAGGTACTCGGCGGCGACGTAAGCGAGGCAAAGGACCTGATCATATCCGGCTTCGCCGTAGGCGTCGCCAAGAACTTGGTCAAGCGCTCTGGAGCCTCCCCTGGTGACATTATAGCTGTATCCGGTGAGTTCGGGGACACCGCCGCCGCCTACAAGATCCTGCTGGAGGGCATGAGGGCCCCAAGGTCCCTCCGAAAATGCCTCTGCAGGAGCGTCTACGAGCCCAGGGCAAGGCTCCGCTTGGGCATAGCCTTGGCAGAGTCTGGCCTTGTGACCTCGAGCATGGACTCAAGTGACGGTCTTGCCTTCACGCTTAACGAGCTCTCCAAGTCGAGCAAGGTCTCCTTTTACATAAGCAGGATTCCCGTCTCAAAAGGCGCCGCGGAGTTCGCATCGATCCACGGCATCCCACCAGAGGATCTAGCCCTCTATGGCGGAGAGGAGTACGAGCTGGTCATGACCATCAGACATGGAGGGTGGACAGACGCGGTGAGGGTGGCTGAGGGCGTGGGCGGCACCATTATCCAAATAGGTGAGGTGCTTCCAGGGAGCAAGGTCCTCCTCAAAAAAGACTCTGAGGAGATGGAGATCCCACCCAAAGGGTGGGAACACCTCAGGTAGTGGGCGATCTGGCATTGCGCGTCTTGATCATAGACGGTTACACTGATGAGCCTGCCGGACTCGGCGTGCCTCCCTACATTGATGTCTACCCTAGGTACATAGCCGGCTCCGTATGGTCCTTCGACCCTCACGCCGAAGTGATCTACCTGACCATAGACTCCGCCCGTGGGGATATGGAGGCCCTCAGAAGATTATCCTCTTCCTGCGACTTCTCCATCCTCATAGCGGGTGTAACCGTTCCTGGCAAGTACCTGTCTGGCGCCCCGGCGACTGCCAAGGACGCCCTGCGACTCCCCCAATTCCTAATGTCGAGGCATACTGCAATATGTGGACCAGCCGTCCGCTTTGGCTTTGCCATGGGAGGCGGGAGCGTTGCATCCTTCCCGAGAGACCTCCAATCACTCTACACCTTCGTCATTAGGGGCGACCCTGAGGTTGTCGTCCGCTCTCTCTTGGATGGAGGATTCTCAGATCGAACCGATCTGGATGCAGTGAGGCCCTCGTCCAACTCGATAAACGAGTACGCTTCAAGAGGGGCTAGGATAATCCAGCAGCACCCTTGCTACCCTGACGGCCTGATCTGCGAGATCGAGACCTTCCGCGGGTGCCCAAGGTCCATCACGGGCGGCTGCTCGTTCTGCACCGAGCCTCTTTACGGTCTGCCAGACTTCAGGTCCACAAGCGGGATAGTGAAAGAGGTTTCGTCCCTTTACTCCCACGGCGCCAAGAACTTCAGGCTGGGGAGGCAGCCAGACATCCTCATCTACGGCTCGAAAAACCGCAACGACTCACCTGCGCCCTCCCCATCAGCCCTAAAGCGTCTCTTCTCTTCGATAAGAAGTGTCGCACCCGGCCTGAGGGTCCTCCACATCGACAACGTTAACCCCGCCACCGTATTCAGCCATCCTGACAAGTCCGAGGAGGCGCTCAAGGTCATCGTCTCATACCACACTCCTGGTGATGTGGCGGCCCTCGGCATAGAGTCAGCGGACGAAGACGTCATACGCAGGAACAACCTGAAGGTCTGCCCAGAGGGTGCCATGTTCGCTATAACCCTCATAAACGAAGTAGGAAAGGAGAGGAGCGAGAACGGCCTCCCCCATCTTATCCCTGGCGTGAACTTCGTCTACGGTCTCCTTGGGGAGACGAAGAGCACATTCGAGATAAATCTGGACTTCATGAAGGAGGTTCTAGGAAGGGGTCTGATGGTCAGGAGGATAAACCTCAGGCAGGTGATGGTCCTTCCCTCTACGAGGATGGAGTCCGTTGGAGACTACCTCGTCAGGAAGCACAGGCACCTCTTCGTAAACCACAAGCTGAGGATGCGGAACGAGGTGGACCTCCCCATGATCAAGAGGGTCGTCCCTAGGTGGACCGTCATGCGTGACCTCAGGACAGAGCTCGTCGAGGGGAATACCACATGGGCGCGCCAGATAGGCTCGTATCCCATACTGGTCGGGATACCTAAGCGCATGCCCTTGGGCGTCTTCACGGACATAGTCGTCTTAACGCACGGTCCAAGATCTGTGGGGGGTCTGACGGTGCCCGTATGCATAAACTCACTATCCATGAGGGAGCTTGAGTCCATACCAGGCATAGGTTCTAGGAGGGCGGCCTCCATAATAAGGAGACGCCCCTTCAAGAGCGCCGCAGAGGTCACCTCCAGCGTAGAGGACCCCTCGGTGATAGAGCCCTTGATCCCCCTGATGGAGTTTAAATAGAATGCCAACATAGAGATCATCTGACCGCTATGCCCCTCATCACCAAGATTCTAGTGCCTGTGGACGGCTCTGAGTACATGGTGAAGGAGATCGAGATGGCCTGTGCCCTTGCAAAATTGTTTGGGGCCGAGATGACCATACTGCATGTCGTCGCCATCCCACAACCTTCCGGAATGGAGGCATTGCCCGAGGCCTCGAAACAGCTCGAGGAGGCAGGGAGAAAGATCTTGGAAGAGGCAAGAGCAATGGCCCATAACCTAGGGATGACCCCTAGCTTGGAGATGGAGTTTTCGGTTGGGAACCCCGGCATAAAGATAGTGAGGAAGGCAGAGGCGTCCAGAGCGGACCTTATAGTGATCGGCGCGAGGGGCAGAAGCAGGCTGAGGGAGATCCTGATGGGCAGCGTCGCCAACACAGTCGTCAACAATGCACCATGTCCCGTCCTTCTCGTCCGCCCTCTTTGAGAAAAATATGTATAACTCCGGCCCCAAATCTAGAGCATGGACCTTTCACAA
>CAZQQB010000013.1:0-3175 GCA_964595415.1 uncultured Nitrososphaerota archaeon | reverse complement strand
CCTTAGCGGTAATACAGGGTCTTACTGAGTGGCTCCCAATATCTAGCTCCGGACACCTTGTAATTGCCCAGAGAATTCTGAATTTGGAGGTCTCGGTGGGCTTCTTCGCCGCTCTGCATCTTGGGACGCTATTGGCTGTTCTGGTTTACTTCTGGAAAGACATCTTGCGCATAATAAATGCATTTCTCAGGATGGACTCCAAGAGTAATGACTTCAGACTGGGCGTTTACGTTGTCACCGGCACGATCCCTACTGTACTTTTGGCCCTTCTCTTCAGAGGGTACTTCGAATCACTGTTCTCGAGCCCGCAAGCCGCCTCCATAGGTCTGATCATCACCGGAATCCTGCTCCTATCATCGAGGTTTGGAAAGAGATCAATGGATTTGGATCTCCCCCGCTCCCTGCTTGTGGGTCTATTCCAAGGATTTGCCATTGCCCCCGGCATATCCAGGAGTGGCGCAACGATCTCAATAGCCTTGGTGGGCGGCCTTCAGGTGAAGGAGGCCTTCCGTTACTCATTCCTGCTCTCGATACCGGCGATAATCGGCGCCAACATCTTGGAGTTTGGCAGTATACTCTCCGTTGGGCACTACTCCCTTGTTGGTATCGTAATCGCCGCTATAACCGGCTACATCGCCATAAAGATGGTTGACAGGGCACTTCTGAAAAACAAATTCCATATCTTCTCGGCTTACTGCTTTGCGTTGGCCATCCTATCTCTCATAATGCTCTAATAGTTCAGAGCGCCCTGTTTATTAGGCTCCGCTGCGAGAATATCTCGGGACTGACCTGTATGGCCAAGGTCAGCGAATTCATGACAAAGAAAGTGGTCGCGGTATCTCCTGAGGCCTCGGTCTTTGACGTTTCTTGCTTGATGGGTGACAAAAATATAGGCAGTGTGGTAATCGTTGAGGGAAGGATCCCAGTGGGCATAGTTACCGAAAGGGATATCATTGCAGGAGTGATCTCCAAGCGCCTCCCCCCGGAAAAAACCACCGCCGGAGAGATTATGTCAAAGCCCCTTGTTACCTGCACGCCTGAATGCAACATAGACGAGGCCGCATCCCTCATGCAGGCCCATAAGATAAAGCACCTCCCAGTCGTCAGAGGGAACGAGCTGGTTGGAATATTCACTACATACGATTTAATGGTTGCCAGGGGTCACGAGTACGACAGAATTCAGGCGACGATCGCCGAGCTGATGAAGGAGAAGTGACCCCCTCTTTTTTTCTTTAAGAATAAAGTGGCGGGCCTGAAGGGATTTGAACCCTTGGCCAATGGGTTAAGAGCTTCGGCCGTTTTTGGCGTCCACCGCTCTACCGTACTGAGCTACAGGCCCTAAGTCTTTCCGTAAAGGGAACAAAAATTTAAGAGTTTCTCTCCATTTCCCTTTTAGGTGTTCATATGGGATCATTGAGCTTCATCGGTCTCGGTCTCTACGACGAGAAGGGAATGAGCTTATACGGTCTGGAGCTGGCGAGAGGTGCAGACGAAATCCTCTTAGAGACTTATACGAATGTGATGCCATCCCTCAACTTACATTCGTTGGAGAGTCTAATTGGCAAGCAAGTCAAAGTTGTAAGTCGAAGTTATATGGAAGACGGGAGCTCCGTTTTGAAGAGCGCCTCTGAGAGGGATGTTGCGATCCTCGTACCTGGAGATCCATTTGTTGCCACGACCCATGTCGAGCTCCGGATAAGGGCAGAGCAACGCGGAATAGCCGTCAGGGTCGCACATGCCTCCTCGATAATATCAGTCGCCCCTGGGGCTGTGGGTCTACAGAACTACAAGTTTGGGAGGTCAGCAACCATAACCTTCCCCGACAACTACTCGGAGGTTCCATATGAGGCGGTTCGCCAGAACAGGGGTGCCAACCTCCACACTCTACTCTTCTTGGACCTGAGGGTCGAGGAGGGGCGATACATGTCTGCACCGGAAGGGGTTCGCCTACTCATGGATATGGAGAGACGTAGGGGCGAGGGTGTAATAACTCCCCATACACTAACTGTTGGAATAGCGAGAGCCGGCGCACCTGACCAGCTCATAAGGGGCGGAAGGGCAGAAGAGCTTCTGAATGTGGATTTCGGTCCGCCACCCCACTGCCTCATAGTGCCTGGCAGGTTACACTTCATGGAGGCCGAGGCCCTCGTGATCTTGGCAAGAGTTGAGAGAGCGCTCGTCGAGGAAAACCTCAAGAACTGATCTGGGTGAGGTCTATGGCCTTAGATGGTGCGAAAGAGAAATTGGAGCGCTACATCAATGGCACACGGGCAGTCTTGGACCAAATGGAGGTCTCTTCCCCGCTTGATCCCTCCCTGTCATCCGCGCTTAACTATAACCTCTCGCTTGCAAGGCAATACTTTGACGACTCGAGATACTACTTCGAGAGAGGAGACTTTATTACGGCTCTCGTCTGTATCGCATACTGTGAGGGACTTCTGGACGCCTGCAGAAACCTCGGCTGGCTTAAGTATGAATGGCGATTCAAGCAGGGGTGAAAGGAGATGGGCAAAAGGGTATTGGCTGCCGGCTGCTTCGACCTCCTTCACTACGGGCACCTAAGATATCTGGAAGAGGCGAAGAAGCTTGGCGGCAAGGGCGCGGAGCTGATAGTGGTCGTCGCCAGAGACTCTACAATACTCAACAGGAAGGGTAGGCCACCCGTTATGAGGGAGGAGCATAGGAGGGCTCTAGTCGAGGCCCTCAAGCCCGTTGACAAGGCTATCCTCGGCGGGACGGATTTTGATACTCTCTCCGTGATCCAGGAAGTAAAACCGGACATCGTCGCACTTGGCTACGACCAACAAGACCTGGCCGAACTAATGTCAAGGCAGAACCTTGGCATCAAAATAGTAATGCTCGACAAGTACGGCGACGTCAGCTCCTCAATGATCAGGAAAATAATATACTCAACAAACCCCATCAAACAAGGACCTTGAGCTGAACGGGGTCCCCATCCCTTAGCCCTAGCCTCTTCCTCACGCTCTCCCCTGCTATGACTTCCACCACATCCTGCCCGTAATGCGTCCTATGGATCAGCAGAAGGGCTCCATCCATCTTTTCGTTTATCTTGACCCGGAAGCACTTCACGTCACCGTACGTCCTTTCACCGTTCACGAATCCCTTCACCACAATTCCTGGCAACAGCTCTAGGTCCTTCCTAGCCCTTATATCC
>CAZQQB010000012.1:21765-22406 GCA_964595415.1 uncultured Nitrososphaerota archaeon | reverse complement strand
GGAAGGTGACAACGTACTCATACCAGTACTTGGTCAGGCTATACCGTTCTCGGTTGTATCGACAAAGCCTTCGGGCATAGTGCTCGTAACCGAGGAGACCAGCCTGACAATACTGGAGAAGCCCGCGGAGGCTGCAAGGGTTCCCAGGGTCACATATGAAGATATCGGAGGGCTTGAGGAGCCAATAAGGAAGATAAGGGAGATGGTTGAACTTCCCCTTAAGCACCCAGAGCTCTTCAAGAGGCTTGGCATAGACCCGCCGAAGGGAGTTTTACTTTATGGACCGCCTGGGTGTGGGAAGACACTGCTTGCAAAGGTTGTGGCTAACGAGACGGACGCTTACTTCATAGCGATAAATGGACCGGAGATAATGAGCAAGTTCTACGGGGAGTCTGAGCAAAAGCTGAGGGAGTTCTTTGAGGAGGCAAAGCAACACGCGCCGGCAATAATATTTATTGATGAACTCGATGCCATCGCCCCCAAGAGGGAGGAGGTTACGGGAGAGGTTGAGAAGAGGGTCGTTGCCCAGTTACTTGCACTCATGGACGGGTTGGAGGCAAGGGGGGACGTGATAGTCATAGGGGCAACAAACAGACCGAATGCTCTCGACCCAGCTCTGAGGAGGCCCGGGAGGTTTGATA
>CAZQQB010000012.1:20294-21755 GCA_964595415.1 uncultured Nitrososphaerota archaeon | reverse complement strand
GACCTGAGGCGAATAGCCAACCTCACCCACGGTTTTGTGGGTGCGGACATAGCTGCGCTCTGCAGGGAGGCGGCCATGAAGGCGCTCAGGCGCTATCTGCCGGAGATTGATATACAGCAGGATAAGATACCGCCAGAGGTGGTGGACAGGCTGGAGATTAGGATGGAGGATTTTGAGGCGGCCTACAAGGAGATCACGCCGACCGAACTGAGAGAGGTATACGTTGAGGTGCCGATGGTAAAATGGGAGGAAATAGGTGGGCTCGAGGATGTAAAGCAGGAGTTGAGGGAGTGTATAGAGTGGCCGCTAAAGTATATGGATAGGTTTAAGAGGCTCGGAATAAAGCCGCCGAAGGGAGTTTTACTTTATGGACCGCCTGGGTGTGGGAAGACACTGCTTGCAAAGGCGGTGGCGACGGAAAGCGAGGCAAACTTCATAACAATAAAGGGACCGGAGATCTTCAGTAAGTGGGTGGGCGAGTCGGAGAGGGCAATCAGAGAGGTCTTCAGGAGGGCTAGGACAGCCGCGCCTGCGATCATATTCTTCGACGAGATCGACTCAATAGCTCCTGTAAGGTGGGCGGGCGGTGGAGACTCGATGGTTACTGAGAGGGTGATAAGCCAGCTGCTAACCGAGATGGACGGGATCTTAGGATTGGAAAATGTCGTAGTTGTTGGTGCGACCAACAGACCTGACATACTGGATCCAGCGCTGCTCAGACCTGGAAGGTTCGACAGGCTTGTCTATGTACCGGAACCAGACAATGAGACGAGGCTCCAAATATTCAAGATACACACCAAGGGCATGCCCCTAGCGAAGGATGTGGATCTAGAGAGGCTTACCAACATGACGAAGGGGTATGCAGGTTCAGATATCGAGGCCGTCTGCAGAGAAGCAGGATTAGTTGCCCTCAGAGAAAACCCCGACGCAGCAGAGGTTACGATGTATCACTTCGAGAAGGCACTCAAGAAGATAAGACCATCAATAACCGAGGACATGCACAAGTATTACAAGGCTTGGGAGGAGCGGAGCAAACAAGCATTAAGCGGAAGGCAGCCGCTCATCAACTTTGCTTGAAGGGGCGGTAGCATGGCAAGCGATGAAGGGGGCTGGCGCGCAGAGCCTTTAGATCTCATAATCCTCGATTTAGTCAGAAAGAGAGACGGTGCCGTAAAGGACAATGAACTTCTGGAGATGCTGAGAACCATGATAAAGGAGATCTCGATGACCGATCTCAATAAAGCACTAATGAGGCTGGAGTTAAGGGGAAAAGTTAATGTCTCCACCCAGAAGAAGGGAAAAGTGATCACTTTAGCAAAGGTAAGGGAAACATAGGGTATGGGAGTGAACCTCAAAGGGCTAGTTACGGCGCTGACGATCAAGCTGGAGGAGATGAGTGGAAGGGTACTGGCAATTGACGGGTACAATGCCCTGTACCAATTTTTGTCAATAATAAGACAG
>CAZQQB010000012.1:19553-20284 GCA_964595415.1 uncultured Nitrososphaerota archaeon | reverse complement strand
AGCCGGATGGCACGCCTTTGATGGACTCCATGTGGAGGGTCACGAGTCACCTAAGCGGTGTTTTTTACAGGACAGTTAATTTCTTGGAGGCTGGCATAAAGCCAGTATATGTATTTGATGGTAAGCCCCCTGAACTTAAAATCCGTGAAATAGAGAGGAGGGGTGAGATCAAGGAAAAGGCAGCAGAGGAGTATAAGGCAGCCCTAGAGAGGGGGGATCTAGAGGGGGCAAGGAAGGCCGCCCAGGCAACATCAAGATTGACAGTAGAGATGGTCGCCCAGACCAAGGATCTGCTGGGAGCCATGGGAATACCCTGGGTGCAGGCCCCATCGGAGGGAGAGGCACAGGCCGCCTTCATGACAAAGCGTGGAGACGCTTGGGCAACAGTCAGCCAAGACTACGACTCGCTGCTCTTTGGGGCACCAAGACTGGTGAGGAATTTGACCATATCAGGGAGGAGGAAGCTACCGAACAAGCCGGTCTATATAGATATAGAGCCGGAGATCATAAGACTTGAAGATGTTCTTAGGAGTCTAAGCTTGAGCAGGGATCAGCTCATCGACATTGGGATAATGCTCGGGACCGACTTCAACCCGGACGGTTTTAAGGGCATAGGACCAAAGAAGGCAAAGAAGATAATAGAGGATCATGGATCCCTGAAGGCAGCGTTGGAGAGGGGCGTAATAGAGGTAGATCCCACTATTGACGTTGATGCAATAAGGAAGATATTT
>CAZQQB010000012.1:13889-19543 GCA_964595415.1 uncultured Nitrososphaerota archaeon | reverse complement strand
CTGGACGAGGATAAGGTAAAGAAAATATTGTGTGTTGCGCATGATTTCTCAGTAGAAAGGGTGGAGGCGGCTCTTCAAAGGCTGAAAAAAACTAGGAGAGAGGCAGATAAGCAATCCAGTCTGGAGAAGTGGTTTGGCTGAGACGTGGACATCAAGATCATGATGAGCGGCTGAGATAATGTTAGGTCTAGCATATTCTGACCGATATCAAAACAATCAATTAAGTCAAGACCAGCCATATTTTCCGTAGAGGGGCACAAAGACGCACCCGCCGCAAGTATACTCTCTGTAGGAGTTGCCGGTTCGCTCAACAAGTATGAGGTCTTGGATCGAGTAGGCCTCGCCCACTGGTATCACTATCTTACCGCCGTCACTGAGCTGGGCCTTAAGTGGGGGAGGGATCCTGGGGGCAGCTGCCGTGACAAGTATCCTGTCAAACGGTGCAGCCTCGGGGTAGCCTAGAGTGCCGTCCCCTTCGATTATGGTCACCCGGTCGCCGAAATTGGTGTGCTCCAGATTCTTTCTGGCAAAATCCACGAGGCGACTCAGGCGCTCTATAGCATACACATGTCCTCTCTCTTCCAAGGGGATATCGAGTGGGGCGACGATCTCTGCACACACTGCGGCATGATAGCCAGTACCGGCTCCCACCTCAAGCACCTTTTGACCCTTCCTTAGATCGAGGAGTTCGCACATCATGGCGACCATGTGTGGGGCGGAAATGGTCTGCCCCTCGAGTGTTGGTAAGGGAGAGTCTATGTAGGCATGTTCTTTGAGTTCCTGTGGGACAAATTCTTCCCTTGGGACCCTCAGCATCGCCCTGATCACTTCGGGCTTCTTGAGAACGCCCTCTTCGATCAGCCGCTTAACTAGACGCTCCCGCTTATCTCCGAACTCCAAGAAAGTTCACTTCTAAAGTTTTATTTGGTCTGGGTTCTAAAAAAGTCTTGGTATTTATGTTGAAGGTCACTTTTTATGCGCAGGGAGACCCGCTTATAACCGCTACACATAGAACCACACTCGAGATCACAAAAGAAGAGTTAAAGAGTCGAAGGGGGGATTGTGTAGTTGCGACGCGGTCGGAGCTCGGACTGCTGGAACTGCCGGAGGAGTTCAAGAGTTCGGCTAGAGTAGAAGATGCGAGGATGTCTCTGATAATTGAGGTGGGCGGCTTATCGGAAGAGGTACAGGGGCGTGGGCACCCATCTCTCTCTTTTGCAAGTGGTAGGGAGATTGTGGTGAGGAGGAGCGGATATGTTTGTGGAAGGACATTGATGATATATGCCAATAAGGCGGCGGCGGACTTGAGCCGAGAGATGGTAGCAAGGCTCAGGGTGGAGGATGCGAGGGTAAAATTGATTTTGGTCGTGTATTAAAGGTGTTGGTTGTGTACCAAAGGTGTCTTGGTATTGGATTTACGCCCATAAATAGTGAAGTTTGTCAATTCATGAAATTGAACGTAGAAATAAGCCGTAGTCAGTAGGTACAAATGCTATGCCATTCACCCTATTTCACCTAGGTTCTGCTCTGGCAGTAGGGCTGCCGCTCAGAAGGATGATCCATGCGCCCACGCTAATCTTGGCAAGCATTGTCTTGGATCTGGAGCCCATAGCAGTGATCCTTTTAGGGCTGGATTACCCGTTGCATGGGTTTATGCATACATTGATTTTTGCAGTGCCTATTGAGGCTTTTTTGGTTGTGTTATGCTCAGGATGGAAAAAACGCTTGAACCGATTTACAGGAAATTATTGTTGGAGAGTTATTCGGAGATTGCACCTAGGATTTTCATAGGCACAGGCGTATTGGGGACAGTGATCCATGTTATGCTAGATTCACCGCTGTATCAGGACATTATGCCATCTTTCCCTTTTGCCATTAATCCAGCGTACAGTCCCGGACTCTCATCTTTGATATATAGCATATGCGTATTGGCAGGGGTGTTTGGTTTATTATTTAATCCTATGGGGACTAGTAATGTTCAGGAGATAGATTTTTGTGAATGTTCACAAATGGCGACTTTTGAGGCAAACTTTTGTGGATGATTGGAAATCACGTCGAAATTGGCATTTTTCCATTTTTGGTGAAGGGAATTTTGAATAATTGTAATGGACTATGGAGTTATAAAAATATCAAGTACGACCTGCCACTCTCTAGGCGCGACTGGTTTAATAATTCTAGCGTTACGAACTTCGTAGTTCCGGACAAGGCTATGCAATTTAAAAGTCAGCCTATCTTTGGCGTTTTGGATGGGTTCTTCATTGGCGAAGAGGTAAAGGTGGACGATCCCGCCGTCTCTTTTGAGAAGGGTTATGGCAGTTTCGATGTAATCCAAAGAAGAACTTGGGAGGTTCATTATCACCCTGTCTGCAACTGCCCTAAGCTGAGGGGCAAAGTCGCGTACATCGCCACAGATAGGTGTGATCTCGCCCCTCAAACGGTTGAGTTTGATGTTCTTCTGAAGCAGAGTGAGGGTTTATGTCGATGGAGTAAACCTTGGCAGTAGTCCTCCTGGCAATGAGGATTGAAAAGGGACCGAGTCCTGCAAACATATCCACCACGACTTCCCCGTCTTGGACTTGAGACGCGACCCTGTAGTGTTCAGTGGCAAGGCGCGGAGAGAAGTAAACTTTAGATAGGTCTACCATGAGCTTTGCACCATGTTCTGTGTGGATTGTTTCGAATCTCTCTTCTCCGGTTATAACGGCAAGAGAGGGGACTCGGAAGTCTCCTTCCACCTTCCCTGTTTTAAGGAGGACTGTTCTTATCCTGGGATAGATCTGCATCAGGGCTTTTGCTACAAGCTCCTTGTGTGGGTCTAACTCAGGAGCCAAGTCCTCTATGACAGCGATGTCTCCCACAATATCGAATGACCGGGGAAGGAGGGCCAAGAGGTGAGGAGGGAGTGTCCCGTCGAGGGCACCTATCAGGTCTCTCGGTCGAGTTCGAGGGGAGGGGAGGTCTGCGCGTATGATCTCTGTGGGTGAGAATTCGTTTAGCGAGTGGATCTCCTCGGGGGATGGATGGCGAATCAGTGGTATCAGCACAGAGTCGTTGGTTGATATTATGATCCTTGAAGGGTCAATGAGTCCGAGCCTGTTGAGTATGCGCCTCAAAGACTCGGCCTTTTCTCTGACCACCTTGATGCAGAGATCCGAGGGATTGACCATTTTTGACCCTTAAAGAAACTTGAGCTGCTCGATTCTAAAAGTTTGTTGGCACCCAAGGAGCTAGTTTAGGCCTGTCAGACAAGTCAAATATTGAGCGGACCCGCTTAGGTCTAAATCCTCGTTTAAATTCCCCATGTTGAGCTTAGCCATAATTACGAAGCTATCGGCAATAATCCTTTCCGTCATCCCGGGGCTCAAATCCCACCCCCCGCACTTCTAAGATTTTTTTGTCAAGCTTTGTTATTTTATAGGAATTTTGAGCATCACGTTGTTTTCATGTTTGAATGCTTTACAAAAATGATGATAAGGGTGAAAATGATGACTATCAGAAAATAAAAAGGGAAGATGGAGTTGGCAATATTAGCTTCAACAAAGAGTATGGTGTTTGCTGCGTTTGTGGATGCATGGTATAGCGATGCGGTGAATAAACTTCCTTTAGTTGAGTTGTAAAGCCATGTGTAAGAGATGGAGTATAAGAGCGTGAAAATAGCGAACCAGAGAAAATTATGATAGTTTACCGCCATGAGGCTCTTTTTGACTGCAAAGTGTGGCCAATGCCACAACGCCCAAAATATTCCAACAATTAGGCTTGAAATAAGCGCATTGTGTTTCTTCTGTAGTGCGGGTAAAGCGTAGCCTCTCCATCCTATTTCCTACCACATGTTCATCAGGAAACTTACAATTATGATCGGCGGAAACTCGATTAACCTCATCAAGTCCATAGGATATGTTCCTCCAGCTATAGACCACAGCAAGACTGCACAGGCTGCAAGAGCCAAAGGAACAAGAACAGCCACCAAAAACCACAATTTTGAAAAGCCCTTACGACCAAATTGACCGAACAAATATTCCGCGCCGCCCTTACCAAATTCAAGTTTGGTTACCACAAGCGCGGCAATAGTTGGAGAAACTCCGCCAACGACCACAAAAACAAAGATCAGATCAGACGGAAAATGCTATACGAAGCCAGAACCCACGGAGCATAGGCTAAACCGCCAATTAGCAGAGCCAAGCTGAAATAATAAACAATGAACCTATTCAAAATGATCGCCTATTTTGTTTTCAGTGTTAACCCGGCTCTTATCTCGAACCATTCTTTTATTCTTTTTGCTCCAAAGATCGCTAAAATAATTATAGCAACAACGATTATTGAGAAGAAGTAGTAGGCTGGGCCAGTTTCTGTTTCAAAGACTGGAAAGACAACATAAGTTGACAGGTTAAGAATTGTTTAGAAGATTAGAGTAGCTAAGATGCGGCCTCCATTGTTATTGTATATCCAAGTGAAAAGTATTGACACGAAGACAAACAGAATAACTGTACTAGATAGCCACGCAATTCCAACTTGGTACTGGGGACCTGTCAAATACATTAGGTTCAAAGGTAGATGCCAAATAGCCCATATCACTCCTAACACCACGCTGGAAACAAGAGCCGAATAACGCGCTTGGAGACGGGAAGCGCATAACCTCTCCACCCGAATTCCTCTTGAAGAGGTCCCCCAAGAAAAAATATGTAAAAAAATTCCAAAGAATCAGCCATGGTTGAGATAGTATTGTAAGTTTAGGAGCGACTCCTTCGCTGGATGATGCTCCTAAGAATGAGAGCCTGCAATAACAGGTCTAAGCAAAATGGTGGGAATATACCAAATTTTTCCAATTCTAGGATCAAACCCTTTTCTCAGCAATTTCTTTACCCCCTTCAATGCCTTCATGGATATAGGTAAGTAAAAACGCTGCAACAAATGGTCCAAAAG
The DNA here is from genome assembly GCA_964595415.1 of uncultured Nitrososphaerota archaeon. GTDB lineage: Archaea > Thermoproteota > Methanomethylicia > Methanomethylicales > Methanomethylicaceae > CAZQQB01. Next base: position 14,623 of record CAZQQB010000012.1, on the reverse strand, counting down.
GAGCCACGTAAAGGTTAAAACCCAACATCTGAAGTAGCCAAAAAAACCAAGACCATGCAAAGGCAATAAAGAAGAATAACAGCAAATTTCTATTCTCAAACTTTCCTTGTCCCATTACACACAGCCCTTTTTCTTTATTTCTATATACCCGCATTTTTATGATGTTCTCTATTGTATTCGGCAAGATCGCTTGCTAAATTCGTATACAAAAAGAGGCTGCACGACATCCTCACTTAGCCATTGATTCAAACAGTCACATACTAAACTACACTGATTCATTCAAATTCTTGGCTAGGCGTACGTGATTTTTAATTGATTTCTAAATACATGTAGAAAACCGAGGATTTAAACCGAATTTCAAACCCATTTGTTTTGGCGGGCCCGGAGGGATTTGAACCCTCGACCATCGACTTAGGAGGCCGACGCGCTATCCAGTCTGCGCCACGGGCCCAGCATGGGTGCTAATTTGAACCAAATATTTTAGGATTTCGAGGTGTTTATAACGGACCAGATATTTGAAGTGTTTCTTGAGATAGCGTGGTGTCAGACGCTAGGGTTCAGTCAATTCCAAGGGACTTACCTTGAGGTACGCCCTTACGATGTAGCCGGCCAGATCGAAGAGCTGGGTCGCCTTTTCTACAATGATGGAATCGCTCGTGGCTATTATCCCGCCCGTGTCCAAGACAGCAAAATCTGGGGAAGGGACAGCCTTTGCATCCCCTTTTAGGCTGTTC
>CAZQQB010000012.1:12961-13778 GCA_964595415.1 uncultured Nitrososphaerota archaeon | reverse complement strand
CTGACGAAGCCGTCGTCGCAGAGGTAGACAGGAGCACCGCTCATGGCGCTTGCAACTGTCCATAGGACGTTGAAGCCGTCGATTGCCAAAAGCGAGTCTGCCACACGCTCCGGTCCTACAAGTTTTGCACGGTGTGACTTGGCGACCTCTTCAGAGAATACTCCTCTGTAAAGAAGTAAACGCTGGGCTTTGTTAAGTACGTACCTGTCACCCACGAACTTGACGGCGGATGATCTGTGGTATCCCCTGCTTAGAAGGTAACGCAGGTCCTCGACGGCCTTCTTCTTCAGAGCGCACATCAGGAGCCCTCTATGTAGATCGCAGGCCTCATGGGCAGGGCTTGGTCAGCCTTCCTCTTTGGGTCGTATTGGGAGGCCTCTCCGGAGTAAACCTCGGTTGGGGCTTTGAAGTATTCTGAGAGGAAGGACAGGCTACTTTTCAAGATTCCGTTTTCGTCCAATATGCCAACGGAGATTACCTTCTTCCGATGGTCTCTCGGCATGGTTATGATGCTCGAGGAGATGAAAGAGATGAATTTGGCGGCAGCTCCGCCCTTTGACCTTACTGTGGGGTCTTTCATTGCTTCCCTTATTAGCGCCTTGGGGTCTATGCCTTCCTCGAGCAGTTGTAAAAGTCTCAGATAGACATCCCACTTCCACTTTGGGGAAGTGTAGTAGTAGATCTTTGATGGTGTGATTCCAGTTACCCTTATGATCTCTGATGTGTCGGCTATCAAATCCCTGATAAAGTCCTCTGAGAGTTCCGAAGGCTCGTCTATGAGAGAGGACTGAAGTTTTGGCCATTCCTCAACGGAGAC
>CAZQQB010000012.1:8845-12951 GCA_964595415.1 uncultured Nitrososphaerota archaeon | reverse complement strand
AAGCTCCTCGCAGATGTGGGGGGAGAAGGGCGCCATTAGTTTAATTATCACCTCTAAGGCATACCTGACAACACTTCTAGCCTTCTGGTCTGTGCCCGCTGACCCCTTTCTCTTTAGATACCACATTATATCTTGTTGAAGGATGAAGAATGAGGCATGTATCGCCTCCCTGACCCGAAGATTGTCCATGGCACACGTCGCCTGTTCTATCACACGCTGAACTCTGCTGAGCAGCCATCGGTCTAAGGTATCAAGATGATCTACATTCAGGGAGGGGGCGTAGGCGTATTTTAGTGCGAATTCGTAGAACTCTTGGAGCTTGATCTTTATGGTCCTTGCCAGCGAATCGCTAAAGTCTGCGTCTTGAAGGAGTTCTGAGGCAGATAATATCGAGACCCTCAGTGTGTCGGCCCCGTACATCCTTATGGCCTTCCTTAGGGGGATTATGTTGCCAAGGGACTTTGACATCTTTTTGCCCTCCATGAGTACGCTACCATTAACGACTATTTGCCGCGGCCATAGGGAGGGGGGAAAGATGGCAACATGGTTGAATACGAAGAATGTGAGGTGGTTAGGCACGAGATCCCTGCCCGAGTGGCGGCTGTCGAGCGGGTAGAAGTAAAGAAACTCTTTTCGCATCTTTTCCAGAAGATCCCTATTAATCCCAAGGGAAGAGGGGTCGCCCTGACCAAGAAATACGTAGTCAAAGACCTGTGGGGTAAGAAGTGAAGGATCGACCTTTGCCTCGTTTATGATTCTGGCAATCGTGTAAAACGCCATATATATAGTGGAGTCGGATAGACTCTCTATGATCCACGCCTTGTCCCAAGGAAGGGGCGTTCCCAGACCTGCTCTTCTCGCGCAGGCTTTCTCCTTGAGCCAGACGACTACGTTCTCGAACTCCTCTCTCAACTCTTCTGGGAGGATCGACATATTACTCAGATGTGACTTCGCGGCGGACTTCCAGGTTGGATCGCCGTAGTTTATGAACCACTGATCGCTCATCAGGTTCACGGTCACCTTGGAGCCGCAACGGCAGTATATAGGTCCGTTGATAATCTCGTAGAACTTGAATGCCTTGGAGGATTTCATGAGATCGTTCTTGATCTCTTCCTTTGCTTTGCTAACAGTCATGCCTGCGTACTTTCCAGTCTCTTGGCGCATCTCGCCTGTGTGAAACTCCCTCTGGTACAGATCCTTTGTTGCCTCCTCTGCCTTGGGATCGAGTTGATCCTTGATGTTGAGCCTTTGAATGAGCTCCAGCGTAGGGATCTCTGATAGACCAGGGGACCTCACAACAGGGATGGGTTTGAGCTTGGATGCGAGGCTGCTATCTAGACCATACTTTTCCATGTACTCGGGGTGGTTCTGAAGATCCCTTATCGCCAAGAGGTCGTATGGGGCGTGGGCTGGAACAGACATCACGACGCCAGTCGCGTTCTCAGGGTCGACGAAGTCTGCGGGGAGTATGGGGATGCTGTCACCAGTGAGGGGATTGATAGCATTCCTTCCGAGTAGAGAAGAGCCTTTCAACTTGCAGATGAGGGTGATTCCAGGAGCCTGCTCTGACAGCTTTTTAGAGGCGGGCTTACTGATTATTAATCTTTCACCGCCAAGTTCGACCTCGACGTAATCGGCCTCGGGATTTATCCATATGTTTGTGACGCCAAAGATCGTCTCGGGTCTAAGAGTTGCGGCGGGGAGATAAGTCCCATCCATTATGAACTTTATGGCTACGAATTCTCCAACTTCGGGCTCAGCGTCTCCCTTTGTGTCGTGCTGCCCGACCGGATTCCTGCAGGAGGGGCACCAACCGATGGGGTGGGCCCCCTTGGTTATGTAGTCTTTGGTGTCGAGCTTGTAGAACTGCCACTCTATGAATCTGCTGTAGGCAGGGTCGATGGTCGTGAACTCCCTCCTCCAGTCAATGGAATAGCCCATCTCCTGCATTCCGAGCTTTAGGTCGTTGTGAAAGTAGCGGGCGATGTTCAGCGGGGAGTCGAATGTCTTTATGACATCGTCTGGGACATCGACGCTCTTGAACTGCTCTATGAGCTCTTTGTCGTTTGATTGTATCCTCTTGCTCTGAGCTAGTATGGGAGTTCCGGTGTAGTGAAATGCCATCGGAAGTAAGGTGTTGTAGCCCCTCATCCTCCTATACCTGGCGTGCACATCAGCCAGGGTGTAGGTCCTTGCATGTCCAATGTGCTGTGGCATGTTTGGATAGGGATAAGCCACCGTTACGTAGAACTTTGGGCGGCTCTCGATGGGGTCTGCCTCGAAGATGCAGGACTCGCTCCATCTCCTCTGCCATTTTTCCTCAATCCGCCGGAAGTCAAATGACACTATGACCACCACATAATGATTCATTGACCTCTAATTCTATTAAGATCATCTATTAGGCTTTTTATGTGCTGAATGGCGGAGTCAAAACGCCCGAGTCCTTCTAAGGGAACCCTTCCCTGACCTACGTCCGGTCTGCCTCCGCCCCTCCCCTCCAGAGACTTTGTGAATGCCTCTGTTATTTTCCCTGCGTTTACCCCCTTCTTTATGGCCTCATCGCCGGCCATTGAGACCACGCTCCCGTCTGCCCTTGATGCCAAAAGAACTATGGCATCCCTCTTTTTATCTATGAGATATGAGGCTATTGGCAAGAGGTCATCGTTAGAAAGCCCGTCAAAGATGCCCTTTATGAATGTAATTCCCTTTATGGTTTCGGCCGTGGAGTATAGGTCGGCGGATATCCTCTGCGCGAGCATCTTCCTAAGGCGTTCTATTTGCCTCTTAGACTCTGAGAGATCCTCCATAAGCTTAGCGGTTGCCTTTTCGACCCGTTCCACTGGAGTATTCAATATTTTTGAGACTTCTTGTAGATTGGACTCTTGGGAATGGATGAAGCTGATAGCTTGCTCGCCAGAGACGAACTCTATCCTCTCCACGCCGTCTTGTATTCGCTCCGAACGGATTATTTTGATCAGACCGATCTCGCCCGTGTTGGAACAGTGGATGCCCCCGCAAGCCTCTGCGTCCCATCCTTCGACCTCGACCACGCGTATTGTTGGTCCTTGGACCACCCCACCTTGGTAGAGTCGCATGCCGAACATCTGCTCTGCCTTGTTGCGGTCCTCGAAGTATGCCTTGATCGGCCTGCACTCTTGGACAACGCGGTTTGCAAGGACCTCCAATTCTCTGATTTGTGAAGGGGAGATCTTCTCGAAGTGAGATATGTCTAGGCGACTCTTCTCAACGCTCTTTTGGGCGCCTTCTTGCCAGACATGTTCTCCCAGTACCCTCCTCGCAGCTCCAAGAAGTATGTGGGTGGAGGAGTGGTGCCTTGCAAGCGCACTCCGCCTCTCCCAGTCAACGACACACTCCACAATTGTGCCGACGCCGATGGGTTCTGTATCCTCGACAAAGTGGACGACAACTCCTCGAGACTTTTGAACGTTTAGGACCTTTACCTCTCCTCCCTCGATAATGAGATACCCTGTGTCGCTCAGTTGCCCTCCGCCCTCGGGGTAAAAGATGGTCCGGTCCAAGACGACGCGGGTTCGGTCGGAATAGAGGACCTTTGCCTTTAGGCGCTTGACCTTTGGGTCAGAGTAGTAGACAAGTTCTGTGGTGGGGAGTGTGGGTAGGCCTTGGAGGATGTCGTCCTCTTCCTTTTTGGGCGCTTGCTGTGATGAGGAATGCCTCTCGGCGACTATAGTATCGAACGTGTCAGGGATTTCAACTTTTACTCCGTGAGGCTCTGTGGCTTCTTTCACCACCTCAGGTGGCAGGCCGTGGGAGTCATAGAGTTGGATTAAGAGGTTCAAAGGGAGTACGCCGCGCCTCCTGATCTCGGGATCCTTTATGATGCGCAGAAGCAGGCTCTTGCCTTGATCGAGTGTTTTGAGGTAGCGTGTGACCTCCAGGTCCACGACTTGGACGATGTAGTCGAGGTTGTCAGCCAGTTCAGGGAACTGCTCTTCCCAGTAGCGCACCTGCATGGCCAAGATTTCGGAGAGAGGCAGAGATATGCGAGCACATTCCATCATACGTTTTACCCTTCTTATCATGAGGCGAGCAAGGTAGCCGGATTGTACGTTTGAGGGGACCACCCC
>CAZQQB010000012.1:7506-8808 GCA_964595415.1 uncultured Nitrososphaerota archaeon | reverse complement strand
TGGTTTTGGTATGGTCGAGAATGGCCATGATGGTCTCGATGGGTTTCAGTTGAGACTCCAAGGAAATTGGATCGGTTCCCAGAGCGGAGGCAACTTTTTCTCGGGTAGCTTTGATAGAGCCTTCGTCCACGATGTTCATTAATCCGGCGAATTTTGTTGCCTCGGTTAGGACTTTCGGGTCGGGTCTTTCAAGGCCAGATGTTCTCAGCAAATCATCGAAGAGGCGCCCATAGATCGCCTCGAATGCGGTGGGCGTCCCTTGGGATATCCATGTAAAGCGTTCCAGACCGTAGCCCGTGTCCACGATCCTGAGAGGGAGTTCCCGGTAGGAGCCATTGATTTTTTTGTACTGCATGAATACTAGGGTGGAGAGTTCAAGGCCTCTGACGATGCCCTCCAGATCTGGACCGGCATCGCCACCGCCCTCCCACCAGTGCTCGATGTAATTTATCTCATCACCCGGGATTCCGAGATCCTTTGTTAGAAACTCGTGGTGGTACGATACGGTGTCTTCCTTCCAGTATACCTCCTTCTCCCTTGAGGAGAAGGCATGGTGAGCCATCATCTCAAATATTGTCAGATGCCTCCCGCCAGTCCTTCCCACATTGTCCAAGTCATTCATCCTGATGCAGGGCTGGGATATCGTCAGTGGATTGAAGGGTGGAGGAACTTCTCCGCTCGTTACGTGTGGCTGGAAGCAGGCGATGGAGGCTATTGTTAGGAATATGTCGTCTCGCCATCTCGCCACAACAGGATAGCGCCTTACCCTAACATGTCCCCTCTTCTCAAAGAATGAGAGAAATGCCTCGCGCATCTCCTTTATGTTGAAAGATCTCTTTGTTGGTGGATTATTGATGAATGAGTATGGGACGCAAGGGGAGTCCCCGCAGAGATCGCGTTCCGGGGCAAGCGTCCAGAAGTTCCTTTTGCACATTCTGCATTGCTTTCGGGTAAAGTCGTTGTCCAAGAAGAATTGTAGGCGGTAGGACTCTGGTCCAGCTATCAAATTATATCATCTCACATAATCAAATATTGTGATATTGAAGGATCGTTACAAAAAGTTATGGATAAATCTTTGTCTAGAAAATTTGGCATAGGGATGGTTTTAGTTATATGGACCCATCCCCGATTAGCCGAACAGGGCACCGAGCCCTTCGACTGTCTCCTCTTCTGGTGCCGCTTCCTTCTTCTCTTCCTTCTTCTCTTCTTTAGTTTCTGCTGCAGGGGCAGGCTGGGGTGCTACCGCGGCGGGGACCGCTGCCACCGGTACTGCTGCGGTCTTAATGACTTCGTCTATGTTCA
>CAZQQB010000012.1:6459-7496 GCA_964595415.1 uncultured Nitrososphaerota archaeon | reverse complement strand
TGACCCTAGCAGCATCAACGAATATCCCTGATGCTGAGAGAACCTTAGTGAGGTTCTCCTCCGTTATGGGCTGCTTTGCGTTGTGAAGGAGCAGGCCAGCGTAAATATACTCGATTTTAATCACCCCCAACAAGGCGTTTTTTATAGGAAACTTTTATACTTAAATCCTTCGCCTCCTAGTTTATGGAGAGCTCTGGATGCTTCTTCGAGACGGCGCCGGCTAGGGCTCTGCTCTGGATCTCTGCCAGCGAAAGAACCTCGCGTATGGTCTCAGGCGTTGGTAGACCAGACCTCACAGCAATGGCCTTTGCTTGTGTATAAGCTTTAGTCAAGAGGATCGGGATTGTCTCCTTTGTTGGATATGCTGTGTTCAGCGACAGGTTTACTGCGTACTGCAATGCAGCCGCGATCTCCGACCGGTACTTCTCGGGGTCTATTCTAAGCAGATCTCCGGGTATAGCGACGCCATCGTATGCCATCTTGAGTTTTAGACCGACCATTATGGGCTTAAGTCCAAGTTTGTTCAGAAGGTCGGCAGCGTCGGCAGAGATCAACTCGCCCTTCTTGACTACGACGGTGTCTTTGGCGATCCAGACAGAACCGTCTTGGATCTTTGTCGGTATCTTCGCGGCTCCGAATTTGCTGAGTATCGGTCCTGGCTGAAGGCCGGTGTTTCCAGCGCTCACCACAATGTCAGTGGGCGAGATATCGCCAGGAGAGGCGGAAGAGGGCACCTTGTTCTTCTCGAACATCAAATAGAGTAAGAATGGGTTCTTGTTTGAGAAGACAAGGGCATTCTGACCGGTGAGGTACTTGGTGACTTCGTCGGGATTCTTTACCTTGGTTTGAAGGTTCTGCAATGCCCTCTTTGTCAAGGTGTTCTTGGCTACGCATATCTCCAATTCGTCCTTGAATTTCTTCCTGAGTACTTGGATCTGGCTTGCTTTTAGAGAGCGAAGGTCAGCGACGGCAAAGATCGAGTACTTCTGAAGGAGGGACTCTAATTTCTTAACCACAGATTCCTTTTTCTCGAGCGT
>CAZQQB010000012.1:896-6449 GCA_964595415.1 uncultured Nitrososphaerota archaeon | reverse complement strand
GAGCGTCTTTCTTGGCAAGTGTCTCACCTCATTTCAGCTTCACAGGCTTACCCATCGTAGTCTTGACGACTATGGATGATAAGAACTGGTCGAGTTTTATTCGCCGCTCTACGGCATTGATAACAGTCATTATGTTCTCGGCAATGCTCTTCGAGTCCATGTCCTCCGAGCCTATTCTGCACCTTATCGCCGGCTGGTCTCGGATCCTTATCCTGACGGAGGTTCGGTATTTCTTTACGATTGCGTCAATGTTCGCTGGGGGCGGCAAGGGGTCAGGCATCTTTCCTCTGGGACCAAGAACCGGACCCAGAACCTTGCCGACTGTAGACATAAGGTCTGTCCTCGCAGCAAAGAAGTCATAAGTATCTGCCAGTTTCTTTACGGCCTTTTTGTTGCCAACGTACTGATCAAGGTCTTGTTTTGTGAGGATGAGGTCTGCGCCCGCTTGCTTTGCTTTTGTCACAAGATCACCGTCGGCAATGATGCAGACTTTTATGTCCCTGCCTATTGGATTAGGGAGTGGGACGGTCTCATTTATTCTGTTCTCTGGCGCCTTTACGTCCAGACCTTTGAAATTGATGAAGAGTTCGACGGCTTGCACAAAGTTCCTCTTCTTCGAGTTCTTCTTTGCATCCTCGACTAATAATGTGAGTTTTTGAAGGTCGAACTGCATATCACTGTGCCTCCAATTTGTTTATGAGGTCGTCGTAAGTTCCAGAATCGACCTCTTTTTGGACTTCACGGGGATCTTTACCGGCAACGGTAACGCCGATGCTGACACAGGTACCAAGAACCTCTTTGAGGCACGACTTCAGAGTCTTGGCGACAGAGAGAGGATAACGCGTCTTGGCAATTTTTATGGCAGCATCAATACTGAGGTCTCCCACCTTCTCTGCCTTGGCGTTGCTGGAGCACTTCTGCAACTTAAGCTCCTTGACTATCAAGGCAGTGGTGGTGGGCACACCGACCTCGACCTCAAACTCCTTGGTATCTGGGTCGGCGATTACCTTTACCGGAACTTTCATTCCCTCAAACTCCTTGGTCTTTTCGTTTATGGTATTGACTACTTGGAGGATGTTAAGGCCTATAGGACCCAGTGAGGGACCTATAGGAGGTCCACCAGTAGCCTTTCCGCCGTCCACCAAGAAGTTGAAGGTCTTCTTAGTTCCCAATATTACTCCTCCTCTAGCTTTGAAAATGCTTCAAATATGTCCGTCTTCTGCTCCTTCTCCGACTCCTTGGCTTCGGGCTTTGGTGCCTCTGCCCTGGATACGACTTTCACCTGCTCTGCGTGTATGGTGATGGGAAGGGTGTAGGGAGCCTCCAGGAGTTCCAGTGTGACCTCCGCTTTTGATTTGTCTACGCGCGTGACCTTCGCCTGCATCCCCTTGAAGGGACCAGAGGCTATCTCCACCTTGTCGTTCACTTCAATTACCTCAACAATGGGCTTGGGCATTATGAAGCGCATTATGTCGTTAAACTCGACCTTTCCTGCGACCCAGCCCTTGACATGTTTAATGTCTTCGATAGAAAGGTTGACGACATTTGGACCGCTCGCCTCAAGGAAGACATAGCCACTTACGTCTGGAGGGGATATTATAGCCTTAACAGGTATCTTCTTGGCCATGCAGCGCCGCTCTATGAGTAGAGCGACATTCTTCTCCTGACCTGCGGTTGTGCGTATGGCAAATATTCTGGATGGAGACATCTGTGCCGAGGTCATCAGGTCAACCCCCTGTTCCCAATAGGAGGGTTGCGATCATCTGTATTATGAAGCCGAAAACGCCGACTCCAATCATGCCTATGAGGCAGATTCTGAGCGATAGTTTGAACTCGTCAAAGTCCGGTTTTCTTGAGAGCTTTAGAACCTTGCCCATTGCACGTAGAGAGTCGGAGAGCGTCATTGTCTTTCATCTGCCTATTTTCATAAGAGCAAAAGGGAGAAAGATAAGGTTCGATTTAAAGCTTTCCACAAAAAAGAAAACCGATCGCCTCATTACAAATTTATTGGAAGATCTGTCAAGACTCAGGTTTATCGCCAGTGATTAGCTGAAGGTCTTAAGAATGAAAGGTGTGAGACTTAAGTGGATAATTTTTCATCTGATTGAGGTGGGAGGGATCCGCGAAGCCTTAAACCTTTAATAGTTCAATATTTTCAATAGATTTGATTATTTCCTTGTATTTGGAGGGCGTGCCTTTCCAGTCAACGTAGGCCTTGGAACATCCGCCAAGGGTGCGGTCAATGCACGCCTTGATCATAGAAGGATCCATCCCCTCTTGCATTGCGTACTTTGGGATTATGTGGCCAATTAAAGCATCATCGGTCAGTATGAGATGGGTGAATTTCTCCGAATAGTGCCCCCCTCCTATTCCGATTGCACATGATTCAGCCTTAAATGTAGAATTTAAAGTGCGGGAGACGGCTTTGGCTACCGCCTTTCCCATCAGTTCATCCCTCCACGCAAGCTCATCGCTGCCGATCTCAATGAAGGTTACGGGGATGGACAGGCTTGTTGGACCATGGTGGGTTGCCTCTATGGAGATTGGAACATTGAGGTTGAGGTCGGAAGCTGAACGTTGGAGTTCCTTAAGTAGGGAGCGTTGAAGTGGGGGGTTTGAGATGGCGACCTCCTTAGGTCGGCCTCCAAATTCGGCACGGTCACCAAGGTTGCCAGGGGTGTGCACTGTTAGGCATCTGATTCCGGACTCGCTTCTGTGCTTGGAGAGGCATAGTATCCACTCTGCGCCTAGGAGGGAGAGGGATAGGTTGATGAGGGAGGATTGGGCGGATAGGAGATAGAAGTCATTATAAGAATGCGTCACAAAAGACCCTAAGGGCATTTCCTTGAATGGAAGCTCACAAAGAAGGTTAGATGAGATGTTCATTCCAGCTGGGTCTTCGGTCGAATAGACCAAGAGCTTCAAAGCCTGCACCAAAGTGATTAGATCAGTAAAGCCATAATACCTTTTTGTGCGTGGAGCCTGTTTTCGGCCTGATCCCAAACTACTGAATTTTTACCGTCTATGACATCGTCTGTTATCTCGAGACCTCTGTGGGCTGGCAGGCAGTGCATGACTATTACATCGGGAGGCGCACAGCTGAGAAGGTCGGAGTTCACTTGGTAAGGACGGAAAGCGACCATCCTTTCATCTTTCTCAGCCTCCTGCCCCATCGATATCCAAACGTCGGTGTAGATGACATCGGCGTCTTTGACCGCAGCCTTGGGATCGCTCATTAGTGTGAGTGAGGAACCCTTGGCAGCGCCTCTCTTTATCGAGTCAGCATATGATGGAGAGATTTGGTATTTGGCAGGGGAGGCAATGGTCATGTTTCCTCCTAGCTTCAATACGGCTTCTGCGAGCGACCTGCAGACATTGTTGTTCCCGTCGCCGACGAATACCACATTAGTGCTCCCCATCTCACCCTTCTTCTCTATTATTGTGAGGCAGTCCCCAAGCGCTTGGCATGGGTGAGCTAGGTCGCTGAGAGCGTTTATGACTGGGGCGCGGGCGTTCTCGGCCATGATTTCTAGGTCTGAGTGTTTGAAGACGCGTGCCACGATTCCATCAGCATAGGCATCGAAGGTCCTGGCAGTGTCGGCAATGGTTTCGCCTCTTCCCAGTTGCAAGTCGTTCCAGTTGAGGTATATGGGATGTCCACCAAGTTGGTGAATGCCAACGTCAAATGATAATCGGGTTCGCGTGGACGGCTTCTGGAAAAGAAGGATCACGCTCTTTCCGCTGAGGTATGGTCTCATGTAGTTGCCACATTTGACGTCGTGCTTCATGTTGATGGACAGGTCGAGTATTTTTTCTAACTCCTCCTTTGTAAAGTCTGAGAGAGTCAGGAGGTCTCTTCCCTTCATTGTTCTCATAAACAACACCTTTTAAGGTTTTTTAAATTAAAAAGGTCGCTTAAAACTTTTACGCTAAAAAATCGGTAAATTTATTTATATTTATTTATTTTTTGTTGGTTTTTAATAATATATTTTTAATAACCCACTCTGGATCGAAGGTGATGAGATCGTCATAGCTCTGGCCGGTGCCCAAGAAGAGGATGGGTTTCTTGATTACATTAGAGATGGATATGGCAGCGCCTCCTTTTGAGTCGGCGTCCACTTTCGTAAGTATTACTGCGTCCAATGGAACGAAACTATTGAACTCTTGAGCCTGTTGGAGGGCGTCATTTCCTGTCAGAGAATCGCCAACGAATATAGTGAGGTCGGGCTTGGCAACCCTATAGATCTTTTGAAGTTCGTCCATTAAGCCCCTGTCGGTCTGCATCCGACCCGCGGTATCTATTAAAACCGCGTCGATTTGGTTAGACTTTGCGTAGGATGTCGCGTCGTATGCGACAGCCGCGGGGTCAGCCCCATACTTGTGCTTTATCACTTTCACCCCGAGCCTGTTCGCGTGTACTTCCAGCTGCTCTTCAGAGCCAGCCCTGAATGTGTCACTGCATGAGAAGACTACTTTCAGCCCCTTGTCCATCAAGTACTTTCCGACCTTTGCTATGGTGGTGGTCTTTCCCGTGCCATTTATTCCAACGAACATAATCACGAAGGGCTTCTTTGAGGATGCCAAGGAAATCAGATCTGCAGAGCTGAGGCCTTCCCTTAATATGGAACGGAATGTCTCCTCAACCAGTGGGGATATGTCCTCGAAGCGGCGCACTTTTTTGCCAACCAAGGTTGACTTAAGTCGGGAGGCGAACTCTTCGGCGACAGGCAGAGCCACATCACACTCCAGGAGAGCGAGCTGGAACTCCCATAGGTAGGACTCGAGATCCTTCTCCGAGATGGGTTTTGTGGAGATCTCTTCCACTAATGTGGAGAAGACATTCTTTAGACGCTCAAACAAGAATTACGCCTTCCCTGAGGCCTCTATTTGTGAATATAGTTGGTCTATCCTAACTTGGAGTTGGCCGAGTCTTGAGGCGACTTGGAGATACTGGTTCTGCAAGGATGATGCCTGTGTCTGTGTCCTCTTTATCCGGTCTTCTACCTCTGAGAGGGCGGTATCGATGTTCTTCTCGATGGAAACCCCAGATCCAACACCCACAACAACTGTTTTAACGTCTTGAAGTTTGGCCCTAATGTAGTTCCCAGCACCTATGTGTATGAGGGCCTCCGCATTCCCCTCTCTGATTTTTATCTCGTGCAGTGAGGCCTTACTGAGTGTTAACTCCGCAAGTGCGCCGGTTGTGAACTCTATTTGCTGTCGGAGAACTTCAGCGTATGCCTTGAGGTTGGAGAACTCAACAAGCAGTGTGTCAAGTTCCTCTTTTGGGTTTTTGGGCTTTACGGGGCGAGAGGGCTCACTCATTGTTTATCCACCGGCTGCTCTTCTACAGACTCTATTTTAATCTGGAACCTCTTCAATTTATGGTTTCCACCGAGCGAACAAATAACCTTCTCAACAGCCCATTCCTTTTTATCGGCAGAGACTGTTTTTTGAAAGCGCTCCCACTGGAGACCTATTTTTGCCCTTCCTTTGATCAAGAACGTTTTGCTCATTTCTATCACTCCACTAAACCTAATGACATCTCTATAT
>CAZQQB010000012.1:0-886 GCA_964595415.1 uncultured Nitrososphaerota archaeon | reverse complement strand
CCCTACCCTGAGGTATGGAAAGCCGCAGTTAACGGTAGAGACGTTAATGGGTATATTAAAAATTTCCCCAAGCTTTGATGTCTCCTCCTCGGTAATCTGAGGGTGGCAGAGCATGGCTTTATTGTTTATAACAGCGCATACGCCAGGCATGGACAAGCCCGCAATGCATCCTTCATAGACATCCACTCCCAGATGATCTGATATGAGGGTCTTCAGTTCTGGATCGGTTCTGGATCCGACAAGGGCTGCGGTGTCATTCAAAAGGATCATATTGCCAAGAGCATTCCTTTTACCGTTGTATTGAAAGACCGGCAGACCGGTGCTCGATTCAATGAAAGATATCTCTTCGTCTTTTGCATTGTGGGGGACCAATACTCCTTTGGAATTACCAGCTATGAATATCCCTAAGAGGACGCTTCCACAGATCGTCGTTCTGTTTACGGGAACCTTGAGTGTTGTGGAGATATCTTCCGCAAATTTTTGAGGGACATCTGGAGGAACTAATACGAATTTTTCCGTGGCGAATAAAAAAGCGCCTATATTTGGGTTCCCATAAAGTGAAAGACGAGTAATTGGCAAATGGAATTATGCCCCCGCAGGGAGCAGTCTAGCACTTCCGTCTTCCAACTTTTGAACCCTTATTGATACCCTTCTTAGGGTCTTTGTCTTGCCCCTACACCATAACATCGCGTTTAAATCACTGTGTATTTTGACGTCTTCAGTGTCGGCAATTCTTTGACCAATCTTTCTGACCAACTTGACAGCCTTTGGGGCAGCTTTTCTGCCATAGGTGAGGTAAGCATGCCTTAGATTTATTGTCACAACCTTCTCTTCAACAACTTTTTCCTCTTCCTCCTTCTCCTTCTCCTTCTCCTTCTCTTTCTCT
>CAZQQB010000011.1:10179-23210 GCA_964595415.1 uncultured Nitrososphaerota archaeon | reverse complement strand
AAATCCCACAAGAGTACCAGAGTGTAGGCCAACCAGTGATAATTCCTGGTAGCATGGGCACAGCGTCATATCTACTCGTGGGCGCACCAATGTCTATGGAACTGAGCTGGGGCTCTACCGCCCATGGGGCTGGAAGATACCTCAGCAGGGAGGCTGCCATAAAGAAGTATTGGGGAAGCGACATCAAGCGCGACCTCGAGAATAGGGGCATACACCTTAGGGCTGCAAACATACGCGTGATAGCCGAAGAAGCGCCCGGGGCATACAAGGATGTTGACAAGGTGGCTGAGGTCTCCCACAGGCTTAAAATAGCTACTCTCGTCTCGAGAATGGTTCCAGTAGGGGTGACTAAAGGCTGACGTATGTGCCAATAACCTCCTTATGCGGTCGATTTCTCGTAATCCACGAAGAATCATTCGAGGGTGTAGGTCTTTCCTCGAATGTTTATGTCCTAAAAGCTCCAGATGGATACTATGTCTTCGATGCTGGGGGTCATCCCGATCTACTGGCTTTTCTAATAAATGCTGGCGTTCAGGAGAATCGGATACTTGGCGTCTTCTTAACGCACGGACACTACGACCATGTAACCGGATTAGTCTCCCTTCGAAACATAAAGACCAAGACCTTCATCAACCATAAAGATCTCAAACTCCTTCAGCGCTGCATCGGTTCACGAGAGGTATTTGACCTCTCCGGGGGGATCGAACTTCTCGAGAAGGTAGGTCTCAGAGCTCTGCCGACACCTGGACACACCCTTGGTAGCACCTGCTACTACTCCGAGGGAGAGTCACTTCTCATAAGCGGTGACACCGTATTTGCAGACGGTTGCTTTGGCAGGACTGATCTAATGGGCGGTAGCGACTCTGCTATGAAATCTAGCCTGAGATTTTTATCAACACTCGAAGTGAAATCTATCCTTCCAGGACACGGTCAGTACATATTGGAAGGGGGGTCCAAGACAATCTCCTTGGCTTTATCAAACGCAAATTATCTTCTTTAGTTCAGTTTTTGCTCAACCCAAAATGGCTCCATGCAATATCCATGCCATGACAAGAGAGAATAGTGGGGTCAATCCCCACAGAATGGCCAACCTCACCAGAAAGCTTTTGCTGAGCGCGGGTGCCCCCTTTCCAAGCCCTCCTCCTAAAATTCCCCCTATCACTGAGTGACTTATTGATACTGGGATGCCTGCCTGCGTGAATGCGTGTACTACTAGCGCTCCGCCAAACTGGGCAGAGAATCCCGTCGCAGGTCCAAGGCTTGCCATTCCCTCACCAACGGTCCTTGCCACCATTTCCCCCATAAATATCCCCCCCAAGACCGTGGCAACTACTGCCAAAATTAGCGCCTGCGCCCATCCAATATCTATTCCTACAACCCCGATTATCAGCCCCAGTGTATTGGCTCCTAGCGCATAGGCAGTGTAGAAGCTTGTACCGATCGTGAGCAGACCATAAATTACAATACTATCTTGGAAGCCTTTGAATGTGTACCTTCGCGTGACCTTCGTGAGGACAAAAGCCAACACCATTGCAAAAATCGGTGTTGCAGCCCATGACAAAAAAACTGTTGAGACATTCAACCAACTTACCGGTATGCCCATGTATAATGCGCTCCCCAACGAAGCACCATAAAGAGCCTGCGTGATCGGTAAAGGCACCCTCAATGTGGTGGCTAGGAGCAACATCGCCAAAGTCACCCCGATCACAACCTCCAGAGAGAGCAACCCAAGATTTCCTTGAAGCGCCCTTCCCTGTACGGCTGTAGATAGTTTCCCTCCCTCCAAGAGCGCACCAATCGCTATTCCAAGGCTGAAGAGAAATACTCCATTCTTATACGAGGTGACCTTTGAACCTGCCACAGTCCCGGCTGAGTTGCTTGCATTGTTTGCCCCCGTAATAACGAGCATAATGGCTGTCAACATTATCAATAATATTGACATTTGTTCCTATGCCCCTGACTTTACAATCATGGCCGTTATTATGTCTGATGTATTTTCAGCAGCATCTGCAACCATATCCAAAAGAAATATGAAGTCTCTTACTTGGAGGTATGTTAAAGTTGATATTTCCTTCTCCTTCTCTGTAAGTACCTTTAAGGCCTCAAGTTTCACATCGTCAAGTCTCTCTTCGTACTTCTCTACTTCATGTGCAAGCCTTAGCGCCCCATTCTTATCTTTACCGATCATCTCAATTGCCTTTTTTAGAATCTTCACAATTTCAATGGTTCCATAAACCATTTCCCTGATCTTCTCTCCGCAAATCTCTATCTCTTTCATCTCCTCCCTATTGGGCTGCCTTGATGCCAGCGCTCTCGAAGCATCCTTCGCATTATCAGCTATTTTATCCATCGCCTCTGCAAGCCTCAGAAAGTCCTCCTTTAGCCCCACAAATAAAATACCACTATTCAGTTTGACCTCAACCCCGCGCTTAACATCGTCTGCTTCCCTTTCCAAAAAGGCGATCCTTTCTGCTGTGGATTTTACCTTACTCCAATCTTGGCAAAGACACCCCTCTATCAACTCTGATAATAACTCTGTCGCTTTCATTATCAGCTGGAAGTATATCTTTAGACCTTCTTCAATACCCCTTAGGGGGAATGAAGTGATTTTTCTCCACATAAATCGCTACCTGCTCATTTTTAGTTCAGTATTAAATCAGCCTTTGGCTCCCCTTCGGCGTATTCTAATTCATTTATATGCAAGACCTCCCTGATCAGCCAATCATTTCTTTTGCAAACCTCTATCACATCTCTGGAATCCCATATTCGAGCTTGCCTGACACCTGCTGATAACGCTATCTTGTTCTCAACTTTTTTCGTCCTAAGCTCCGCTATTATCCTAACAAGATATCCGCCTTCTTTTCCATCAACCGCCGGAACCTCTTCTGCGACTGGATATGGTGCCTCATGAATTGATACATGCCCTTCCTTATCCTTGAATACCTTATGGTAAATCTCCTCAGTTATATGCGGGCATATTGGTGCCATCATTCTTATGAAAGCCCAAATAACCTTATACAGCGTAGCTTTTGCACTCCTTTCGCTCTCTACACTCTTTGGTGCATAGAGTCTTGGCTTTACGGCCTCGATGTACTGATCGCAGAAATCATGCCAATAGAAGCGCTGCAATATGTCCACGGCTATATGGAATTGGCTCTCTTCCATAGCCTCTCCCGTCTTTTCTATGACTTCTCGGAGTCTCGAAAGTATCCACCTATCAACATCATCGAGCTCCTCCTCTCTTAACTCGTAATCCCCTTTACAAAGGAAACCACTTGCAAATCGTGCTGACGACCATACCTTCTGTAGGAATGCCTTTCCATACTTGACCGGCTCCCACTTAAAGGGAAAATCTGAGCCCAATGTAAGGGATAACACTGCTTGTCTTATTGCGTCTGCACCGTAATTACTTATGCCTTCCTCGGGCATTATTACATTGCCCCTAGACTTTGACATCCGAGAACCGTCAGGGCCCAGTATATGCCCGTTAACTAGTACCTCTTTAAATGGCCCCTCCCCCGTTATTATCTTACACCTAAGCAAGGTGTAGTAAAGCCAGGTCCTTATAATGTCGTGCCCTTGCTGCCTAACATCTGCAGGATAAGTCCTCTCAAACCTCTCACTATCCTTGAAGAAACCAGTTACTACAAGCGGCGTTATGCTCGAATCAACCCAACAGTCGCACACATCGGCTGTCCCTACGATCTCCCTACTGCCGCACTTAGGGCAGTTTTCATTAGGTGGCTTATCTATAGTAGTGTCAACTGGCAAATCTTTCTCCTTGGGCGGAATTATGAAATTACAAACCTTACAATACCAGAATGGAATAGGTGTCCCAAAGACCCTTTGCCTCGATATCAGCCAGTCCCACTCTATACTGTTGACCCAATCGATTAGCCTCTGCCTCATGAACTTTGGTGTCCACTTCATCTTCATAGCTTCTTCAAGTACTGCCTCCTTAAACTCCTTTGATCTCAAAAACCACTGCTCTTTAACTAAGAACTCTATCGGGGTCATACAATCCGCTCTTTCAGTATGTGTCAAGACATTGTGGGTAACCTCTTCATCTTTGGAGATTAACCCCCTTTCTTTAAGATCTTGGACTATCTCTTCTCTGGCCTGACCGACGCTCATCCCTGTGTACCTCCCCGCATTGAGCATTCTTCCGAGCTCATCAATCGCCTTAACGATTGGGAGCTCGTATGTCTGTTGCCATTTAATGTCCTGCTCATCACCATAGGTGCAGATCATGACAACCCCGGTGCCAAACTGAGGGTCAACCGCTTCGTCCTGTAGGATCTTCACTTTCTGTCCAAATATCGGCACCTCTACTTCTCTTCCAACAATGCCGCTGTACCTTTCGTCGAGTGGGTGCACTGCCAGGGCGACACAGGCATTTAGCAATTCTGGACGGGTTGTTGCAACCTCCATGTGCCCCTCGGACCCAATTATTTTGAACTTTACGTAGTGGATTTTGCCCTTCCTTTGCACATATCCTAGCTCTGCCTGTGCAAGCGCCGTCCCGCATTTACTGCACCAATGTACTGGGAACTCCTTTCTATAAACAAGACCTTTCTCATACATCATTAATAACGAGCGCTGTACAGCCTTCCAGTACTCTTTGTCCATAGTTCGGTACTCAAATTGTTCCCAATCCGGTCTATAACCAAGCCTTATCATCATCTCCTTCATGCTCTTGATCATGTTATTAGTCCATTCAATGCACTTCTTCCGGAAGAGCTCCCTGTCCTCTCTCGGTATCTTCCACCTATATTGGACCTTTAACTCGGTGGGCAGTCCTTGGCAATCCCAACCCTGTGGAAGAAGCACGTCAAATCCTTTCATCCTCTTGTACTTGGCTAATGTATCATTCAGGATGTTCCAATAAGCGTGCCCCATGTGGAGTTCCCCAGAAGTGAATGGTGGAGGGGTATCTATTACAAATGTTGGTCTTCCGTCTTTTTTGAACTTAAAAACAGGGTAATATGCCTCGCTCAGCCAAGCCTTCTGCCATTTCTCTTCTACTGCTTGGGGTGAATAAGTCTTTTCCATCTCTCTCTGAGGATCCAAGGCTTTCCCCTCCAGAATATTTGAAAAGTGTCAGAACAACTCCTTATAAATAATTGCTTTGAACTCCCAATAGTACAACTCAAAATTAAACCCTTTCAGTCCTTATGCCTTATCCCTTTTCTATTGTCCTACTATCGATGGCCTTTATAGCCCGAAGCGCAAACTCTGCCTCCATTCTATCTATGTCCTCCTCGAAGTTTCTCACACCCAAAACCTCGAAATCCTTTAGGACTTCCCTAATGGGCTTACCTCTTCTCTGCTCAACTTCCCTGATCTTCGCCAGAAAATAGCTCTTTACAAACCCATTTGTCTCTTCCACACACACCGGAGGCTCCAGATCCAACTCTCTGCAAACCTCTACCAAAGCCAGACATACCTCTGGATCCCTATCTGCAGGGCACTTGACCTCACAATGTGCCCTAGCGTAGCTAACAATCCTCTTTAGATCTTTTTCGCTTATGTTCACTTCAAATACGCTCCCTTTTTGGCCTCCGCACAGTTTTTTCTACATCGCCATAGGCTCTGCGAACTCGGCAATTTCATCATTGGCCAAGGATCTCTAATACAAGGATAGAGATAAATTTTATAGTCCGTGTTAAAAATTACAAATCTTGGTGCTCACTATGGGTGGAAGACAGCGGACTACTATTCTCAATCCTGTAAGTAAAGAAGAAAAGAAAAAACAAGAGTAGAAATGGTCATGGCTCCAAGGAGGTCCTGCTCACTAACAATATGCCTGCCATCTTCAGTACTTTCTGTAGCGCATACTCTAATTGAGAAGACTATAATTGTGGGTCAGATCGCCAGGGCCGCCTCCATATACCGCGTGGACAATGTGCTTGTTTACTTGGACAAACCATCAGGAAAAGAGGATGCAATCCTCATGAGAGACCTTCTTAACTATGCAGAGGCTCCTCAATATCTTCGACGTTACCTCTTTCCAATCTCTGATAACCTTAAGTACGCTGCCTTAATCCCTCCTTTACGTACTCCTCACCATCCCCTCTCAGCGACAACCTCAAAATATCGAGAGGGCTTTGTCCTAAAAAGCGGAGAAAATGGGTCTATGGTCGATGTTGGACTAAGAGACCCAGTAGAATGCCCCAAACCGCTACCTCCCAACAAGCGAGTCTCAATGAAATTGACTAACGGAGTTTGGCTCCCAGTCCCAAAAGAGGATATCCAATACTACTGGGGGTATCAAACCATAATGGATCTGAAGGGATTAGGACATCATCTGAAAATCAGTGATTATGATTGCATGATAGCTACATCACGCCTCGGAATGCCGATCAACTCAGTCGCAAAGGAGCTTAAGCGATTATTCCGCGACAGCCAAAAAGTCGCCATTCTATTTGGTTCCCCTGATGAGGGTCTACACGAGATACTGCACAAGTCCTCGCTTGACATAAACAAAGTTTCAGACTTAATAGTCAACACGGTTCCAAACCAAGGGACTGCAACCGTAAGAACGGAAGAGGCTCTATTAATCTCCCTAGCTTCCTTCGCCACAATAGAAAATTTGGAACTATAGAGTCTTTTGAACATCATAAACTTAAAGAGCCGATCCGCCAAAACGGATAGAAATATATTTTAGTAATGCTGCTAATCACAAGCCAAAAGGGGAGATAACCATGGGACATAAAAGCAAGAGCGCGCCGAGAAGAGGCTCACTGATGTATTATCCTAGGGCACGGGCCAGGCGTATCACTGGAAGGATAAGGACTTGGCCTCATTTAGTTGGAGCTCCGCGGCTCTTGGGTTTTGCAGGGTATAAGGTTGGCACCACTCATCTTATAATGATTGATAACAGGGCTAAGAGCCCATTATTCGGCAGGGAAGTAGTGAGAGAGGTAACAGTAGTAGAAGTCCCTCCACTCTACGCTTACGGATTTAGGGCATATGCAAAAACTCCAAAGGGCCTAAAGACTATTGGAGAAGTGATCCATGCTCTCTTGCCGAAATTCGCCGAACGGATATTTACCCTTCCAAAAAAGAATGACTTTATTAAGGTTCAGACCTTCATAGAGAACAATCTTGACAAAATTGCAGAATTTCGGGTCCTCGCACTAACCCAACCCCAAAAATCTGGTCTTGGAAAGAAGACCCCCGAGATCTTGGAGATTAAAGTGGGTGGGGACGACATAAAAGCCTCCTACAACTACATCAAGGAGATCTTGGGAAAGGAGATCAGAGCGAAGGATTTCTTTTCGGAAGGGCAGCTTGTTGATACAATCGCCGTGAATAAGGGCAAGGGGTTTGCTGGCGCCGTTAAGAGATTCGGCGTAAAGATACAGCCCAACTGGCACAAACACCGGAAGGGTCACCGCGTTGTGGGTGCCATAAGCCCCTCCAGACCCCACATGATGTTCACAATCCCGCGGCCTGGGAAGATGGGTTACCATCAGCGGACAGAATACAACAAATTGATCCTTAAGGTCGGAGAGAAGCCATCAGAGGTCAATGTTGCTGGAGGATTTTTACATTATGGCCTTGTCAAAAGTGACTACATCCTTGTCAGCGGAACTGTGCCTGGACCTGCAAAGAGGCTCGTGCGGTTCAGATACCCGGTGAGGGCGAAAACCCCGAAGATGGAGCCTCCCAAGATTTTGAGCATAAGCTTGGCTTCAAAGCAAGGGGTGTAGGCATTGGAGAGCAAAGTTCTCGAGAAACGATCAGTCCCTGTATACTCCTTGGATGGTGGTATTAAGAGCGAAGTGGATGTACCGAAGGTATTTTATGAAGATGTTAGACCTGACTTGATAAGACGTGCATTTATCTCAATGTTAACAGCCAGGATCCAACCCAAGGGAAGGGAGCCAATGGCCGGAAAGAAGACCAGCGCAGAAAGTCTAGGAGTCGGTCTTGATTTGGCAAGGGTTCCACGCGTTAAGGGTGGCGGACCTGCAGCATTTGTACCAAACGTTGTTGGCGGCAGGCTTGCCTTTCCACCAAGACCCGAGAAGATCTTCCATGAAAGGATAAACGAGAAGGAGAGGATATTGGCCATAAAATCGGCAATTGCCGCTACTGGCGTAAAGGAACTTGTAGTACGTCGTGGACACATGTTAAAAGAGAACCTCAAACTTCCAATTGTGGTCTCTGACGAAGTGAAGAACCTCAAGAAAGCATCTGAGTTTAGGGACTTCCTGAAGAAGATCTCCCTTTGGGATGATATAGTCAGGGCAAAATCTGGCATTAGAGAGCGGTCAGGAAAGGGAAAGTATCGGGGGAGGCGTTGGGTCAAACCTAAGACTCTCCTACTGGTTACAGATGAGCTCAATCCACCCGTGAGGTTGGCCGCAAGAAACTTCTCTGGGCTGGACTTTGCTGAGGTTAACTCCCTTAATGTGGAGCGACTGGCGCCGGGAGGTCATCCAGGCAGACTGACAGTATGGACCGAGTCTGCGCTGAAGAAGCTTGAGGAAATCTTTACATAAAGGTGATCAAAATGGACCCGCACGACATAATAACAAGGCCTGTATCCTCGGAATCCGCTCTTGATCGTTTAGAGAGGGAGAACAAACTAACATTTATCGTCAGTGCAAAAGCAAACAAGGCCTCTATTAAAGTGGCCTTTGAGAAGCTTTATGGTGTAAAAGTTAGGTCTGTGAACATCTGCATTACGACGTCAGGTGAGAAGAAGGCAACAATCAGGTTGGAAAAAGAATACAGTGCATCGGAACTTGCGACAAAGATAGGTCTATTGTAGGTGATCAAAAATGGGAAAGAGGCTTTTGGTTCAAAGAAGAGGGCGAGGAGGCTCAGTATTTGAATCTCCGTCATGGAGACGCGTCGGAGAAGTGAGATATCACCCAATCCTCCAAGAGGAGTTGAACTCTTCTGTAGAGTTTGTGGTCAATGACATAGTGCGTGACCCTGGGAGGGGGGCTCCTGTGGCGGTCGTCACAAATAAAAAAGGAATAAAAACCCTTATGGTGGCCCCTGAGGGCTTATTTGTTGGTCAAAAGATCTACTTCGGTGCACAATCACCCTCCTCGGTGGGAAACGTAATTCCGCTCAAAAATATCCCTGAGGGCACTATGGTTTGCAACATAGAAGGTCTCCCTGGTGATGGTGGTAGATACGTCAGATCCGCAGGTAGCTATGCAACAGTCGTATCCCATTCTGGCGACTCCGTGATTGTGCAGTTCCCTTCCGGCATGGTTAAATCATTCAGTGGTAAGTGCCGTGCCACCGTCGGTCTGGTAGCCTCGGGGGGCATCGTTGAGAAGCCTCTACTTAAAGCTGGTACCTGTTACCACAAATACAGATCAAAGTCCGTAAAGTACCCAAGAGTTCGCGGAAAGGCGATGAGTCCTTATGCCCATCCTCATGGCGGTGGAAGCCACCCCAAAGGAGGAAGACCCGTGAGCAGGACTGCGCCCCCAGGACAGAAAGTTGGAATGATCGCGCCAAAGAAAACTGGAAGGAGGAAAAAGTGATAGAGGGGTGATTCCATGTCAAGAGAATTTACCTATAGGGGATACACGATATCTCAACTTGTTAACATGCCAATGGACGAGTTCATTAAGCTACTTCCAAGCAGGCAGAGGAGATCTCTGATGAGGGGACTTAATCCAGAACAGAGAACCCTCTTCGAGAAGATACGAAAAGCAAAGTTCTTGGCAGCAAAAGGAAAGAAAGTTGTCATTAGGACCCACTGCAGGGATATGATCATCCTCCCTGAGATGGTCGGTCTAACAATATCTGTTCATAATGGCAAGGAATTCGTCCCTGTCGAAGTCCTCCCTGAGATGGTCGGTCGATACTTAGGTGAGTTCGCCGTAACCACTGGGAAGGTCACACACGGTGCTCCTGGTCTAAAGGCTACCCGAAGTTCAATGTTCGTACCTCTTAAATAACATTATCTTTCCATTTTTTGCTTAACAAATCACTTTAGTTTACAAAAAAATCGAGTCATAGTGGTGCGAATTAATAACCGATTTGCAACACTAAAGTTCCTTTTGCCTATCTTGACTTCATTCCTCAGACCACTATTTGCAACAATTCAATTTCTTACCTGAATGTATAACGATCGTATCTTTTTTCTGTAAGATTTCAATTCCATCGCTCTTAAATAAACACACATTACAACTTCTCCCTTGATCCATTATGAAGTCGAACTTTAGTAATGCTCGCCTTCATAACTATTTTCTGCCTTACGATTTACTCCGGTGTATATGCCCGCTTACTTTCTAAATCGGAGATTGTACACTTCTGGGTGGCTGTACCTGCAGGCAATGTGACAGAACCAAAAACCTTACGAGGCGCTGGTCCGCCAATAAACATGGTCCCCATCATAATCGACTTGGATGCAAGGGGATTGCCTAAGAAATTGCTCAATCCAAATGTGGAAGCAATCTCCACCCGCTGGATCTACAATTTGGATAAAAGATCACACAAGCTTGGTCTTGATCTTCTTAAAGTACCTTTTCCGGTAGAATGGGAAGTAAGGTCCGACTGGCCCTACGACTCAACCACTCACACCTTCACCAAACCCTTACCCCTGGTCAGAGAATTCCCGGTCTATCCATAGATTGGATATTCAAAATACCCGCGTATTATATGGATGAGCAAGTGATCTACGATGGGGGTTTGTATATCTTTGATGTCGATTCTGGTCAACCCTTGACCTTCATCCCCATAAAAATCATTAAAGGAGGAAACCTTCCATCTCAAGGAGGTTTGGGAAGTTGTCATTAGAGCGCAAAAAGCAAACATTCTTCAAGAACAAATATCGTTATCTATTTTGGATCATTGGATTTCTGATCTTTGTAGGACCATTTTCACTACTTACGCGTTCAGTCTACTTCGCTATTGGCAATATATCCTCGCCAGATCTTCATACAATCTGTCTGAGGATGCCGCTTGATTGGATGTTTTCGGGTAGACTTTACAACCTACTAGGATCTTCAATAATGGCTGGCTTTACCATAATTGTTCTAATTACCGCACTCTTAGTTGGACCCATGTTCTGCGGATGGGTGCCCAGTAGGCGCTGTCAGTGAAGCTTTAAGCCGAGTAGTCCCACTACCGAAAAAGTTCAGACTCCACATCCAAGACCCGAATATTGCGAGGAACTTGAGATTTTGATTTCTTACAGGCTTCATCCTGACCTCGATGTTAGTGGGGCTTGGATACACCTATGTGGGAAGTATTTGTTGCAGATACTGCGCATCATCGGTCCTTCAGAATCTTATTGATGGGTTATTTGGTAACATTTCGGCACTTGATTACTGGTATACTGGCTCTATTATGGTACTTATTTTTTGGCTATTGGTTGGTGACATATTCACTTTTGGTGGAAGGGGATGGTGTGTACCATTTTGCCCGCTGGGGACAGTATCAGGTTTTATTCACGCCGTAGGTGCTAAGATAGGCTTCTATAGGACCGTTAAAAACGAAAAAGATTGCAAGAACTTCGGATCCTGTTCGGAGGTTTGTCCAATGTGGGCCATAGGTTCTGATAATTCCATAGAGAGAACCCTCTGCATAAACTGCAAGGAATGTGTAAACAGATGCCCATCCCATGCTTTTGGGATGAGATGGGGGAGGCTAAAGGAAATTGATGATTTCGATAATGAATCATCTTAAAAAATTCAAGGCTTATTTTACCTTTATAATCTCAGCTTCAAGCATATGCCTACGATCTATTTTTAGATTTGTAGAACATCATGTGCGGCATGTCCGTTCGGAGGCATATGCGTTATTGCTTTCCCCTTCATTTTCGGCATCGCTATACTCGTGAAAATTGCTAAAAAAGTGAATTTTTGGGTTTAAAAGCCCGAATGAAATCAAATGTTGTACTGGGCCTCCTCTATAAACATTTTCAGATAAAATCTGCCACAATGTGCGCCTTTCTTTTTATATACTGCCTGGCACTTCAATAATAAAATGTTCCAACAATAAAATAGCCGATAACCGATTTTCATATGTGCTTTTCAAACACTGTAAAAAACTTTTTATACCCCTCCCAAGTTTTAAACTTGCGATTCTACCTATCATGGTAAATTGGAAGTGGTACGATGCCTGAGTGGGGATATTCAACCTTGGAGTACAATCCTGATAGAATGGCTAGGGCTAGTGGAAGGGACTTGCACATCTCTCCAAAGGAGGCTAGAGAGATCTGCAATGCCATAAGGCACATGCACTTGGATGATGCCATCGAGTATCTGAAACGCGTCATTGAGAAAAAGGAGGGCATCCCCTACCGTCATTTCAAAAGCAATGTCTCCCACCACTCTGAGATCGCCGGTAGATTTGGCATCCCCTCGGGCAGATATCCCATAAAGGCATGCTCTGAGATCCTCAAGGTCTTGGAAAATGCCAAGGCCAACGCCGAGAATAAAGGTCTTGACACAGAGAGTCTCCGAGTGCGCCATGCCTGCGCTCAGGCAGCGATGAGGATTAGAAATTATATCCCGCGTGCGTTTGGTAGGGCCACACCATTCTTTCACCCATTAACACATATAGAGATTGTAGTTGAGGAGGTTGGCGCTTGAGCATAGTGCGATTCTTTATCGGAAAATCATCAAAAAACATGGTAATAGACAATTATCTCCGCACCGAGCTTAAAAGAGCCGGGTATGCTGGAGTTGAGTTTCAGAAGACTCCGCTTGGAAACAGGGTCGTTATCTACGCGGAGAGGCCTGGCATGGTTATCGGGAGGCAAGGAGCTACCATCAGGGAGCTAGCCCACGTCATAGAGACGAGGTATGGGCTGGAAAACCCTCAAATTGCAGTGGTTCCAGTCCAAAACCCTGAACTTAACGCTAGAATAATGGCAAGCAGAGTGGCCTCAGCCCTCGAGAGGGGCATACATTTCAGAAGAGCTGCCTTTGTTGCGCTGAGACAGATCATGGAAGCTGGCGCACGGGGCGCAGAGATCGTAATTCGCGGCAAACTGTCCACAGAGAGATCTAGGTATGAGAAATTCAGGTCTGGAGCTATATTAAAGG
>CAZQQB010000011.1:9860-10169 GCA_964595415.1 uncultured Nitrososphaerota archaeon | reverse complement strand
GCTGTTACGAGCGTCCTTCTTAAACCTGGCGTCTTTGGCGTCCAAGTCAGCATATACCTTCCCATAAAGACCGTCGATGACATATCCGTGGTCGAGTCTGTGCAGCAGGCAGCTGGGTGATGAAATTGGCAATATTCAGGATCCAAGAGATTAGAAAGATGAGCAAGGATGAGCGCTCTAAAAA
The DNA here is from genome assembly GCA_964595415.1 of uncultured Nitrososphaerota archaeon. Taxonomy (GTDB): domain Archaea; phylum Thermoproteota; class Methanomethylicia; order Methanomethylicales; family Methanomethylicaceae; genus CAZQQB01. The sequence goes on along the minus strand of CAZQQB010000011.1, from coordinate 9,985 downwards.
GCTATCAGAGCTTAGGGCGGAGCTCTCCAAGATGAAGGCAATGCAAGCTATGGGCGGCTCGCTGGAAAATCCCTCAAGGATACGACTTTTGAGAAAGACAATCGCGAAATTCCTCACAGTTAACC
>CAZQQB010000011.1:2004-9850 GCA_964595415.1 uncultured Nitrososphaerota archaeon | reverse complement strand
AGCTCGGGATAGAGAGGGTGAAGCCTAGCAAAGAAGCCCCTTCTAAGGAAGCTCCCAAAGCGGCTCAAATAGCTCGAGGAGCTCGTGAAGAAGCTCCAAAAGAGAAAGTTACTGGGCTCCGTGAGAAGAACATTTACGAGCAAGAGGACTTGGAGGAAGAGAACGAATGAAGGTCACTCCCTCAAACCTGATCTATCACGACCTTGTAGGTCTTCGCGCCAAGGTCGAATCCTCTACAGACCCTAATCAAATAGGTTTAGAGGGCATTGTGGCGAACGAGACCGCCCAGATGCTCGTCCTATCCACCCCAAGGGGCTATAAAATGGTTCACAAGAAGAACTCACTCTTCACCTTTTACATCCCTGAACCTGTAAGCCTCGAAGGATCTAAGATCGCTTATAATCCCGCGGAACGTCTTAAACGCCTTCAAAGAAGGAGGAAATAATAGATGTCGCAAACATTAAAAGATATAAAGACTGTTTCTTGCTCTGACAAAAACTGTCCATTTCACGGAAATTTATCCATCAGAGGAAAGACCTTAACTGGACGAGTCGTGAGCGACAGAATGCACAAAACCGTTGTTGTTCAAGTCGACTATCTTTACTACTACCCAAAGTACAAACGATATGCAAAACGTAGGTCGAAGATCCATGCCCACAACCCACCATGCATAGGGGCGGTCAAGGGAGAGACCGTGAAGATCACTGAATGCCGCCCCCTAAGCAAAACAGTGAGCTTCGTCGTCGTCGAACGGACTGGTGGTGAGTAAAATGGCCAAGAGAGGGAAGGGTCTGGGCGGTGGTATAACCTACCGACCAGGCATAAGCCTCGGCCTCCCCTTGGGGGCCTTATTAAGGTGTGCCGATAATAGCGGTGCCAAATTGGTCCAAATTATTGGCGTCCCCAAAATGAAGAGTAGGATCCGCCGTCTATCCGCGGCCTCTGTTGGTGACAAAGTGATAGTCTCTGTCAAAGAAGGCACGCCAGAAGTTCGCCGCCAGATATTTCATGCTGTTATAATCAGACAGCGGAAACCTTTCAGACGACTGGATGGTGGCTGGGTTCAATTTGAGGATAACGCCGCAGTGATTGTTACCGAGGATGGCGAATGTAAGGGCACCGAGATAAGAGGTCCTGTTGCAAAAGAAGCTGCCGAGAGATGGCCTAAGGTCGCAGGTCTGGCATCAATGGTGGTTTGAGGTGAAACCTTTGACCAGTATCAAACCTAAAATCCAACGAGAGCTTCCCTCCCTCCATAAGAGGCTCAAGAGCATGCGCGCCCCTCTCTCTGAAGAGCTCAGGGAGCGGTACGGAACCAGAACGTCTTCTCTGCGTAAGGGAGACACCGTTATCATAATGAGGGGTGATTACAAGGGACATGAAGGGAAGATCTCCTCTTTAGATCTCTCCAAGATGCGCGTTACAATCGAAGGTGTTACCATAAAAAAGATGGACGGAACAACTCGCCCGGCGACAATAAAACCGTCCAAAGTAATGATAACAAAACTTGACCTTTCTGAAAAGAGGAGAAAAGAATTTTTTGAGTCTAGAATCAAAAGGAGGGAATCATCCTGAAGCGACATCTGAAGACTTACCCTGCACCACGTTTCTGGCCCATTAAAATAAAGGAAAGGGAATTTGCTGTCCGGCCATCCGCTGGACCACATCCACTCTATCACTCTGTACCATTGGGAGTTGTCCTGAGGGACCTTTTAAATTACTCCCTGACCATCGGGGAAGCAAAGAAGATCCTCTCTGAGAGAAAAGTAATTGTCGATGGTGAAGTCAGGACCGATTATAAGTTCCCAGTGGGCCTGATGGACGTGCTATACCTTCGACCTTCTGAAGAATACTACAGAGTACTTCCTCATCCCGTTAAAAAACTCTCCCTAGTAAAGATCTCACCCGAGGAATCTTCTTTCAAACTTGTGAGAATAATTGGGAAGAGGATCCTCAAGGGAAGAATGGTTCAACTCAATTTCCACGACGGGCGATCATACAACATAAAAGTTGAAGACCCCTTCAATATCCAAGTCGGATACAGGACCTTTGATACGATAAAGCTCACTTTACCAGATGGAGAGATCGATGCGCATATCCCTCTCGAATCAGGTGCGTTTGTTTCCATAATCGGGGGGAGCAACATAGGCAAGTACGGGGAAGTCATAGAGGCACCAACGAGCAGAGGTCCGGATCAATTGGCTAAAGTGAGCATAGGCGGCTCCGAGAATACCGTTACGCTTAAGTACTTATTCCCGATAGGTAAGGGAAGTCCAATCATAAACATTAGTGGGGAAGTGTAAAAAAATGTCCGAGGGTGCTAAGGCCACGGAAGTTGGCCAATCGAACCCCATGCGTGCCATAAAGATAGGGAAAGTAGTTGTCAATATTGGCTTAGGTGAGGGAGGAGAACGGTTAGAGAAGGCTATGACTGTCCTAAAGTCGATAACAGGAGCAAAACCGTGCCCAAGTAGCGCAAAGAAGACTATAAGAGACTTTGGCATAAGAAGAGGCGAGAACATAGGTTGCTTGGTGACGCTTAGGGGAAACCAAATTGATGATTTTCTCAGGAGAGCTTTTGACTCCAAGAAAAACCTGATAAAAGGATCTTCTTTTGATGATTACGGCAATGTCTCATTCGGCATAACAGAGCACATAAACCTTCCAGGTACAAAGTACGACCCCTCGCTTGGAATATTTGGCATGAACGTCTGTGTTGTTTTGGAGCGACCCGGTTATAGGGTTTCAAGAAGGAGATACCGCCCTTCAAAGATAGGTCGAAACCACCGCGTTACCAAGGAAGAAGCAATTGCTTTCATGACCGAACGGTTCGGCATAAAGATAGAGAGGGAGGTATAAACATGGGAAAGGTTCGTCAACCAAAGGAGAGAAAGTTTGGCAAGGGGAGCAGAGTTTGCAAGCGTTGCGGCTCAAAGGGGAGCACCATCATAAGAAGGTATGGCCTCAATCTCTGCCGCCAATGTTTCAGGGAGTCTGCTGAGAACCTCGGTTTCAAGAAGTACATGTAGGTGCTCAACCATGTGGGTACAAGATCCTCTAGCCAACGTCTTAATGAATATCATTAATAGTGAGGAGCGAGGGAGGAGCGAGTGTATAGTTACCCCTGCTCCAAAGCTTGTGGCTAATGTACTTCGAGTCCTACAGAGGCACGGCTACATTGGAGAATTTGAGTTTATTGACGATGGTCGTCTCGGCAAGCTCAGGATTCAACTCCTCGGCAGAATCAACAAATGCGGCGTCATAAAGCCTTACTTCTCAGTCTCATACAAGGATATCGACACTTTTGTGTACCAATACCTTCCTGCCAAGGATATAGGGCTGCTAATATTAACAACACCCAAAGGAATCTTGACACATAAAGAAGCGATTTCAAACAAGCTAGGCGGGCGGCTTCTGGGATACGTCTATTAGGTGATGGCAATGGCAAATTCAAAAATATCCATAAATGTCCCAGAAGGGGTCAGCGTCTCCACACAGGGGTCTTTTGTCACAGTATCCGGTCCAAAGGGCAGCTTAACAAAGGATTTTGCCCACTCCGGACTTAAAATCGCCAAGACTGATGACAAAATAATATTGACTTCTCTAGAGAAGGGAAAACGCTCTAAGGCGATACTCGGCACAATCGCCTCCCACATAAAAAACATGTTTAAAGGGGTTACAGATGGACACCTATATACGATGAAGATAATATATGCTCACTTCCCGATTACTGTGAAGGTCGCCGGAAAAGATGTATTCATCGAGAACTTCATGGGCGAGCGGTCGAGGAGGGTAGCAAAGATCGTCGGCAACGTCAAGGTCACGGTTAGCGGTGACGAGATCCTCTTAGAGGGAACTGACAAGGAGGAGGTTGGGCAGACTGCTGCTAACATACACCTTGCGACCCATGTTAAGAAGATGGACCCTAGAGTCTTCCAAGATGGCATATATCTGGTGGAGAGGAGGTAAAAAAATGTCCGATCCCGATAAGCTATCAAAGGCTATAAAGATCAGGAACAAGATTAAGAAAAGACCGGATTTTGTTAGACAAGAAGCTGGCAGGTTCCCACGTCTTGGAGATAAATGGAGAGGTTGTACTGGAATAAGGTCAAAGATGCGGCTTAAAAAGAAGGGCAGACCCGCTATCGTGGAGACCGGTTATAGGAGCCCCGTATTGGCTAGGGGCATCCATCCATCTGGAAAGCGCGAGGTGCTGGTTTATAATGTCGAGGATCTCAACAAAATAAAGCCGTCAACCAACATCATCAGAATCGCCTCTGCGGTTGGCAAAAGGAAGAGACTCGAGATACTGAAGAGAGCAGAGACTCTTGGAATAATTGTTGTAAATATACGTCCCTCCGAGAAGCCCGAAGAGAAACCAGTCGAAGTCAAAGAGGAGAAAGAAGCCAAGGAGGAAGCTGCGAAAGAACCCGAGGCAGAGGAAGAAGAGGAAGAGGCAGAGGAAGAAGAGGAAGAGGCAGAGGAAGAAGAGGAAGAGGCAGAGGAAGAAGAGGAGTGGTCGCCTGAGAAAGAGGAGCGCGAAGCGGAGGGATCTAGATGAGTTTGAAGATACAGCGTAGGATAGCCGCGAAAGTCCTAGACGTCGGCGAGAGCAGAGTATGGATGGACCCAGAACGCTTTGAAGACATAAGTATGGCAATCACAAGAGATGACGTTCGCGCCCTAATTAAAGAGGGAGCTATTAAGGCTAGCCCCGAAGAAGGCATAAGCCGAGCTAGGTACAGGCGTATCCGGAGGCAGAAGAAGAAAGGTCTGAGGAAAGGTCCCGGTAGCAGGAAGAGCTCGGTAGAGGGTGACACTTGGACCGACAGGATACGTTCAATAAGGGAGTTTCTCCGTCTTCTAAGGAGGAGAAGGATCATCACCCCATCAGTATACAGGATGCTCTACGTTAAGGCAAAAGGTGGGGCCTTTCACGATAAGAGGCAACTTAAAGCTTACATAGAAGAGCACAATTTGGCGAGGAGGTAAAAACTTGGCAAGAGGACCAACTTACAGGGTTCCATTTCGGAGGAGGCGCGAAGGGAGGACCGACTACAGCCTTAGAAAGCGCCTCGTCTCCAAGAAGGAACTCCGACTCGTTATCAGAAAATCTCTAAAGCATATATCCATCCAGCTTGTGGAAGCCAAAGTTGATGGCGACAGGGTATTGGCATATGCCACCACCAAAGATTTGATGGAATATGGGTGGAAGGGTGGGACAGGCAACCTTTCTGCTGCTTACTTGGTAGGTTTTTTGCTTGGAAAACGCGCCCTCGTCAAGGGCTTTAAGACCGCAGTGCTGGACTTGAATGGCTACTCAATAACCAAGGGCAACCGCCTTTTTTCCGCCCTGAAGGGTGCAATAGACGCTGGCATGGAGATCCCTCATGGCGAGGACATCTTTCCTGATGAAGGCCGCATAAAAGGGGGACATATCGCAAAATATGCCGAACTGCTTCAGAGAGAAAATCCCATTAAATACCAATCCCAATTCTCAAAATACATAGGAGCTGGGCTTCCTCCCGAGAACATTGTTAAACACTTTCAAGAGGTCAAAGAGACAATCACCAAGAAGGTGAAATGATATGGAATATCAGCAGACTCAATGGGTGCCGAGGACAACACTCGGCAAGCTTGTTCTTGAGGGTAAGATCACTAGTATTAAGGAGGTATTCGAACAGAATATCCCGATAAAAGAGCCAGAGATTGTTGATACCTTGTTACCCGACATAAAGCACGAAGTCCTAGATGTTAGCATAGTCCAGAAGCAGACCGACGCTGGCGAAATCACCAAGTTTAAGATCGGTGTTGTTATCGGAAACGGCGACGGTTATATCGGAATAGGCATCGGAAAATCAAAACAGATGCGGTTTGCTATAGACAAGGCCGTGGCTAACGCAAAGCTCAACATAACTCCTGTGAGAAGGGGATGCGGACACTGGAAATGCCCATGCGGCAACCCCCATAGCCTCCCCTTTGTGGTTACTGGAAAGAGTGGCAGTGTCACCGTGACTCTCATACCCGCTCCCAAAGGAGTCGGTCTTGTTGGAGGTGCGGCTGCCAAAACATTGCTTACCTTCGCTGGCATAAAGGATGCTTGGGTTGTGTCCAGAGGCGAGACAAGGACCACCATAAACTTTGCCGGAGCTGTTTATGACGCGCTCAAGAACACTTACCGGTTTAAGAAATGAGGTAGATCACAATGAAATTGTTTCTTGCCATCCGTATAAGGGGGGAGACTGGCGTCTCGCCTGAGATGCTCGATACATTAAATCGCCTCAACCTTTCCAGAAAGCATAATGCCACCCTGATCCCTGACACTCCCGGCATGGTGGGCATGCTGCAGAAGTCTTCAAACTACATAACATGGGGCGAAATAGACAGGGAGCATCTCACAGTACTTTTAAAGAAGCGGGGGAGGCTTGAAGGTAACAAGAGGATCGACGAGGATTTCCTCAAGACTCTTGGTGTCACAAGCTTCAATGAACTTGCAGATAAAATCATCAACGAGGGCAGAGTCCCCGCCCCAATCAAGAAGACTTTTAGGCTTACGCCTCCTAGCGGTGGGTTCAAGGGACCAATCACCAAACACGTGAAGGAAGGTGGCGAACTTGGCTACAGAGGTCAAGCCATAAATGCTCTCCTCCTCAAGATGATCTAAAAATAGGAAAAATAAAAAACTAAAAATATATTAGTGAACGTCTTTCTGATTATCGCTAATCTCAGTGGTGTTTACATATGGTAGTTCGAAGGGATCGGAAGGTCAGGCGACAACGCGGATCTAGATTGTATGGCTGGGGTCAAGTAGGCCAACATAGGAAGTCTGGAACACGTGGTGGATTTGGCAACGCGGGTCTCCATAAACACAAGTGGAGCTGGACCGTAAAATATGGAAAAGATCACTTTGGAAAGTGCGGATTTGTGCGACCATCTGTCTTATCGAAACCATTAAAATCCATAAATGTTGGGTCCCTGGATGCTTTAATCCGAGGCAGAATGTTAGAAAAAGACGAGAGGGGCAGAGCCGTACTGGATCTGAAAGCCCTAGGCTTTGACAAGCTATTGGGCAGCGGTAAATTGGGATTCTCTTTGGCGGTCAAGACATCCCATGCCTCTGAGCTTGCCAAAAAGAAAGTTGCCGAGGCTGGTGGAGAAGTTATCCTAATAGGATGAGGTAACTGTAATTATGGCTCGCTTCCTGGACCTAATGGAACCAATAATGAAGTATCTTCCGGAGGTTCCAAAGCCACAGCGGAAGGTGAGCCTTAAGGAGAAGATATTTTGGACTGGCTTGGCGCTTGGAATTTATTTGGTGATGTGCGAGATCCCGCTTTATGGCGTTCCTATATTTCAGACCGGCTATGAGCAGCTTTTCTTCTACCGAGTAATCTTTGCGTCCAAAAAAGGATCTCTGATGGATTTAGGTATTGGACCTATTGTCACCGCAGGACTTATAATGCAGATCCTCGCGGGCTCCAAGATCCTGAGCGTTGACATGACAAAACCGCGCGATCGAGGTCTCTTTACAGGGACCCAAAAATTCCTTGCCATCCTTATGACGGCCTTTGAAGGCACTGCTTTCCTCATCGGTGGGAATTACGGGACTCCTGAAACCTTGACCTCTGCCTTCATCGTCCTACAACTTGTAGTTGTGGGAGTTCTTGTCATACTTCTTGACGAAATGATCCAGAAAGGCTGGGGTCTCGGTAGCGGGGTCAGCCTCTTCATCTTGGCAGGTGTATCACAACAGGTAATCTGGCTGACTTTCTCCCCGTTCGGTCCAATTGCAGATGGAAAATCGCTTGGTGCCCTCGTGGCATTCTTCCAAACAGCCCTAAATGGC
>CAZQQB010000011.1:798-1994 GCA_964595415.1 uncultured Nitrososphaerota archaeon | reverse complement strand
TCTCCGCCTTCTCGAGGTACCCATATCCTGATATGACAGGTTTCATTGCCATGATTTTGGTATTCCTAGTTGCTGTCTATTTGGAGGGCATGAAGATCGAAATCCCAGTTGCCTATGCCAAGTATGGCGGAATGCGTGCTAAGATCCCACTGAAATTCATGTATGTCTCAAATATTCCTATAATCCTCGCCTCCGCCCTCTTCGCAAACTTTTACCTCTTCGGTCAAATTTTGTGGCAGAACCTAAATATGGCAAACAACAATATGTGGCTGAACTGGTTCGCAATGTTCAATTCCACATCAACCTCTAGAGAGATTCTGCCTGGATGCTTCCTCTACTACATATCTTCACCAAGGAGCATTACAAACGTGCTACAAGATCCAGTACACGCTTTACTTTACACTTTGATTCTAGTCGCATTCTCTGTGATGTTCGCCAAGGTTTGGGTCGAAGTCGCAGGTATGAGCGCAAAGGCACAGGCAGACCAACTTGTAAAAGCAGGTCTCCAAATTCCTGGCTTCAGGAGATCTCCTGGCGTAATTGAGCAGATACTTCAAAGGTACATCCCCTCCCTGACAATTATCAGCGGTATCTCAATCGGACTCTTAGCGGGCATAGCCGATATGCTCGGTGCCATAGGTAGCGGTATTGGGATACTCCTTTCAGTAGGTATTATTTACCAGTATTACCAAATACTTGCAAAGGAACAACTCTCAGAGGCTTATCCAAGTCTCGGGAGATTTTTGGGACAGGAGTAGGTTTAAAAATGGCTAAGAGGGTCTATAGGGAAGGAAGACTCGTGATTGTGACAGGCATTCCTGGCGTTGGCAAGACAACAGTTTTAAATGCCACCATAGCCTCCTGCAGAGAGAAAGGTTTTGATGTCAAACACATAAATTACGGAGACCTGATGTTCGAAGAAGCTACTAGTAAGGGTCTCGTCAAAGACAGAGATGAGATGCGAAAACTCTCCATCCACCACCAAATCTCCTTGCAGCTCAACGCCGCCAACAAAATAAGGGCTATTGCCGAGAGGAATAACGTTCTACTCGACACCCACATGTTCATAAGAACGACAGATGGTTATATGCCCGGGATACCCGTTTGGATCGCCGAATCTCTCATGCCAGACTCCATAGTTCTTTTGGAAGCCGACCCGGAGTCAATTTCAAAGAGGCGGAGGAAGGACGCTGCCA
>CAZQQB010000011.1:0-788 GCA_964595415.1 uncultured Nitrososphaerota archaeon | reverse complement strand
CAGGAACAGGGAGGAGGACTCCTCCAAGAAAATAGAAGAGCATCAGCTAATGGGCAGGGCAGGCGCAGCCTCTCTGGCAGTTCTTACGGGATGCACAGTCACAATAGTCGAGAACAGAGAGGGAGAGCACCAGTCGGCTGGTCAAACCATCGCCTCGCTGTTTAGGAGGTAGCAAAATGGCTTTAGAATTCCTCTCAGATCTCTACTACTCACTAGTGGCTTCCCTATCCACCCTAATGGGTCCAGCCAAAGATTTTCCACTTTCAGCCCTCACGATCCTCCTGATAGCAGTAGGGATGGCCCTCATCTCGTCAGCTGCGACACGCGCCCTGACCGATGTAGATCAGATGAGGCGAAGGATGACCGAGGTGAGGGAGTGGCAGAGCGCTTATACCAAGGCTATACGTTCAAAGGACCAAAAGCAGATAGATAAACTTAAGAAAAAGGAGGCGACCATGAAGCGAGTCCAATCAGAGATGATGCGTGAGCAGTTTAAACCTGTCTTCTTTACCATGATCCCCTTCATAGTCTTCTTCTACCTCTTTAACGGCGTATTTGGATACAGCCAGATCACAGTCGCAGTCTCACCCATAACCCTTCCCTTTGTTGGCAAAAACTTCACCTTCTGGACATGGTACATCATCACGTCATTCAGTTTCTCAGCTTTGATCCAAAGAATTTTCAACCTGCCATCCACATCAGACTGAAAACCCTTTTTTATCTTTTATAACAAAATGAGCATGGTGTAGCATTTGATCCCTATCGAAAAGCTACTGATAACAATAAGC
>CAZQQB010000010.1:21259-23720 GCA_964595415.1 uncultured Nitrososphaerota archaeon | reverse complement strand
TGCAGCCCTAAGCACCGCAAATGGTTTAATCATGGTTATGGCGGTTGGTGCCACAAGGGACATTTACAAAAGATTCATCAACCCAAACACCTCAGAAAGGAGGGAGATATGGATCGGAAGAGCAATGCTGGTAGGACTCTCAGTAGTATCCAGTATCTTTGGCGCGAGGGCCCTAGAAGACCCAACTTTTTCCACGTATGTAGCATTACTCGTGGGCTGGGCGTTTGTCTTCGCAGCGGCCTCTTTTACTCCCATAGTCATTCTTGGAATCTTCTGGAAAGGTCTTAACAAGTATGGAATAATCGCAGGGATGATTTGTGGAATGACCACGGCGCTTCCATATGTTCTCGGGGTTGGGCTGTATGGCGTCGCCCCCCTAACGATTTTTGGCAGCAAAATTGGAACAATAGCATGGGGAACGATCGCATTCCTGATCAACGCAATGGCCGCGATTACGGTCTCTCTTGTAACAGGAGGTAGAAAAATAAACACTCCGGAGGTGCTCAAGTTTATTGATGCACTTAAACATCCCGAATAATCTTTTATTTTTTTGAGCGAATTTAAGGTTGATAAGAATGAATTTTGAAAATGAGCTGGACAAAAGCGATTACACCTTAGGTAAAATTATTTGGCGTAAGCTTGTCTGGACGACACCGGATGCCTTGATAAAGAGTGCTGCGGAGTTGATGCACAGAGAAGAGGTATCTTCAGTGGTCATAATGGAGAACCAAGTCCCTGTGGGGATTATCACCGACTCGGATCTCCGAAGAGTAGTTGCTGACGGTCTTGATTTTAATTTGAGAGTTGATGAGTTTTTGAAACATAAGCCAAAAAGACTCTCCAGTCTGGTGACAGCAGATATTAACGAGAACCTATATGAAGTCCTCTCTAAGATGCTTGAACATAAAATTAAACACACTATAGTAATGGAGTCTGGAATGCCCATCAGCATGGTTACCATAGGCGATATCACCTACAGCCTAAGCCCTTTTTATTTACACTACATAATAAAATTAAGAAAAGCAAAAAATATGGAAGAGGTAAAACATATAATCTCAGAATTTAAGGATGACTTGATCACACGCGCAGTAAAATTCTCTAAAAAGCCAGAGGTAGGCAGAGCAGGATATTTCTTTGAGACGATCAGTCATGTAGTTGATACGGCTTTAAAGACTTTTGTTGATTTAAGAGGAGGTCTTCTCCAGGATATGGTTTACGCCGCAACAGGTAGCTGGGGGAGAAGGGAGCAGTTTCTACTCACTGATCGGGATACATTGGCTATTTATAATGAATCGACCCTCCAAGATGAAAAAAGCATCAAATCATTCATCTACGGACTCGAAGACGGTTTAGATGAGGTCGGCTTCCCTTCCTGTCAGCATGGTTATACCGCCAGAAACTTAACATTCAAATACAATGAACTTTCAAAACTGATTGAGATCTGGGGAAACGATCCCCAAAGATTCTCAGTTAATTTATCTCTCCTCTCGGATGCCAGAGTCTTGGTCGGTAGCGGCGACATGCTTGAAAGAATAAAAGAGAAATTGGTGAGTAAGCTACATAAAAACAGGCTTCTCTTGGTCCAGTCCCTCATTTATCGGCCGCCCGAATCGCTGTTTGGCATACCCCGATCCTTTGACCTTAAGTCCAAAGCCATTGCTCCCTTGGAGTATCCCGTCAGAGCTTTGGCGATTACCAACAAGATTTTGTGTACCTCCACCCCCGATAGAATTGAGTCGCTGAGAAGAAACAAAATAATCTCAGACGAACTGTCTCAAACACTCCTACAAACATACAATATTATTATGCGACTCAAGATCTCAGTTCAACTCAATTCTAAGAACTCAATTGACCTTTCATCGCTTACACTTTTCGAGAAAGCCCTCCTCAAAAATGCGATAAAAAACATAAAATTCTTTCAAGAGTATATCGAAAGAAACTTCATTTAGTAAGGATGATGATATGTTCCCCCCCGCCCAATATCTTTCTAGACTTAAACCGTTTTCATTTCTTTCCGAGAGTGAAATTTCAGAACTCCTTAGTGGCATGGACATCGTTCTTTATAAGAAAGGAAAGACAATTTTCGAGTCAAGCGAGAAGATAAAGAAATTTTATTTCGTAAGGGAAGGAAAAATCGGTCTCTTCTATAACTCAGACTTTATAGGGATCGTGGAAAAGGACGAAATAATCGAGATAGGCTTGCTAGAATGGAAAGAATCCTTCAAAAGAACTTGCTGTTCAAAGAGTTCATTGAGAAACTAATTTGTGGGAAGTTCCTATCACTCCTCAAATTGACAGATATATCGGACTCCAGCATTTACGAGAGACCAGTCAGGGTGATAATAAATAAGCGGCCTATATTTTGCCTCAAGGATCGGACTCTTAAGGAGACCATAGAACTCATGAACAGGAATAATGTCGGCAGCGTCATTGTTGTGGATCCAGAGATGCGACCGGTTGG
>CAZQQB010000010.1:17318-21249 GCA_964595415.1 uncultured Nitrososphaerota archaeon | reverse complement strand
ATATCCTGCACTTTATTGAAAAAGATTTGCCTATTACGGACTCCGTTGAAAAGGCGATGGTGTGTCCTGTAATAACGATCAACTCAGAGGACTCCATTCTGGATGCATATTTCAAATTTCTATCACATGGAATTAATCATCTAGCTGTGGTGGATAATGAAAAATTGGTTGGCGTTATTTCTATCAAAGACTTAATCTACAATCTTGAATCACACAGTCACTTTTTAAAAATAACAAAAGAGATAATGCGCTCCAAGGACTTGGATGAACTTAAGAACCTCTCGCTGCGAATCGACTCACTAATAAAGAATGCCTCGGCACATGGTTTTAGCTACCCGTTTATTTCCCGACTGGTGACAACAATCATTGATGCCGTTCTGCGAAAAACCTTTTTAAGATTTGAGCCAGGCTCAGGGATAGCTATTATGCTAGTTGGGGAGTATGGGAGAAGAGAATTCGATCTCCCTCTTATCATCGATCTGCTGATCGTTGGTGATAAAAAATTCGAAAGGCATCTTCCAAATTACGCCGAGATCTTGTCCAATATTGGTCTCCAAATTGGAAAAGTATACCTCTGCTTTGAGGATATATGCGAATTTTTGGCCTCCTTACCCTTCGTTAGGTTGCTGGAAATTCTTGATGCAAGGTACATATTCGGCGACCGAATCAGGTACATAAAATTCAAGAACATCCTCAAAGATCTTCCTAAACAGAATACGTTTCTGGCCAATGCCAAGAGTCTTTTTGGAGAAACCACGATTGAATCCGAAGGAATTGTATCGCTCGTCTCAAACGGGATCAAGATAGTTGGTTATCTTTACGGAGACCCTATCTCCAGACCTGCTTGGGAGAGATTAAAGGTTCTAGAATCCCGCGGCGTTATAAAGGAAGAGTTAGCAGAAGGTCTGGCAGAGGCGTATATAACCCTCAGAACTGTTGAATTGGGCACTAAAATGAGCAACAAAAAGGAGTTACTTGATAGGATTGTTTATAAAAAAATCATTAAAATTGTTACGGAGTACAAGTTATGGTTGAGGAAAATGCTGTGCTGAGAGAAGGGAAAAAAGAGTCAAAATCAGAAGCAGATTTAGGGTTGGAAAGTGCCGAGTTTGCTGTATTGGATCTTGAGACTACTGGACTGGATGTAAAAAAAGATGAAATCATATCGATAGCGATAATCCCCATGACTGGCTTAAGAATCCATTTTGGAAAGCACTATAATTCCCTGATCAGACCAAAGAAACTTAATGAAAGATCTATAAAGATACATGGGATCTGCCCAGGCGACTTGGAACAAGCCCCTACCTTTGAAGAAATATATGGGAAAATTTTCGATATGCTTAATGACAGAATAGTTGTGGGGTTTAACGTAATTTTTGACATCACTTTTCTTAAAGAAGAATCTAAAAAAATTGTAAAAAATCACAGTAAAAAATTGGACCTTAAATACGTGGACCTCAAAGAGATTGAAGGGTGGATTTTGCAAAGGATCGGAACACCTGCTCCTTGTTCTCTCGATTTTTCGGTTTTACTCAACAAGTACCAAATAGAGAATGTTTCGAGACATAGTGCTTTAAGCGACGCCTATATTACTGCTAGAATCTTCCAAAAACAATTGAACATATTATTGGGGGTCAAGGTCACACCTAATGACCTTATACGAATCGGTAGGACGCTTCGCATATTTTAAGTTCTCTCCAATTTATGGAGTGCTTTGACCATTCTCCATCATCGTCTTTAAACAATTCATCCTAAGTCCTTTTAAAAGACTGAGATAATCTCTTAAGTGTCTAGTCACTAGGAAGTTATTTCTTGCATCTTCTTTTGCCTTCAAACCCATCGCTTTTCTAATTTCTAGAAAACCGCTTATTTAGCCTAAAAATTCCACGGATGATGAGGGGGCTACTTTTTGCCAAAGACCCTGAAGTAATACCCGGGGGCTCGTTTGTTGCCAAAAGATCTTACGCCTTTCTCGTTTACCTGCTTGCGAAGTGCGCTGGCATAAACATGCGTGATCTCCCCACGCTTCTCAAGGTAATCGATTATTTCAATTGCCTCTTCATCTTTATCGCATCGCATGATAAAGTCTATCACGCTGGGGGTGTAGCCCCTGCTCCTGTCAATTTTTATGTTTAAATTTTCTTCTGCCGCGCTTCTCTCTATCTCCTTTATCAGGTTTGGGAAATCTTTTTTCAGTTCCTCTTTTGAAAAGCCCTTCATGGACCTTCTCCTGTTGCCTTTAGGAACTCGTGGCGCAATATAGAGATTGGAACGGCTGCTTTTATCTCTTCCCAGGGTAATGGAGCGTCTAGTTTCTTGGGCGCATATATGGTTTCAGGGCGCTTCCCATATCGCTTGAGGACCCTTCTCCAAGAGCCCAAGTCGCCCATCCCCCCCTCCTTAATGTCCTCCAATAGTGATAACAGGATTTCGGATGCTTCATGTCCAGCTGTGGAAAGGTAAGCCTGGATTGCTCCCCACCGATAATCGAGAGATTCAACCCTCCTGATGCCCAACCTGTGGGCAATCTTACGAAATAGAGATAGGCGGCGATTGTAGTCATCCTTTGAGATCATGGTCAGCCACTGAAATGGCGTATTGCTCTTTGGAATCAACGGGTTTATTGAGATGTGGATCGAGGAGCCACTAAAGCCGGTTGATATGATCTTTGAGAGAAAAGGCTCGAGGTCTAGGAGGTCATTGTCAGACTCTCCTGGAATGCCTACCATGAAATAGAGCTTTAATGAGCGAATGCCAGATTTCTTTGCTTTGGAGAGCATGTTGTAGAGCTGGTCGTCATCAAAATGTTTGTTTATAGTCTTCCTGAGGCGCTCCGAGGGGGTTTCAGGGGCTATTGTAAGTGTATGCTGACCGCCAGAAGCGATGAGACCCATGAGCTCTTCGTCGATATCGGAGATCCTTGTTGATGGTGTGGAGAAGCTGATACCCCTCTCTTTTAGGTGAAACAATATATCCTTGAGCTGAGAGTGATCAAAAAGGGCGGAGCTAATACATGAAACCCTATAAATTTGTGATAATCTGATACCAAATTCCAATATCTGCTTAATTGTGCTGAACGAACGCTCCCTATGAGGAGAATAGAGAAAGCATTCAAGGCAGAACCTGCAGCCTTTGCTGCAACCCCTGCTCACTTCCAGCAGGAATGAAGATGACAACCACTCACCAGAGGTAGGGTGCACCTGTCTTATGGCGTGGTATGCATTGTTTAGATCCTTGACATAGACCCTGTGGGTAGAGGTACCAGGTCTGTAGAGTCCAGGGATTGAAAGGGCTTGTGTTTTTGCTTCCCCAGAGATTAAGAGTTCCAAGAGCTGGTAGAGTATCGGCTCAACCTCTCCAATGACAAAGAGGTCGACGAACGGTGCGAGCGGGACTGGGTTCGAGGAGACTGACGGACCGCCTGCAATTACGATCGGGCGGGACCGATTCTCTGATTTTAGAGGGATATTAGAGGTTGAGAGCATATCCAACATTCGGAGGTAATCCATTTCATGTTGGAGGGAGAAGCCGATGATGTCGAACGAGGAAAATGGCAAGCCAGACTCTATGCTCTTAGGTGGGATGCCATGACCTGAGAAGAAGAATCTCTCGCAGAGGACTTCATCAGATTTATTAATCATTTCGTACAGAAGGCGAATTCCCAGGTTGCTCATTCCAACCGAATAGATGTTCGGATATGCCAAAGCGAACTTTAGTCGAACTCTCCGGTGATCCTTGATTACAGCGTTTTTCTCTATTATTTGCATCAATTATCTCCTTTTCTCTTCAAATTCGAGTTTTTGGGTCAGAATAGTATTAGGAGAAACGTCTTTGTAAACTGCAGTATGCGGACCTATCCAACTACCAGGCCCCACGTTGACCCCAGGATAAAGGCTGACATTTATCCCAGTCTTTACCCCATCTCCAAGAA
>CAZQQB010000010.1:16864-17225 GCA_964595415.1 uncultured Nitrososphaerota archaeon | reverse complement strand
TTTTATGGGCTGTTCGTCGAACCTGAGGTTGGCAGTAATTGTTCCTGCTCCAATGTTGCAACCGGCACCTATTATGCTGTCCCCTATATACGATAGATGTCCTATGTGGGTCCCATCCATGATTACGCTTCCTTTGACTTCGCAGGCGTTTCCGACTCTAACATCTCGGCATAAGTAAGTGTAGGGTCTTAAGTAGCAGTTAGGGCCCACCCTGCATCCTTCTGAGATCCATACGGGCCCCTCTACGTATGTGCCTGATAGGACTTGCGCGTTAGGCTCTATAACGACTTTTCCGTGTATGCAAACGCCATCCTCGACAGATCCTTTGATTCGGGTTTCTTTTATGAGGACGTCCATGAGG
>CAZQQB010000010.1:10616-16854 GCA_964595415.1 uncultured Nitrososphaerota archaeon | reverse complement strand
ACCCACCCATCAGCGGGGGTCAATAGTACAAGGAATCTTTTACCTTCGTCTAGTGCATTGTTTATGGCTGAAGTAAGTTCCAGCTCTCCACGCTCGGATCTCTGGGTTTTCTCGATATAGTCAAATATCTCGGGGTTTAGGATGTAAATGCCCCCATTGATCGTGCCAGAACCGCCCATTTTTGGCTTCTCGTCGATCCTCAGAAGAGAGTTCTCCTTGATTTTGAGGGAGCCAAAATCTTTTATGTTGTTGACATGAACACCAAGTATAATGCCAGAAGTCCTTTCGGTGAAGTTTGAGAGCATCTCTTTTGGTATTGAGGGATGGTAGGCAAGGTCCCCATACACCACTAAAAAAGGTTCGCTGCCCACAAGACCTTTGCATGTGAGGAGGGCATCTCCTGTGCCCATTACTACTTTTTGTTCTACATATTTAATATTCAGGCCCAGTTTGGAGCCATCTCTAAGGTGAGACCTTATCAGGTCCTTCATGTGGTGTACGACCAGCAAAACCTCATCTACCCCTGCTGCCCTAAGTGAACGAAGGTTATGTTCAAGCAAAGTAGAGCCAGCGATGGGCAGCAGGTGTTTTGGGCGTGTTAGGGTGAAGGTCTCAAGCCTGACGCCTCTTCCTGCGGCAAGGACTATTGCTTTCGTTTTAATCCCTCCAGTACATCTTTTAAGAGATGGGTAAGGGAAGCAATTAATTCCTTAGTCTTTTCCATGTCTGTAGATTCCACGGTTATTCTTATTACAGGCTCCGTACCTGAGGGGCGTATCAAAGCCCAATTAAATTCTTGCCAAGAGAGCCTCAGACCATCCACATTTGAGAGATCGGCCTCGGTATAAGTAACGAGAAGCGAGTCTTTGATTTTGGTCATGGCTTCCCCTTTTAATTCGTTCGGGCATGGAATCTTCATTCTTTCAAGAAAAATGGTTGGTAGACCAGATCGAAGTTTTGAGGGCTTCACATCATTTGATTCCAAAAAATTCAAGAAGAGAATTGAAGACAAGACACCATCGGGGCATAGGAGGTGGCGGGGAGCTATCCAAGCCCCGCAGGTCTCCCCCCCAAAGACGGCGTCTTTTTTTAGGATCTCTTCGAGAATGTATGGGTCACCCACCTTGGACCGGTAAACCTTTCCTCCTGCGGATTTGACAAGGAGATCAATAATGGAGGAGGAGTCGACATTGACTACGACAGAACCGCCATGGCGTTCTACGTAGAACTTGGCCATGTGTCCCAAGACCACATCTTGGGGTATGGGCATGCCGTTTTCATCCAAGATTGACAGCCGGTCTCCGTCCCCGTCGTAGGCAAAACCCACATCCAAAGAATTCTTCCTGATAGCCTCAGCCAAGGAGAACAAAGAGGCTTCGTTTGGTTCGGGACCCCTGCCTGGAAACCTACCATCTGGGGCCAAGTTGATTGGAAAGACTTGATGTCCACAGAGGCGTAGAGCCAAGGGGGCTGTAAGGCAAGTGGCACCATTGCCAGGGTCGATCCCCACTCTCCACCTCTTTTTTGTGTTTGATATTGAGGAGAGAAAGTCTATGTACTCGTGCAGTCCGTCATGGTCTCTTCTCGAGCCCAAGGAGTCCCAGTTTGTGTGTATAGGTTGATTACATGATAGAAGGTCTTCATAAAAGGTTGTAAAGACCGAGGCACCCCGCTGGTCAAAGATCTTCACTCCGTTGTACTCGGGAGGATTATGACTCGCGGTTACTGCCAGACCGCCTGAGAAGTGCTTTGAGTAGTAGGCCACCGCGGGGGTTGGTGCCAGACCTATGAATATCGAGTTTGAGCCCCCTGCATTTAGCCCATCCATTAGTGAGTAAGCAAGTAATGGGGATGAGAGGCGAACATCATGCCCCACCGCGTATTCTCCGCGCCTCTTGGTAGAAATCGATAGGCCCAACCTCATACAGAGCTCAGGAGAGACCTCTTTTATAGCAAGACCCCTGATACCTGAGCTGCTGACCAATTTGTGCATTAGACAATCCCACAATAAGGAAGTGGGAGGAAGTTGATAAAAAATGCTTTCATTGAATCGCTGGAGCTTCGGCAACGGCGGGAGGGGTTTCCTCAACCGTTACTAACTCGCTCTTACGAACCTCTATCTTCCTTAAGGGGTACACTGATTTGGCAGCGTTATAGATCTCGGATGCGATCTTTCCAAGGACTAGCTGTTGGGCCAGCTCATCATAAAGGAGTTGCCCGTCCTTCTTCTTAATCGTCTCTTCCATTAACCTCCTGATTGCGTGTTTCTGGGAGCTCTTTGTTCTGACTGTGGATATAGCGAGTATTCCAATTCTCATTCGATACCCATCTTTTGTTGTTATAGGATATATGCCGTCTATGCGAGAGCTCCCGCGCCGGACGAGACTTCTGAGGTAATCCCTAGCTAGATCGTGTCCCTTGAATAAGGTATAGGCTTTGTCCCCCTCGAGCTTTGTTATTTTGAAGTAGAGCTTTATATGAAGTTGGGAGAAGTCTTCGGTGATGTTGTAGAGTGTTGTCTCAAGGACCCTGCTCACCAGTTTTTTGGGGTCGTCGGCCAAGGTCTTACCTAGCTCGACATTGCCAAAGGCTGCAGGGGCAACCACTACATACCACTTTTTCTGACGCCATTTATCCTTCAGTTTTACTGGTGCCTTCTGCTCCGACATTCATTTCACCGCGATAACAAATGAGAAAAGTAAAACAACAATATAAGCTTTTAATCTTTTAAGGTAGCATCAGGAACATTATGGAGCATCATCCAGTTTAAGTTCATTAATCGTTGTTTCCGCTGCTTGAAGGCATGTTAAGAGATCATCAACAGTTCTAAGGAATGATGGTAGGTCATCCTTTGATTTCACCTTAATCAGAAGGGACTTTTTGTCCAAGACGAGTTCAATTGAGGTCCCACTAGGTGCATCGATGTTGTCTGGTTGTAGTGAGTTTTTGATGGAGTTGACTATGGCCGGTGATTTGTAGAACCTTCTGATGAGGATCTCGAATAGCATTCGTATCACGCAATGTTCTTGGATACCAAATCGTTCAAATATCTCAGGAAGTCTTCTTCCTTTCCCATAGGTATTTGGGCTCCAGCTGCAACATTGTGCCCTCCTCCTATTCCACCAAATTTCTCGGCAGCTTCTTTTATTAATAATCCGAGATTTATCCCCTTTTTCACCAAGTCTGATGATGCCCTCGCAGAGACTTTCACACAGTTCGAAGACACCGCGAAACCGATTATGGGTTTATCCATTGTAAAAGGTTTTGTTGAATATGTTATCGAGATGAGAGTTCCTATGATTCTGTCATCCACGGCGGTGCCACCATTAACCGCTTGCACATGAGACAATAATTTAATGGCATTGCCATCGGTATGTATCCAGTTTAGGTAACGAGAGATCGTTCGCCTGTATTCCTGAAGCGTCTGCCTTAGTTCGTCAAGCGCTTGACCTCTGTCGCCCATACATATGGATACGCCAAGACCGTACTTGCCCAGCCTTCCACAGGCATTGATGGAAGATGAAAATTCACGGGCATCTCGAAGTGGGGTGTCTTTTGCTTCGTTTGTAAATATGTAAAGTGTCCCCACGACGCTTTCGGCGTCCCTGCTGGACAGGCCTTTGGAGATGAGGTACTTGATTATGCCGTTTAAGAGAGTCTTGAGCTCGTCATTTGAAAGGTCTGCTTGGGACCGCCAGTTGCCATCCGCCCTTCTGGGTTCTATGCCCAAGCTCTTGATAAATTTGTAGCAAGCACCTTCATCGCCGGATAGCCCAGGGAGGTATGGCTCTATTGTGTTTGCCAAACACTGTACTAGAGGCCTCGATTCGAAGCCGTACAGTTTAAGTCCCAGCTTTGTTTCTAGAATACCCTTTCCTTGGGCTTCCATAGCAATATTTTTATTTATGCCAACAAATGAGCCTCGATCGCCCCGATCTTGAAGATCTCCGAGCGCACCTGCGATAGCAAGCTGGGAGAGGCATACACTATCTTTGTCCATACTCTTGGCGACTAGATAAGCAGTTCCGGACGCAGAGAATTCGGTAGAGCCATCATATCCAAAGGTGTGAGGATTTATCTCAAATTCCATTTCGGGAGGCTCTGGCTGGTGGTGGTCAATTATGAATATCTTTTTATCCTTGATTGCGCTCAGAAGCTGCTTCTGTCCACTCCCAAGGTCAACGAAGACCGTAAATCTTGCAGGCGAGTTCGATATCTCTTCAATTGTGCTACCATCTAGCTGTTTAACAATCCTTAGGTGAGGGGCGGCTCCAGAATTTATTAGGGCATGCAGCATTATGCTCCCAGCAGTAATCCCATCAGCATCGAGGTGAGAGATTATAAGAATTTCTTCATCCTTTGGGATTGCCAGAAATTCACCTGCGATTGATTCTATTCTCTTAAGTAGCAAGGACTCCCCTTCTTGCGCCAAGTTTTAATTTACCCCTATCTAGCGAGGATTGATGCCTTCTCGGGAGAGTATTTCCAATCACGAGGCAGTCTTCCAACGGATGAATAATATTTTGCGAGGCGGTTTATCTTGGACTCTATGAGCTGCAGACCCTTCTTTGAGCTCATGTCCTTCGGATGTTCCTCCATGTGTCTCCGAATCCTGCTCGCATGTTTTATTAGGTTGAACAGGTCCTCGGGGATGTCCGGGGCCAGATTTTTCTCGGACAGGATTTCACAGACCTTCTTACTGGTTATCTGTTTTGCTAAGGGTATTCCATACTGATCCCTAAGCATTAGACCGATCTGGGAGGGCGGGATCCCCTTCTTTGCGAACTCTATCACGAGGGATTCGACCTCTTCTGAGGTAGCCTTCACCCACTTTGGTGCGCCGCTCTCAACAGGTCTCATGGAATGTGACTTGCCTTTTATCTTACTCTTTCTCAAAGAGCCCACCTGAGCAAACGATAGAAAAAGGAGCTGTTATTTAAGGTTTAGCCATATTTTTGGCAGAGTACCATCTTCCAAAGGTTCTAAAAGCAGCCCCTCGGTGTGAGAGGCGGTCCTTTTCCTCCGGAGGCATCTCGGCGAATGTGAGACCGCCACCACCATCTGGAATGAATATCGGATCGAAACCAAACCCAGCAGTTCCACGCATTGTGGGTGATACGTGTCCTAAGGATACCCCTTGAAAGGTTTCAGGTCTGGAAGTGGGGGCGCAGAAGGCAATGGCACACTTGAATAGCGCACGCCTATCAGTGACGCCGGTAAGGAGTCGGATTATTCCTTCGCATCCAATGGTGCTGTGAACGTATGAGGAGAACGGTCCTGGGAAGCCTTTTAGGGCGTTGATGAACAAACCCGAGTCCTCTACCAGGACTGGAGACTGGAGACTCTTGGCTGCCACAAGAGCCGCGTGTCTTGCAATGTTCATAAGCGAGCGTGACTGGATCTCGACCTTCTTCTGGGGGGATATTTTCAATTCGATGTCAAAAGGAGAGAGGATCCTGTTGGCCTCCTCAAGCTTGTGTTCGTTTGCGGTTATGAAGAGTATTGTTTCCATGCCGATCACCGACCTCCCTCCACGTAGCGTCCCCTTCGCCTTATCTCCCCAACCCTCCTTAAAACATCTTTAGTGTCATCCCCCATGATAGTTTCGTAGCCAGATATGAAACCTTCGTATGCCCACTTAGAGACCTCGTGGTGGGAGCTTTCGAGAGCTCTGCGCATCAGATGTATGTCGACTCCCCTGGCCTCTAAATCTAAAGTATGATCCCCCAGCCCAAAGTCGATAAGGAAGAGCAAATCGCCTTTTAAGAGCATGTTGGAGGTTGTCAAATCTCCGTGAACTATTCCGCCTTTGTGGAGCGAGCCAACGAGCCTACCAACAAGAGCAAAGGTCTCCTCCAAAGAGCCTCGATCCATTTCGGGGATAATTTTCTTGAGGGGCGGTCCTGGTATATAGCTCATGATTATTTCGGTGTTTTTTAGGTCAAAATAGTAGACTATCGGGGTGGGCACACCCAAATGCCTAGCCTCGGATAGTAGCTTGGCCTCTAAGCTGGTTCTGGTTGTACGGATGTAGATGTCAAGGTCCGGGTTGCGATAGGTTTTTTTTATTCTCCGCTTAAGAACGGCATCTCTTCCCATCCATATCTGTCTGTAAAGCTCTGCCTCTGCTCCCTTCTTTATTAGGGTCATGTTCTCCATGGTATCTCGACCTCGTCGAGGCGCCACTTTTGCCTGATGTAGCTAGATTCTACAGGCACGCTGACCCCTTTTTTGAATG
>CAZQQB010000010.1:6824-10606 GCA_964595415.1 uncultured Nitrososphaerota archaeon | reverse complement strand
GCAATATAACCAGTCCAAGCTATCATAGCTCCGTTGTCCCCTGCGAGATCTGGTGGAACAACATAAAACCTTGCGGAGTGTTCGTCACAGACCGATTTTAATATCCTCTGTAGGCGTTGGCTCCGGGCAACCCCTCCCGTGAGTAGAAGTGAAGGTTTTTCGGTATGAGCCAAGGCTCTCTCTGCAACCTCTGCCAGCATTCCATACGCCACTTCCAGCAGGCTCATACTCAGATCGCAGGGGTCGCTATCCCTGATCTTTCTTGTTGCCATGGTCAATAGACCTGAGTAAGAGACGTCTTGCCCCTTGACTACGTAAGGAAGCGGGATGAAAATTCGCCCATTCTCCGCCAGAGCCTCAAGCTTTGGGACGCCAGGATGGCTAAGACCCAACGACCGGGCAAATGCGTCCAGACAATTGCCAAGAGCTACATCTAGAGTCTCGCCAAAAACCCTGTATCTTTTATCAGAGAAAGCCGATACAATTGTGTTTCCACCCGATACGTAAACTACTAAGGGGTCATCCTCCTTGGTGGCTAGTCTGCCAATCTCTATGTGGGCAACGCAGTGGTTCACAGGAATTAGAGGCTTACCGATCAGTAGTGCGATTGTCCTTGCAACTGTCGCACCAGTCCTCAGACATGGTCCGAGACCAGGACCAAGTGAGAAGGCCACAGCATCAATGTCCTTTAATTCTATCTTGGCCTCTTCAAGTGATTGTCTCACAGTAATTGATGCTTTGGATGCATGGTGTTGGCTCGCTTCGCGAGGGTGAATCCCTCCAGAGGTGGGAACGTATTCCGATCTCAAGTTAGAGAGGATCTCACCATCAGATGATACTATGCCACAACCAAAGGTGTGAGCCGTAGACTCTATTCCCATAACGTAGAGCTTCGTGCTCATTTTTGATGCCTTTATTCGCGTATGAATTCGGTGTAACCGCAGTAACCACATGCCCAACGAGGGCTCGGTTTCATGTGTTTTGCCATAGTCCTGCCGCATCTTGAACAGGATCTGTTTTTGGGTGTTAACTTTCCTTTGTCATAGTCGCATTCGTATAGATCAGACGGTTTTGGCATTTAGTTCACCCTTTTTTCTGCTCAGCCGGTTTAGAACCTGCCTGGGATGAAAGGGCTTGCGCCCTTTCTTTTCTGGATAAATTCCTGAGCTGAACATGTTCGTTCTGGGTCTTTGTATACATGTACCCTGCAAACAGAGACATTGGTTCCAAAGGAAGATAGACAGCGCCTTACATAGACAGAGTCTACTGGAACTTTCAGGGATGAAGCGACAGCTTTTCTCAAAAGGTCTCTCTTTGGTGTTGATTTTGAGGCAACTTCTAACTTAACCTCCCTTCTCTCGAGGAGGGGGTTTAATTTGTCCTCTATGATGGATATTTGGTAGTCTTCTGAGGACATTATCTACACTTCCATTTCGTTGTAGAAAATAGAGCACTCCTTTTTTAGCTTATCTATTGTTTTGAGCCGCAAGTCAATCCGGGCAATCATTATTAATTGTTAACAAGTTTTAATAAATATTAATAAGAAGGGATGCTAAAATTAACGAACGAGATGACTTAATGTGTCAGAGAGAAATCCATACCATATGGCCCTAGAACAGCTGGATAAATGTGCAAAAATAATGAGCCTAGACTCCAATATCCATGAGATATTGAAATATCCAAGGAGAGTTCTGTGCGTGTATGTACCTGTGAAGATGGACAGCGGAAAGATCAGGGTCTTCAGAGGGTTTAGGTCGCAGCACAATGATGCACTCGGACCATTCAAGGGAGGCATAAGGTACCATCCAGCGGTTACCATGGAGGAGGTTATAGCCCTCTCGATATGGATGACTTGGAAGTGTGCAGTAGCAGGGCTTCCCTATGGTGGGGCTAAAGGAGGGGTGATCTGCAACCCTAAGGAGATGAGTATAGGCGAGATAGAAAGGCTCTCGAGGGGTTACTTCAATGCAATATCTTCCATAGTCGGACCAGAGAGGGACATCCCTGCCGGGGACGTAAATACGTCGGGGAGAGAGATGGCTTGGTTCATGGACGAGTATAGCAAACTCAAAGGATATAACGTTCCAGGTACAGTCACAGGCAAACCAGTCGTTATAGGAGGTTCGGAGGGCAGAGTTGAGGCGACAGGGATGGGTGTGGCTATAGCAGGCAGGGAGGCCGCGAAGAGGCTACGAATGGAACTGAAGAAGGCGAGTGTTGTGGTCCAAGGGTTCGGAAATGTCGGCTATTACTCAGCATATTTCATGGAGAAGCTGGGTAGTAAAGTCATAGGCATAAGTGATTCAAAGGGTGGCATTTATAACAAAAAAGGACTGGCGGTGGAACATGTAAGCAGATTTAAGGAGAAGACGGGAACCGTGGTGGGCTACCCAGACGCCGAGGATCTGACCAATGAGGAGCTGCTGGAGCAGGAATGTGACATATTAATACCAGCCGCGCTGGAGAATCAGATAACTGAAAGAAACGCGAATAGGATAAAGGCAAGGTTGATACTTGAGGGTGCCAACGGTCCTACAACGCCCGAGGCTGATGAGATTCTCCATAAGAGGGGTGTAGTGGTCGTCCCTGACGTTTTAGCAAATTCAGGCGGCGTAAGCACATCATACTTCGAGTGGGTTCAGAACCTGCAGAACTACTACTGGAGCAGAGAGGAGGTAATTGAAAAGCTCGATAAACTTTTGGTAAAGGCATTCAATAATGTGTATGAGGCTTACCAGAAGTATGGTACGGACATGAGGATGGCGGCGTACATCTGTGCAATAAATAGAGTAGCCGAGGCTATGAAGGTAAGGGGATGGATCTGAGGAAGGTCAAAAGACCCTCTCAAAATGTTTCATAATCTCTGAAACTTTTTTCTTTATACTTTTTTCGACTGTTATGAGAACCATGCCCTTCTCTGGCAAGCCATATATTACGAATGAGCCTTCTGGCGAGTGGAGTATTGCAGGAATGGATAGAAGGTCCTCCTCGCCATCAACGTAAAGAGTAGATGGGGTCGGGGAGGACAGTAGGCGCTTTATAGCAATAATGGCCTCGTCAGATATGTGACCTGCCGGATTGGAGACGACTTCGGTTGGCTTTATGGTTGTGGTGAAAGAAGAACGTTTTGTCTTTTTGTCGTATATCCCAAGGCTGGGCAGATAGCCGAGTTTTATGAAGCCTGACAAGGCGAAATCCCCAACAACAACGATTTTTGGAGGGCGCTTTTTGTTTGCAAGGTCGATCACAGCCTTGATGTTAGATTCGAGGTCGCCTGTTAGCAGCGTACCATAGGGTTTCGAGAGTTCGGCTCGCAGGCTATCAGGCAACCTGAGCAGACCCAAAAGGAACACCTATAGTGATGGCATATGAGGGCTTTCAGCGCACTTTGATTGCGTACCGCCCTGGTTTTTTGGCGCCCATTAACTCGGCAACACTGGATGTGGTATCCAGTATGACAACTAGACCGCTCCAGTCATCGGAGATGTCCGCGCCACCACAGATGGGGCATTTTTTATCATCTTCACCAAGTATGTACTTACACTTTCTGCATGCGAACTTTGCGGAAGATGGCTTGTCTTTGTTCATTTAGATCACTTACCGGTCTGTGTCTTTGAAGCCTCCTTTCCGCCCTCCTTCTCGCCAGTAGTTTTTTTGATATCCTCTTCGATCCAAGAGAGTGATCCCAGATAGGGTTGCCGCATGGTCATGCCTATCTTGCTACTGCGAGAGGGACCACCGCTTAGACTTACGGTTATTATTCTGGCCCTTACCAACACTCC
>CAZQQB010000010.1:0-6814 GCA_964595415.1 uncultured Nitrososphaerota archaeon | reverse complement strand
CCTTCTCTAGCACTCTTTGAGTCTCTTTTCCAATCAATGCCCCCCTCTTCTCATCGTAGGTTATGAAGTCGTCCATTACCTGGGACACATGGACCAGACCATCCATTGGACCTATTCTAACGAATAGGCCAAAATCTGTGACCTCTACCACCTCGCCTTCGACGACCTCTTGGATGACCGGGGCGTATACAAGTAGTTCAAATGAGGCTCTATGGTAGACGGCCCCGTCTCCGGGGAGGATCTTACCGACGTTTGAGACTTTCACATTCAATACCGCAATAATTGCGCCAAATTCGCGCATCACTACCCCTTCGTAGGTGGACCTTAGGACTTCCGCTGCTACACTCTCAAGCGAGGATTCGAACTTTTCAGGGGGGATCCGCACTACATCATTTATTTGAAGAAGCTTGAACATGATTTCCACCAAAAACGGGTAATTATGGATAGCACATTCAAAAGGACTATAAAAACTTGATGCACTGATAACCCATCTTCTTTTTTAAAATCTTTTTCGTTTGGGCGTTCCCCAGGAGGTAACTCCGAAAGAGTTTTTGACTTTTGTGATCAAATTAAGTTCGGCGATAAGTCTTCTATCCTTTAGATAGATCACAGGGAGGCCTTCTCTCCTAAGTCGCCTTTTCAGGCATGCGTCTGATGTAGCCACTATATATCCGTGTTTCTTAGCCATCTCAAGGAGCTGATCGTCAACACTTCCTGAGACGGGGGGGTCAGGCACCACTTTGAACTTGCTGGAAATCTCTAGGGAGAGCTTTGCAAACTGCCTTTCCTTTTTATGACCATTCTGGGCAAGACGCTCAAGCTCCCTCCTAACACCTTCTGTGATCAAAATATTCTTGAAACCGAGTTCCTCAAGCTGGTAAGCGATATTGAAGGGCTCAGAGGCCGAATACATCAATATGTTTGTATCCAATAAGATGGGGACTGTATCTTTTAATCGGGGATTACTGAACGTATCCATAACCTATCAGTCGCCACCTTCCTGCTAGCATCCTACTCAATGCCACGCGCATTCCACTCTCGATGCAGACAGGTCTTTTGAGAAGAAGTTGTGCGTCGTCCTTGTATGCGGCATTAACGATCCCGACTGTGACGGCTGATCCAACCACGAGCATAAGGTTCTCCCTAGCCTTAAGGTGCTCAACTTTCTGCATCTCTTTTGTTCCAACCACTCGCTCAAGCAAGGATACTTTGAGCTGCAGTTCATTGCGGGTGGGAGGTAGTGAACTAGGTTTTCCAGCAACACTCCCTACGAGGTTGTCAGCTTTTGTTATGGACGGATCTAGATAAGTTCCGACCCCGATTAGACCTCCAGGCCCCACCTCGTCCACAACGGTGCTACCAGACATGAGGCTAGAGATGTAAGTGAATATTGGTTCATAGAAGGTCTTTCCGCCCTGTTCTACCTTTAGGCCAGGACGGATCTCTAATTCATCGCCAACTCTAAGTCGACCCTGACTCAGCGAACCTCCCAAGACGCCTCCCTTGAGGTCCTTGGATAGTGTGCCTGGTTTGTTGACATCGAAGGATCTTGCAACGTACATCCTTGCAGGCTTTGTTGGGTCCCTCGTTGGTGTCTTTATTTTTTCTTCAAGTGTCTGGATCAGGTAATCGATGTTGGCACCGTGAAGGGATGATACTGGGACTATGGGGGCTCCCTCTGCGATTGTCCCCTTTGTAAATGCAAGTATTTGCTTGTAATTTTCAAGCGCCTTTTGCTTGTCCACTGCGTCTATTTTGTTTTGAACGATCACAATGTCTTTTACGCCGATGATCTCTAAGGCAACCAAATGCTCTCGCGTCTGTGGTTGCGGACATTCCTCTGCTGCTGATATGACTAAGATGGCACCATCCATTAGAGCGGCGCCTGAGAGCATCGTAGCCATTAGGCTTTCATGACCTGGCGCATCGACAAACGATACTTTTCTGAGGAAGGAAGTTTCAACATTGTGTGTGGAGCAGATCTTCTTCGTGGTATAGCACTCAGGAGGCGGGCACTTGGGACACCTTCTGAAGGTCGTATCGGCATAACCCAATTTTATGGTAATGCCTCTCTTCAGTTCTTCACTGTGATGAGCGGCCCAGACACCACTCAACGCAGCCACAAGTGTAGTTTTGCCATGGTCCACATGGCCCGTTAGACCTATATTACACTCTGGCTGCTTTTCCTCACTCACCCTTCTTCTCCGCTCCCTTCACAACTAGGTTTATCTGGACTATATCCTCGGTTACGATGTTGCCCCTAACGAGTCGCCTCACTCTCTGACCTTTCTGCTTGGGGCGGAAACCAGGGGGGCCTGATAATAGGACATACCTTTTGCCTCCGCCGGGCACATCTGGTCTGATGGGGATGCCACTCTTGTCGCTGCCACCAGTGATTATTAATTCCTTTCCTGGAAATCCGAATGCCTCACCACTTACAGAGTCCCCCACCCTAAGCCCGACGAATGATTGGGCTTGGGCTTCGGTAACTGAAACTGCTTTGGACTTCCCATCCTCAGGATTGGATATCACCAGCTTGAACTCTACCAACTATTACCACCGCTGGATTTCTTTGTTAAGAGAGTTCGAAGTGCAATAATGTTTATAACCCTTTCGCACTTCAGGGGGTTCTGATGAGCGAGTCCTTCCACCGAATTTTGAGTATCTTATCGAGCAGGTCTAGCTCCTCCTTGGATACTCTGTCGCGGAACTTGTCCTTTAGCAAGAATATGTCGTTGTCGCCCACCGAGACAATAAGACTCTCCCCCTCCTTGACTTGCCGACCCACCATGAAGTTGCCCTTAACGGATATTGCCACCTTGTCGCCTTTCTTTGCGAGGTCAATAGTCTTTCCGCTATCTTGAATTTGCATGATCTCGCCTATGACTTCCCCGTTTTCTTTCATCAATGGGTAGCCAGGCTTAATGGTGCCAGTAATTACTTCGACCCCGAATATTGGCGGGGAGCTCTTACGGAATACAAAGCCAGGAATTATTCTCACCTCGCCAGGCAATGTGATCTGGCTGAACTCTTTTGTTCGGATCTCCTCTAACGTCTTTGCAGACCATGCCTTAAAATCATCGACTATGTGGTAGATTACGTTGCTTGTGAACAGAGGGATCCCCCTATCCCTTGATTCCAATTCTGCCTCGGGTGTGACCTTTATATTGAACCCCACGATCGCCGCGAGTTCAGGTCTTCGCCTCTTAACAATAGCAGCCTCAACAACCTCCCTTCTCCCGATTGGACCTATATCAGAGATCCGGATTGGGATGCCAGAGTTCCTCAGGAACTTTACGAGAGCCTCAAGCGAGCCGAGAGTGTCTGCCTTTACCACTATGCCATCCGCGTCTGTTGAAAATCGAAGCTCGGACATCTCGTCCCTTATCTTCTTCTGGGCGAGTTCTGATGAAAGGCCATCATTTGCCACAATAATGGGTGCACCACCTACGGCGCCCTCGAGACCAGTGGCAACAACCTTAACACCTGCAGCGGCCACAACTTTCTCGACAGGAAGGAACTTGTCCTCTGGATCGCGAATCTCGTTAAGTGGTTTTGGTAGGAGCAAGGTTCGAACATGTGTAATAATGGGACCTTCAAATCCACCCACCACTATCCTGTCGCCTCTCTGAAGTATGCCCTCATATAGAATAACATCGATAGTGGTACCAAGACCAGGATCTTCTTTGGTCTCAAGAACGACTCCCTTGCCAGGACCGTCAGTGGTTGAGAGGCGGCGCATCATGTATTGCTGAATTAAGCCGCAGAGGAGCGCAAGGAGTTCAGGGATTCCCTCTCCGGTGACGGCGCTTGTGGGAACTATGGCAACAGACCTTGTGAAGTCGCGTATTCGATCGAATCTGTCGGAAGAGAAGCCAAACCTAGCCAGACCTCCAACAATCTTGTAAAGCATCTCATCGACCCTTGTCTTAACGTAAGGCTCTTGGAGTTTGTATGTCTCCAAGAAGGATTTGTTTGGATACGACTTCCAGCCCTCTATTCTGTCGATCTTGTTTGCCGCAACGACGAAGGGGGTCTTCCTAGATCTGAGGATTTCGATACATTCCTCAGTCTGACGTTCGACGCCCTTCAGTATGTCGATCACGAGTATCGAGATGTCAGAGACCGAACCCCCCCTGACCCTAAGGTTTGAGAATACCTCATGCCCAGGTGTGTCGATTATTAAGATCCCTGGAAGCTGGGTCTTCGTTTCAAATCCCTTTACAACGGAGCTACAATACTTTACAATAACATCCATCGGAAGAAGACTGGCGCCGATGTGTTGGGTCTGCCACCGCTATGGCATCATAGCAGTCATGGCCCCAACTTCGCGCGCCATTACAGCCGTGCCCCTAATCTTGTCGAGTAAGAGCGTCTTGCCAACATCAACATGACCAAGAACCGTGACTATAGGCTGCCTAAAAGGCATAGTCTCACCCATGATTTAAAAAACGGGGTGGCTTATACATTTTGCCAAAAAATTAAAAACGAAATAGAGCTCAAAGACCAAAAATGTTAACGGACAAGTGAGTCATCAAGGCGGGAGTATTTCAGTAGTTCTGAGTCTTTGAAGAATATGGATAGTTCCCTCTGAGCATTGTCTGAAGAGTCTGATGCGTGAATTATGTTCATGCTCTTTGAGCAGGAGAAGTCGCCTCTGACGGTCCCTGGCGGAGCTTCCTTTGAGTCTGTTGGACCGATGATCCTGCGAACGACCGATACAGCGCTCTCGCTCTCCACAGCCATCACTACAACTGGTGCTGATCTGATGAAACGAATTAGGTCATCGTAAAACGGTTTGCCCTTATGTACCGAGTACAAAGAAGAGGCTTCCTCCTCAGACAGGGTTATCATGCGCATTCCAACTATCTTTAGACCCTTGCGCTCTAGTCTGGAAACCACTTCACCAATGAGGCCGCGAAGGACAGCATCCGGTTTTATCATCACAAAAGTTCTCTCAATCATTTGACTGGCACCTTAGAGGACCACTTCATTTGTCTTGAGGTTCTCTTCAGGTCGAGCATGTTTTTCCTACACTTGCTAGAACAGAACCTTAAGATCGTACCATCGTTTTTTATGTACATCAGACCCGTTCCAAGCTCCATTTCTTGGTTGCAGAAGGAACATTTGAAGATTCTGACCATGATATATGCCTCCCGTCACTTTAAAAAACTTGAATTTATAAACTTTTGTAGCTCAGCGTGGAATGAGTTTCTTGGCCTCGCGTTCAGTCTCCCTGAGCATAAGGACATCTCCGACTCTGACCGGCCCTTTTACGTTTCTGGTGAGGATACGCCCCTTGTCTTTGCCATCCAAAACGCGAACTCTCACCTGTATGACTTCGCCCGTAACTCCGGTCCGGCCAACTATCTGAATTACCTCTGCAGGGTACGCCTCACCAGATTCGCTCATGTTTTAACCTCCAAAAAAATTACTGGGTGGTCTTTTCAGGTTCGGTTTTCTTAGCTGCCCTCTTCTTTGGCTTCTCCTTTGGTTTCTCTTTGGGTGCTTCCTCTTTGGGTTTCTCTTCTTTTGGAGCCTCTTTTGGAGCCTCTTTTGGAGCCTCTTTTGGTTTGGCCTCTGCCTCGGGTGTGCCTTTTAGTCTGAGGGCAGAGACTCGTGAGATCACTTCTTCCATCAAGGGTTTGCCTTTCCCAGCATCGACAACGGCCACAGCTGATGTTGAGACGTCTATTCCTGCGGATTTGCCCAGTTTGCTTTTGGAGTCTACGTAAACGTATGGTATCTTCTTGTCGTCTGCTAACAATGGTAGGTGAGCGACGATCTCTGGCGGATCCACATCCATGGCGACGACGAGCAGTTTTGCAAGTCCCCTCTCCACGGCCTTTGTGGATTCGTTAGCACCTTTCCTTAAATTGCCACCCTCTGCAGCCAATTTTACACATTCATAGGCGCGCTCCATAACCTCTGGAGGCACGTCGAACCTAACAAATATTGGTTTCTTTGACATTTTAAATCCCTCAGTTTTTCTTCATCGTTCATTTGGATTAAGAGAAAAAGGAACCTATTTATGAGCTTTTTGGTGCGCATTGGCTTTTTGGATGTATAGACCGAAGTTAACCGTGGGCATAGTAACCTATTAAGTTCCCATCTTCTTGATAGACTCTAACAAACCCGAATCTGTAGAACTGGAAGGTGCGCGGTAGGTGGTCTTTCCTGACATTTGGATCGACTATTCCATCTGCTGTTTTGGCATCTGGCATGATAACGGACAAATTGACTCCTGTGCCTTGGGGGAGCCACTGGATTATCGGCACTCCAAGCGGTTTTACGTCAGCCATGCTCTCGCTGAAGAAGGCACACTTAGAAGGAGCGATCAGTTTGACGTTAAAGAGGTTCATTAGGCGGAAGATTGAGCCTTCCCTAAACGCAGAGAGGTCTTTTGATGGGATAAGGACGGTGTTCAAAGAAGGGCTGACCTTGTAGGTTATGGTGCCCCATTCGGGGTGGTCAGGGTGAAATGGTACGCTCGCCTGAAATTCCTTTGGTAAATCCACGACCTCCAAGTAAGCAGGATTGGGAATGAAGACAAGGCGCTTTGTGGTCGGGTCCAAAAATTTTCTGTTGATCGACTCCAAATTGTCCCAACTAATCATGGCTTCTGATGGCTTGACGCCCACCTCAAGTATTAACTTCCTTATCGTCTCTGGTAAGAAGCCCCTCCTCCTCAACGCGGCAATTGTGCCCAGCCTAGGGTCGCTCCAGTCCTTGTAGATTCCTTCCTCTATGCCTTGGCGTATCTTGGATTTGCTAAGGATCGTCCCCTCTATTTTTAGGCGCCCGTAGTGGATCG
>CAZQQB010000009.1:25810-26016 GCA_964595415.1 uncultured Nitrososphaerota archaeon | reverse complement strand
TATCAGAAGGTCTAAGACGGCTATCGAGACCTCCTATCAGATAAGACGCACTGAAGTTTTCCTTAAGGGCCCACTCAGCAAGGGACCTAGAAAACTCCTGCCTTTCCTTAGTGTGGGGGGGGACATTTGTTAGAACGAAAACATATTTATCGTATTTGTAAATCTCAAATGGTAAGGATAGTCGGCCGTCATCCATGGAGACGAAC
>CAZQQB010000009.1:22148-25691 GCA_964595415.1 uncultured Nitrososphaerota archaeon | reverse complement strand
GTGTTTTACGGTGATGTAACCGGTGGCCCCTAAGCCATGAAACCCAGTTATCAGGATTGAGTTTTTAAGCGGGACCTTTTTGACGTAAAAATCTATTGCCATCCTCACCGACTCCAATTTTGGTATTCGTATCGGATTAATAAACCTAAGTATTAAATCGGAGTTTTATTTTGTGTTGTGAGGTAGCACTATAAGGTTTGACAGGCCGTTATTAATATAAGGTTTAAGTATTGGGGATTCCTTCTTTGATGTTTAATGCGGAGGGAATAAAGATTAAGATCACAGTTTTTGGCGGGGGAAGAGAGGTCGGCAGGTCTGGGTTCGAGATCAGAGGGGAAAGGACAAAGCTTGTTTTGGATTATGGAGTCATGATTAAGGAGGACAGACCTGTCTTTCCGCTCTCCACGCCTGCAAAGGATCTGGATGGTGTGATCATAACGCATGCACATCTTGATCACTCAGGCGGGGCACCGATATTTTTTGTAACTGAAAGCCCCGCGATTTATATGACCAGAACTACGAAGGTTCTGACAGATATTCTCATAAAGGATCTGCTTCACCTCTCGGCGTATTTCTTACCATACGAGGTAATTGAGCTCAGAACAATGTTAGAAGGGACAAAGGAGATTGGAACTAGGGCGAGGATAGGGGAAGCTGAGGTAGAGTTTTACAATTCCGGACACATACCAGGAAGCATAAATTTTCTTGTGAGTCTTGAAGGAAAGAAGGTATGGTATTCTGGGGATTTTAACCTGATTGATACGGCCCTATTGAGTGCTGGAGTTGTCCCAGACAGCGAAATGGATTTTGCAATCATCGAGAGCACTTATGCGACGGTGGATCATCCGCAAAGAGAAGAGAGCGAAAGGAGGCTGATAGAGGTTCTGAACGACGTTGTTGAGGGTGGGGGGCTTGTATTGATCCCCGCATTCTCAGTGGGTAGGTCTCAAGAGGTCCTCTGCATTCTAGAGAAATACAATTTCAAGTACAGCATAGCCATAGATGGTATGAGTAGGGTCGCAACAAGGCTCATCGCCAGTGTGCCGGAGACTTTACGAGATCCCAAGCTGCTGAAGAAGGCAATGTCAAGGGTAAAGTGGGTGGCAGGGCAAAAAGACAGGAATAAAGTGCTGAATAATCCCGGAGTGGTCATTGCCTCCTCGGGCATGTTGACTGGCGGGGCGTCTGCATTTTACATGGAGAGTATTAAAAATAGACCCAAAGATTGCGTTGTCCTTGTATCATTCCAGATCCCAGGAACGCCTGGCAGGGTGTTGTTGGATGAAGGGTTGTATGGACCTCCAGGTGAGAGGAAGAAGGTCAAATGCAGGGTGGAATGGATAGATTTATCATCACACTGCGGTAAAACCAAACTGATGGAAGTAGTCAGGTCGCTTAAAGGCAATCCGAAGATCTTGTGCGTCCACGGGGAACCCGTCTCATGTGCAAGTTTTGCGGAGCAGATAAGGCAGGAAACAGGATTAGAGGCTGCTGCGCCCTCATTAGGCGAATCTTTTACGATTTGATTCCGTGGAAGGTAATAGAAAAATCCTATTAATAGTTGAATAAATGATCGCCTGTTTCATATAGATATGATTTTTAGCGAGTCTGAATAGTTAAGTTATCAGAAGGAGAATCTTGACCATCTAATTTTGGGAAGTAAGGTAAAAAAGTTTGGTACCCATGTATCTTTTTATTAAGGACCCATTGATCCGATCACGGGGCCAATTAAAGCCATTATAGATTCAGGATAAATGCCTAAAATAAAGGCAATTAGCATCAACATGAACAGCGGCAGAACCATGGTCAAGGGAGCCTCTTTGACATTCTCTAAGCCAGGCGTCAATGATCCGAAGAATATCCGTAAAATTGGCCAGAAGGTATAGACAACTGTAAGGAAGGTTGCAAAGATCGCCACCAAGGCTACAACCAAGCCGGTGGAAGAGCCAGCCTCCTGGAAAACCCCAACAAACATGATCCACTCGCCCTGAAATCCGCTGAGCGGTGGGAAAGCCGACAGAACCATGGATCCCAGAATGCACAGGGTTGCAGTTAATGGCATCTTCCTTGCAAGACCTCCAAGGTTTCTCATGTCTCTTATTCCTGTCTGGCAAAGTATTATGCCGGCTACAGAGAATAGGACGCATTTTCCAAGAATGTGACTCAAGAAGTAGAAGACTCCGCCGGTCACTCCCATAGTGGTCAAGGTGGCAATGCCCAAAATGGAGTAGGCAGTCTGACTGATGGTAGAGCATGCATAGAGGCGCTTTACATCATCCTGAGCTAATGTTAAGAAAGCACCATATATGATTGTTATGATCGCAAGAACCAACAGTGGTAGGCCAAAGATTTGAAACGCTTGAAGCATTTCGCCATACAGGAGACGGACGATCACGTAATTTCCTAAACCAACGATGGTGGCAATGATAGCTGCTATGGAAGTCGGGTGCTCCCCGTGAGCGTAAGGCAACCAAACGTGAAAGCCAAAAGTTGCCATCTTTACTAGCCAGCCGATCAAGACAAAGAAGCAGACCCAAAAACCAAGAGGGACATTGGATAGACCTTTTAACGCAGAGATCTCAAAACTTCCTGTCCCAACAAATGAAAGAGCAACCCCTATCAGAAACATTGCAGCCCCGATGTGGTTCCAAATGAAATACATCATTGCGATTCTGTGTCTGTCGATGTACCCAAAGAGATCAATCATGATGTAAGATGGTATTAGGGCCAACTCTACAAATACATACATTTGAATAAGGTTTGTCGAGAGGGCAACTCCCACCAGACCAACTGCGAACAACAAGTAGATTGAGAAGTAGGTCGTGTACATTCCGGGCTCATCCTTTCCGTAGAGTTGCTCTATCCTGTGCTCCATATAATGGATAGAGTAGAGAGCACAAGCGGCACAGATCATGTTCATTATCAAGGCAACTGGAAGACCAAGACCATCTGCTAAGAAGCCGAATTTCATGTCAAATAGTGTGGTGCTCCAATGATATTCCTCATAAAATGGACCTAGACCATTCCAGAGGTCTATGCCCATGTTGATCATTATTAAGCTCGTGTAAGCCAATACTCCAAATGCGACCCAGCCCAATTTCTTACCAAGGTATTTGCCAAAGAAGACAGAGAGGAAAGCAACTAGCACGGGGGCTAAAACAACTTGAAGCAATGCATAAGGAATTGCCACCTAGAGCACCCCCAAAATAAGAAATGCAATTATGAGAACTATCATGAAGCCCAGGATGTAAAGCATGTTAATGGACAATATTCCAGTCTGGAGCTTTCTGATGTTACTGTTTACATATCCAAAGGCTTTGGGTATCCCGACGTTTAAGGCAAGATCCATTCCACCTTCGATGTATTTCGCTGTGGGCTCTCTTGAGGCAAGTATTGGGGTCACAAAGACCTTGGTAAAGAAGGCGTCTATGTACCAACGGTTCCAGAGAAAACCGTGAAGCCCCTTCAATATGCTACTTCTCTTTATCAAGTCAGCAATATCAAGTTTGTGAGCTATGTAAGCTCGGTAGGCAGGGAGGGCAC
>CAZQQB010000009.1:21572-22138 GCA_964595415.1 uncultured Nitrososphaerota archaeon | reverse complement strand
TTAAAGAAACAAGTATTGGTACGATCTCTGCAGGCGCAGAAGCTTGGGAATGAGCCACCTCTCCTGCGGAAAGCATATTCAAAGCACGAAACTCCTCTGTAAATATCTCAGAGAGTCTCTCCTTCATCCATGGTCCGATAAGACCGATCCCGATGGTTAGAATAGCAAGGATCCCGTATGGAATCAGCATTACGGCTGATGGTTCACCTGCGTGGCCTGCATGATTATTCTCTTTTGAGGAGACTTCTTTTGTGGGCCCTTTATGGAACATGACGCCCATAAAGCGTACAACGTAGAAGGTTGTTACTGCCACTGTAATGGCGGCGAGGGCAAACAAGAGGTACTGTCCGCCCTCAAGGCAAGAGAGAAGGATTCCGTCCTTGCTCCAGAATCCTGAGAGGGGGGGGATGCCGATGAGGGCAAGAGATGCGACCCACATGAAAGCCCAAGTAAGCTTCATGCTTCTCCGAGAAAAGTTCATGTCCGAGATATATATGGAGCCTGATGCGTGGATGAGTACACCTGCGCAGAGGAACAGGGCAGCTTTGAAAATGCCATGGTTTATG
>CAZQQB010000009.1:20888-21562 GCA_964595415.1 uncultured Nitrososphaerota archaeon | reverse complement strand
AGGTAAAGCCCTCAACTATGGCGGTTGGGCTCATCCCTGCAACACCTAGGCTGAGCATCATGTAACCGATGACGCTCATTGTGGAATATGCCAAGGCTTTTTTGAGTTCGAGTGCGACCATCGCCTGTGTGCCTGCCAGAAAGGCTGTGAAACCGCCCACCACTGCCACCACTATGAAGAAGGTCATCGCCTCGGGAAAGCCAGGATTTGCGATCCATGCTGCAAAGTAGAAAATCGGAAGGACGCGCGCCACTAAATAAACTCCAGCCTTCACCATGGTTGCCGCATGTATGAGGGCAGAGACAGGGGTGGGCCCAGCCATAGCTTCAGGCAACCATTCGTGGAAAGGAAACTGGGCGGACTTTGCGAACGGTCCAGCTAAGAATAGCAGGATGGTGATCGTCAAAACGCCAGGGGTCTTCGCAATCTCGGGCAACCACATGCCTGCTCGCTCGTAAAGCTCCATGAAATTGAAGGTTCCCGAGTAAATGTAAAGTATAATTATGCTGGCAAGAAGCGACACATCTCCGAAAGTTGTCACAAGTAGAGCCTTTAGACCGCATCTGGAAGGCTTTTGGAAAGGAAAAGGTGATGGACCACCGATCCAATATTTTTTATCGTCGCTATAGTAGTGCCCTATTAGTCCAAAGCTGCAAAGACCTACGATTTTCCAG
>CAZQQB010000009.1:19702-20878 GCA_964595415.1 uncultured Nitrososphaerota archaeon | reverse complement strand
TATTAGGTTGTTTGCAAGGATTAGCATTAACATGCCCCCTATGAAGAGGGACATAAAGAACCAATACCTATTCTCGCCCGGCTCGCCTTCCATGTACTTGAATGAGTAAACAAGTATTAGAAAACTGAGGAAGGCCACTAGATTTGCCAAAACGACGCTTAGCGAATCTATCAAGATTCCTATTCCCACCGCCCCTCCTTCTGGTAATGAGAACCAGAAGGTTCCAAGGTCATGGTAACCATGGGAAGGCATTGACGGGATCATTAGAAGGGCCATAACCCAAGCTAAGAAAGAGAAAAAGACAACTACTGCATAACTTGCTCTGCCCAGACTCTTAGGTAGAATGAAATGGATGACCGATCCAAAAATCGGCATAGCCCAGCACAACCAAGGAGCAAACTCAAGTAGACTCATTTATCATCAGCCTCCTCCCATTAAAGAGGTAGCGGCAGCCTTTGCAAAATTTATCAATATGTCTGGAAATATACCAAGAGCGATGATCAGTCCGGCCATAACAAGAAGCGGGATCAACATTATGAAAGGACCCTCCTTAGCCTCTTCTACGCTCTTCTGGGTTATAGGCTGAAGGAGCGCCTTTATGGATCTAAGGTAATAAGCAGCTGAAAGGACGCTATTGATAATTACAGCGACTCCAAGCCAAGCCATTTTTGCCTCTATTGTTGCCATGATTATTGTCAATTTGCTTACAAATCCGTTTAATGGGGGCATGCCTGTTAATGCAAAGAGTGAAAGCGCAAAGACAGCCGCGGTAATTGGCATTTTCCTTCCTATACCCGCCATTTCTTTCATCTCCCTAGTTTCTAGTCTGTAAAGGATCATGCCGGCGCAAAGGAAGGCGGCTCCCTTCATTATTCCATGGTTGAAGATGTGCATGATGGTTCCAGTCATGCCTAAGAGAGAGCCGGTGGCAATCCCAGCCAGCATGTAACCTATATGACCTATGCTGGAGTATGCGAGCAGCCTCTTGAGATCTGTTTGGAGTAGTGGTGTGAGATTCCCAACAAACATCGTGATTAGGCTCAGTATGGCCAGCACGCCCAACCACTGAATCTCTATCCCTGTCAAGACGGTGAATCCGACTCTGCATATTGCGTAGATGCCGGTCTCTACTACAACTCCTGAAAGCATTGCAGATATTGGCGATGGTGCTGCAGA
>CAZQQB010000009.1:18545-19674 GCA_964595415.1 uncultured Nitrososphaerota archaeon | reverse complement strand
TATGAGGATAAATATGGCAGCCAAATAAAGCCAGATGCTTGAGCCAAAGTTTGAGAGTGCGATCGCTAAACCCTGAAAGTTTAGGGTGCCGCACAGTCCATAAAGTATTGACATTCCAAATAGTAAGGTTGCTGATCCTGCCGAGCTCATTATGAGGTACTTGAAGGCAGCTTCTACAGGTTCCCACTTCTCTTTTCGAAAAGCAACCAAGGTGTATGAGGAGATGCACATCATCTCCCAGAACACAAAGAACGTAAAGAAATCTCCCGAGAAGACCGTGCCTATCATGCCACTTATCATCAGTAGGAGCAGGGAGTAAAAGAGCGGGACGCCTGTGTCTTTTTCCATGTACCTGAGGGAGTACACGGCTGCAAAGATTCCAATTGCTACAAAAATCGTGGCCATGAATATTCCCAACATGTCTATTCTCAGTTGTGAGGAGAAGAATCCAACGGAGCTTTGAGCTTCCCCCGGCAGGACTGTTAGGGAAAGATCATAAATCCACCATAGGGAAAGTAGAAGCCCCGCAACCGCGTAAACTCCGCATATTTGTACTTTTTTAATGCGCTCAGTGAGCCAGCCGATGATAGGTATTGTGAGGGCGAAGATAAGTAAGATGTCGATCGCTGGTGAAAACATTCTTCTCACCTAGCCTTTCAGGCGCTTCAACAGGTGAACGTCCAGGGTCCCATAATGTCGGTAAGCATAAACTACAATTATTATGGCGACTGCGCTTACAGAAGCTGCCAAACCTATCGAGACTGTGACTATCGAATGGGCAAGAGGATCAACAAATCCAGGGATGGTGTGAGCGAGGCTGATGAAGTTGAAGTTTGCGGCATTTATCAGTATCTCTATACCCAAGAGGAGCCTAATCATGTTTCTTTTTGTGACTAGGCAGTAGATCCCTATCATATAAAGGATGAAAGAGAAAATTAAGTAATGGAGCGTCTCGATCACTTCTCCTCACCAACCTTACTCTCCCTGAATATTGCTAAGCATGAAACGGCAGCAGCAAACATCACAAATGCCTGTGCTATAAGGTCGACACTGCGGTTTTCCCATAAAAAGAGGCTATATCCTTGACCAACGTCCGTCTGGAGATCCAGATAGTGGTCCTTATCCAAGG
>CAZQQB010000009.1:17301-18526 GCA_964595415.1 uncultured Nitrososphaerota archaeon | reverse complement strand
CGTAAACTAAGAGCTGGTAAACAGCGATATAATGTGCGTCCAAAAGCCAGTACAGGGCGCCTATCGATATGCACATGCCGCAGAATGAGAGAACAGCATATAGTAATTTTTTCATTTCCAAGGTTGCAACCGCAAGTACGATGGTCAATCCCATCAGCATTATTTGCAGCGCATCGAGTACTGACGTGCTAACCGCCCCCACCTTCCGACAAAAAACTTATATCAACCATTTATATATTTAAATGTTGGCTCTTATGGGCGGCGAATTCAATGTACCTCGATCCATTATTGTTGCTACCCCTGGCGGCAATATCCGCAGTTCTTGTTATCGTGCTAATCTTTTGGATAGGTGGTAAGATCTCCCCAAATATTAAAAAAAGTGATCCAGATAAGCTCGCTCCATATGCATGTGGCGAAGAGCTTGCGATCGAGGAACATGGGATAAATATGGAGCGTTTCTTAATATTTGCGCTATACTTCCTAATATTTGATGTTCTTACATTTATTATGGCTATATCTTTCTTTGAGAGGGGGATCCTTCCAGCAATATATTCTATGGTGGCGCTTGCCTCCATTATGGTTTTGATAATAGCAAGGAGGCATAAATGATGTCTGTTCGCAAGTGGGCAAGGATTAGATCCCCTTGGCTAATTCACTTCAATACGGGGGGTTGCAATGGTTGTGATATCGAGTTTGTGGCAGCCATAACCCCTAGATTTGATGTGGAACGCTTTGGTATCAAGCTTCAAGGCAGTCCCAGACATGCAGATGTTCTCGGGGTTACAGGCCCTATAACCATGCAGATAACAAATAGGTTGGTGCGAATTTATAAGCAGATGCCAGAGCCGAAGTTTGTTTTAGCCATAGGTACGTGCGCCACAAGCGGTGGACCCTTCAAAGATTGCTATAGTGTGCATGGTGGCGTGGACACAGCTATACCTGTGGACATGTACATTCCAGGGTGTCCACCAAAGCCTGAGGCAATAATATACGGCATAGCAAAACTTCTGAATAAGCTGAGTGAGGGTGAAACTTCCCATGGAAAATCTGATGACAAAACTTGAAAGTTATAAAGACGACATCTTGGAGATAAAGGCGCCAAAAGAAAGAAGGATATTTGTGCGTGTAAAGGCCGATAATTTCAAAAAATTCCTGTCGCGCCTAATTGAAGAACTGGATTTGAGACATTTGTCCACGATAACAGGGGTGGATATGGGTCAAGAAA
>CAZQQB010000009.1:8838-17240 GCA_964595415.1 uncultured Nitrososphaerota archaeon | reverse complement strand
TAGAGTTTGAGGGGCACCCCAATTTAGGACCCCTAATAGTGCCAGAGGGCTGGCCTGAGGGGGTGTACCCGTTGAGGAAGGAGTACACAGTTCAGGATCTGAATAGGATAGTGAGGGGCGGAAAGTTATGAGTTATGGAACCACGATAAAGATACCATTCGGTCCACAACACCCTGCATTGAAGGAACCCGAGTACTTTCTATTTGAAGTTGACGGGGATATTGTGGTAAAAGTAACGCCAAGGATTGGTTATGTGCATAGGGGCGTAGAGAAGGCTTTCGAGCAGGAGACATACCTCCACAATTTGTATTTGGCCGAGAGAATCTGTGGCATATGCTCCCATGCACACTCCACATGCTATACGCAGACAGTGGAGGGGCTTGTGCCTCTCGAGATCCCCCCGAGGGCGGTCTACATAAGGCTAATAATGGCAGAATTGGAGCGTCTGCACAGCCATTCTCTTTGGGTTGGAATAGCAGCCCACGAGGCGGGTTTTGACACACTCTTCATGTACCTTTGGCGCGACAGGGAAATGATAATGGATTTGATGGAGGAGATCTCGGGAAATAGAGTCACCCATGCGATCAATACGATAGGAGGAGTACGCAGAGACGTTAATAGTGAACAGGCGATAAAGATCAAAAAGTTCATGGAAAAGTTCGAAAATAACGTAAAGGAGTACATGAAGGTCTTGGAGACCGAGCAGACCTTTATCAAAAGGACAAAAGATGTGGGCGTCCTAAAGCCGAGGGATGCGATTGCCTTGTGCACCGTGGGACCCACTCTTAGGGCGAGTGGGATAAAGAGCGACGTTAGGGCAGACGATCCATACCTCGCGTACGGCGAGATCCCGTTCAACGTGATAACGCACGATGGATGTGATGTGTTTGCCAGGACCATAGTGCGATGCGAGGAGATGATCGAGAGCGTGAATATAATCAATTATGCGCTAGATCATTTGCCGGAAGGCAAGATAAAAGTCGCCCCGCCGAGGGTAATAGCGCCCAACGAGTCTGTTGGCAGGGTCGAGGCGCCAAGAGGAGAGTTGGTACACTATGCCAGATCAAATGGGACTGCGAAACCTGAGCGGTACAAAGTTCGTGCCCCCACATTAGGGAACTTGGCATCGGTCTGCCAGACTCTGATCGGGGCGCACATAGCGGATATCCCGCTAATCCTTGCAGGGATAGATCCCTGCTTCTCCTGCATGGACCGTGTTGTGGCCATAAAGAAAGATGCGCCAGCTTAGAGAAGGTGATGTAGGGTGGTCTTCCTCGAGGTCTTCAGTGTTTTTGTATATCCAGGCATGGCGCTTCTCTTCGGGCTCGCCTTCCTATACGAGTGGATAGACAGAAAGTTCTTCGCAAGGGTTCAGAACAGGATTGGACCCCTCTACACAGGTCCTTCTGGCATCCTCCAGCCAGTGGCGGACTTCATAAAACTCCTCTCTAAGGAGGACATCGTGCCTGCGAGTTGCGAGAAGCCCA
The DNA here is from genome assembly GCA_964595415.1 of uncultured Nitrososphaerota archaeon. Classification (GTDB taxonomy): domain Archaea; phylum Thermoproteota; class Methanomethylicia; order Methanomethylicales; family Methanomethylicaceae; genus CAZQQB01. The sequence continues at coordinate 15,753 of CAZQQB010000009.1, read as the reverse complement.
TATTCTCGTTTATACCAATCGTGTATGCCACTCTGCCGTTGATCGCCCTATTTGTAATACCAATCTCGGGCAGCGGGCTGATAGCCTTTGAAGGAGACATCATATTTCTTATGTTCGTCTCCGCATTGATAACGCTCACAGTATTCCTTGCAGGTTGGAGCTCTGCAGGAAGTTTCAGCAGGATAGGAAGCATTAGGTCGGCTCTCCAGATGTTGGGTTACGAGATCCCCTTTGGTCTTGCGCTCATCGGTCCGGCAATTACCGCCCACTCGCTATCACTCACGAAGATCGCCGAATGGCAGGCGAGCAACTCAGCTTGGTTCCTGTGGCTGCAGCCAATAGGGTTCGCTGTAATAATGATTAGCCTCCTAGCAGAGCTTGAGTTGGTTCCATTCGACATACCCGAGGCAGAGACCGAGATCGTCGCAGGCTGGCTTACTGAGTACGGAGGAAGGAGGCTCGCACTATTCCGACTAGGGAAGGACTTGGAGCTTGTGATGGCATCGACGCTAATAGCATCCCTGTATCTTGGCGGCGCCCATTCCATACTCTTCATACCGCCAGTAGTGATCCTGATTATAAAGAGCGTAATTGTGTTGATACTAATATCGTTCATAAGGGCTCTTTTTGCTAGATTCAGGATAGACCAGATGACGTCAGGGATGTGGACTTACCTGCTCCCGCTGATGATCTTGCAGATATTGCTTATTCAGTTCGGGTTCGGAGGGTGAGGGCATGAGTCTCTTCAGGGAGGCTGCAAGACAGATCTTCAGAAAACCAGCCACAATAAAGTACCCCTTTGAGCCTGGAATAGTGCCACCAGGTTTGAGGGGAAGACCTGTCTGGGATATGGAAAAATGCAGGCTGTGTGTCCTTTGCCAAAATGCCTGCCCAACAGCAGCAATAAAGATGACGCCAAAGGGGCCTGATGCAGGGATCGAATATCACCTCGACCGTTGCATATTCTGTGCGGAGTGTGCCGATGCGTGTCCTTGGAAGGCAATAACAATGACCACAGAGTTTACGCTTGCAGATGGAACGAGATCCACGATGGTACAGCACTACAAGAAGCCTGCACAAGCGCAGACTTAAACTATAGAAAACTTGATTTGCATAAGGTTGCCAAAATGGAATAGGCTGTTTATTGAGAAGACCGTGTGTGGAGCCATTCCAAAAGGCCGGAGCCCTTCTGTCTAAGCTCTTCGCAGTAGTGGAAGACCATTCCCTCGAATAGCTCGGTGATCCCGCCTTGGTAGGTCCGGGAGAACTTTGCGTAGCTTTTTTGCGAGATCAGCGACGACTTCAAGGTATATGTACTTTCTTGGGTTGTGGAGATAACGGTTTTTGCCTTAAGAGGAGAGCCACTGCCGTCTCTTTGCTCAACCTCGACATCTACACTTTGAATGGGGACAGGTTCGCCCTCAGATGAGACGACCCCAGAAACATAGACTTTACCGGCGACAATGTCCCTCCTTAGTCCTATTGAAAGGTGTTCGAATTGGGCGTGGAGGGCAAACCAGTTGTCGATGTGCCATCTTCTGGACCCCCAGCTCTTGTCACGCTGACCGAGCCCGTTTACTATAATTGTCTTGGTTTTTCCCCCTAGTGGGCGTACGACGCCCCGTACGAGACATGATTGTTCAAAGTGCTCAGACCATGAGGTGCCACTGCCTTTTCCAAAGCAGTATGCTGGGAAACGCGCCTTCCAAAATAGCTCTGCTTCCAAGTCTTTGTCGGTAAAATGGATGCGCCAGAGTCCTAGGGGATTTTGCATTTCATAGGATAAGTGACCATCTGAGAGTGATGCGAGTACGTTTTCAAAGGAGCCATCAATCTCGTTAAAGTACAGCTTGCGATAGTCCTCGTAGAACAGGGCAAATACGAACTCCCGTTTATTCAAATTTGGAAGGAGGCCTATTGTTGAGAAGGAGGAGACTCCTTTTTCAGCGTCAACAAAGTTGAAGTAATAGCTCTCACGCCATTCTGGAGTTTGGGAGGGTTTATGCAGACACTCATCCTCGATCCTCGGCAGAGGCATTTTTCAACCATCCTTACTATTCTGGAAGGTAGTAAAGTATAGGGTCCTTATCTTTCAAAAATGGCAGTGCCTTCATCTTGAGAATCTTGATTTTTATCCGGGAGAACGCAGGATCTTCATCGTTCTTTAGGAAGTATGGCAAGTGCTCGTCTATAACGGCTTGTGAAAGACTCCAATCCACATCATCTGTAATCCCAACTTGATCGGTGTAGCGCGCAAATCCCCTCCAGTAAGCAGTGGCGCCTGCAATGATGAGGCTCTTCCTGTCCATCTGGGAGAATTTCATGTAGAGCTCCATGTGAGCCCTCTCCGCCGCCTCGGCGTATGCTGAAAGCTCTTCAAGCGGTACTTCGACAATGCCGTCCCCCTTTTGGGTGTAGGCGACCATTTTGGTGACGAGTTTGGAGTAATCGGGGGGCTCAACCGACATGGTGCCAATGTCATTGAAGGTTGTCCTTGCCCCCCTTATAGTCATGGCTATTCCAAGGGTAGATGTTGGAAGTTTGGCTTCCGTTGCTGACCAAGGGAGCCAAAGCCGACCCCTCCCATCGTAGAGGTTGATGTATTCAGATATGACGAGGATCTCGTCGTTTCCAAGAGGATAGGGACCGTGGTTTACGATCTTTGCCCTGGCATCGCACTCCTCCAAGAAGGAGTACAGGTCTATGGAACCTATGGCCCGCCTTGCTCTCACGGTCTGGTTCAGGTCCACGGACTGGAGGTGGTCCGTTATCCATTTTAAAGACGCTTCATTCAGGGAAACATTCTTCTTGCCGGAGGAGGCGACCGTTGGCTTTTTTGAGTCGAAGTAGTTCGTTGCCAACCGATACCACTGTTCGAGCATGAAGCGCCACTGCTCGCGCTTCTCTGCTGACTCCTTTGAAGGGTGTCCACCGCACTTGTTGTATATGACGCCCATCCTGGCTAGGGAGTAGTAGAGCCAAAGGTACGTTATGGACAGGGCGTTTATAGGAGACAGGAGTCTCTTGCTCTGTCTCGCGAGTTCTTCGGGCGAGACCCTCCCCCAGACCCTGCTCATTACATCATAGAGCCTCTCGTAGGTCTGGTAGAATGCCACGCAGATGTATGCGTTGACTGGGAAGATCTTGGAGTCGAGAAACCCCCTCTCGAGTATTATGTCCACAAATACTCTACTGAGGTGAGCTATCTGATCGTTTATCTTTGAGAGTTCCAAAAATGACCCTTCATTAAGTTGTTAGTTTGGTGTAAATAAAGCTTAAGAGTTGTGCATTACAAGTTAATATCCCAGCAATAAGCCGAGTCATGGTATTGAAGGGGGCGAGTCATGACTACAATGATGAGGGTTGGTGAGGGTCTGATTACGTTGAGGCGCACGGCTGAGGGCGAGCTCCGAATCGTCAGGTCTCCAAAGGACGTGATAGAGCTCTGGAAGGAGGGCGCCGATGGTAAGATCGTCTTGGTTGAGGATGCGGGTGTGACCACACTCGGACCCATACTGCCGAAACTGGCCGGCGTGGTCTGCACTTCGGGTGGAGTAGGATCTCACCTCGCAATAGTGAGCAGGGAGTTTTCAATACCAGCGCTGATGGGGACGCGAATCGATGGCCTGGGCTTGGATGAGATAAATAGAAAGAGGGCGATGATCAAACCCTGTGATGGTTCGAGTGGAGAACTCATAATTCTAGAATAGATCTATATGATGTCCTTGCGACCTTTAAGTTAATTGATTCAGTTAAAAATTCTGCGATCTTTGATAGATAATCAGGTTGAACGTTGACACTTTCTAGTAGCATCGTCTCGTTTATCAAGGTGCCTCTGTAACTTCCTTTACCCCCTCTATGATGTTTAAGTCGTTCGGTACAAATCCGATTTAGTCGATTTTCTCACCAACCTCTGCTATCGCAAAAACCTCTAAGTCATAGGGCGCGAAAAAATCCGCCAATCCACAATCAGGTTTCTTGTCTTATCGATCCAACAACAGATGAAAGAGTTGCTGTAATACTTTTTTAGGGAGAGTGTTTATGCCGAGCGACCTCCCGGGGGCTCGAAGGGATTTAACCAAAGAAGCAACTCATCACCATCGTCCCTTTTAATTATCGCCTATTAGTTTTGGGAGGTCTTATGATCCTTGAATACCTGTGAAGGGCAGTTTCCAACTCTGTCCTTCCCAGATTGAGATTTCTTGCAAATTCTTCGAGGTCCGAAATATTGAGAGAGCGCATTACCTCAATGACCTTTGGTGTCGGTTGGGGATGAGCCTTCTTCCAGACCTTTCTCATGTCGCGAAGAAAAACAGACACTGTCACAGGACCAACCCCCTTACCGAGCCTCTTCAGCCTTTCTTCCAAATCCTTGCTGTCGCGTGCCATCTCGTGGAGGGCATTCAGGCTTCCCCCGTAGTCTTTTATAAGGGTTCTGCTGATCTCGAGGAGCCTGTCCGCCGTGCTGAAGTCGTATCTGGTGTAGTCCCCTTCATCCAGCACCTCGACTATCCTGTCCCAGCCGGCTTTCAATAGAGACTCTGGATTGGTCAGACCATACTCCTTGAATAGCCTGAACGTTTTGGTGGCGGTCTCTTCTCTTATCGGTTTTGAGTAAAGGAAAGCTGCCATAAACCACTCGAAGTAGGCTTTATCGCCCTGATTAAGGTCGATGGAAAGCATTTCAGAATAAGGTTGCCCGTCCTCCTTAACAAATTTAAGAAGATCTATTGGGAATTTGTTCGTCTCGGACACCTTTTTAGTTTTTGGGTAAGGTCTTATCGCGCCCCATCATTCATCATTTTTGTCACCCTCTGATTTTAAGGTACCTGTTTTTTGCCTCTGCTGTGAGTCTCATAACGATTTCATCTATGGCTCTTTTGAATCCATCAACGTCGTACATGACAAGGAACTTCTTGGAGTCGACGAAGGTCTTTAAATCCTTAAGAAATGGATCCTGAGCGAGTCCCTCCCCGTAGTCTGGAAGGTCAACCAACCTGCTCAGCGCATCAATTAGCCTGAACGGCCCGTAGAGTGGTGGTTCGTTTAGACACCCCTGAGCGCTGGTGGCGAGAAATAGTGCCAACTCGAAGAGATAGTCATTCCCTGTCGGCTTTATCTTTTCCATAGTCCCTCCCTCCGTCCTCTCAAACTTCTTTCCATATCTATCAAGATATGCAATCTTCTCGATCGGCTCCCTTGGCGGGGGTTTTGGGGTCTCCGCTGGATAACCCACTATTACAATCAGCTCTGGCTCCACTTCATTTGGGATGCTAAGAAGCTCTTTGACCGCATTATGCGAGAACGACTTTATCACGCATGTTCCCAGTTCCAATGCACGTGCTGCCAGTGTAATATTGGCGGCAGCCATTGAGCAGTCGGCTATTGTGAGGTACTCCTTTGCTAAAGGACCTCCGACTTTAAAAGAATGCTCCCTATCGGAGCATATCACTATGGCTAATGGTGCATTCCCAAGGTACCCTGGGGATACCTTCTTAAGCAGATCCAACAAAATCCGGTTTTTAACGACTATGAACCTCCAAGGTTGTATGTTCCCCCCTGAAGGAGCCCACTTGGCTGCGTCGAGAATTTTCTCGATGAGTTCGTCTGGGACTGGGTCTTCTTTGTAACTCCTAACGCTCCTACGCTCCTTTATGACCTCTAATACATCCATCCCAAAACCTCCGGATGAATTATCAGGCTATTTATTTCCATTTATCCCCATTAAGTTTATTAATTCTGTTACTGATTTCAGCCACTACTGCGGGAGCCGACCATGATAAGGCTATTCACTCATGAGGGTTGTGTAAACTGTAAAAGTGCAAAAAAAATACTCCAAGAACTGCTACCAGAGTTCGGAGTTTCGTATGAGACCTATGTATCTGAGCTGGACATCGTGGATCCAGACGCGTTGGCAGAACTTCTGATGCTCAACACGGAACGTGTTCCTACAATCACAATTGGAGATAGAGTGCTGAGTGGAAATGATGCTATTGATAAAGAAAAGATCCGAGCCATATTGTCTTCAATAATGAAGGTTTGATCAGTCCCTTAAGTCTTAATATTTCTTGAGACATTTGTCTCGACTGTCCGATTAAAAATTGGTTGTGTCCTCCAAAAGAAAGTGAAAAAGCTAAACCCAATTGATGGGATTTATTGCGAAGAAAAGATAAATATACAAACTTGGTAGTAGAGTAAACGGTACTCGGCGGGCCGGTCGTCTAGTTTGGTTAGGATACCGCCCTGACACGGCGGTGGTCTCCGGTTCGAGTCCGGACCGGCCCACTCCCATTTGGATTAAGTCCCTTTTTCAAGGACTTGCTCTTTTTCATAAGCTTCATTATGTAGTGCTCCGCCCAAACTTTTTAAGGAACTTGGCGACCGTATTGCAGGGCTATGCCGACAGAGTAAGGGGCAAGTATGGGCTTCGATGTAGACATATATTGGGGGCAGGCGCGGGTGTTTGGTTTCGTATTAAGAAAGAGAAAAGGAATTGTTGGGAAACGGGATGGTAGGGCGGTGTGGTAGGGGGATATGGTTGATTCGCGATTAGGAACTTGGGCCCATATAGTAAATTGGTGTAGCAGGACAACTTGGACAGAGAGGTAAAGGAGGACAATAGGGGATAAAAACAATAACAATAACCAGGCAAAAACAGGCAATAACAAAGAAAAAATGTCAAAAATTCATTATAAAAAATTAAAAATAAAAATTAGGATTTAAGTGCATTATGGAAACCCTTTATGACTTCAACTGAAGGTGGCTTTGTGAGGAGGCTGATGGTCACAAATAGAAACGAGTTAACAATCAATCCCCATACTCCCGAGAAAATTCCTAGAGGGTTTGTAAATCCAGGGGTAAATTGAGTTAAGACGACTGCTACTAGACCTCCTAAAAGCCCAGCTGCGCACCCAT
>CAZQQB010000009.1:5984-8810 GCA_964595415.1 uncultured Nitrososphaerota archaeon | reverse complement strand
AACATCCCTAAGAGGGGCGGCAATATCTGTGTGGTGCCTCCAAGTGCAATCGCGCCTATTGTGACCAGATACCCAGGTGCAAACAGTGCAAAGAATAATGCAATCGCCGCAAAAACTATTAACATTAACCTTCCAAAAAGTACGTAGTGTTGCTCGGATCTATCTTTTCTTATAAATTTCTGGTATAGGTCTCTTGTGAGTAACATGCTACAAGCATGAATTTGCCCATCAGCTGTTGATTGTGCTGCAGCTAGACCTGCAGCCATTACAAATGATGAAAATATCAGTGGCGTGTATGCTATCAGTGTCAACGGAAATACTTTATCAGGTGTTGCTAAATTAGGGAAAGCAAATAGGCCTGACCATCCTGCAAGCATTGACCCAACGTAAGGGAAAGTGATAAGGCAGAGCATTGGGACCACATATCTAAAGTAATTCTCGTTTTTTGCTGCGTAAATTTTTAAAATCATCTGAGGTCCTAACATCGCTCCGATTGGGGTTACCAGGAACAGGGAGAACCAACTAGCATAGTTATTATAAGGATGCCCGCCAAAGGTTAGCCAACGAGGGAAATCTGAGATCATCTTCTCGAAGAGTGCTCCAGGTCCGCCGACAACTGCATATGAAACGAGAAATCCACCTAATAACAAGCCGCCCGCTAGCATCACTCCTTGTAAGAGATCTGTCCATATTATGGCTCTGAGTCCGCCCGCCCATGTGTAAATTACAATGATGACATAAAAGATCACTGCAGCTGCCCAATAAGGAATAATGCCGCCAGTTGCAACTTCAAAGAGATAGCCGCCCCCAGCAAGTTGTATCTGAAGGTAGGGAACTGTAAATGTGACCATTATTATTGTCACTAACAATCCAATAATATTGCTCTGATAATAATGCGAGAACATATCCGCAGGGGAAATAAAGTTAAAAACCTTGCCGACTTTCCATACTCTTCTTCCTAACACGTACATTGAAACAGCGAACAATACGTTCCATCCAAAAGCAGTGAGGTACAATGTACCAAATGAGTAGAAATACCCACATGAGCCCAAGAATGCGAAAGCGCTCCACCAGGTTGCTTGCATGCCAAAGAAAGTCGCAATTAGACCAATGCTCCTATTAGCTACAAAAAAGTCAGCGGCAGTAGGTATTGATTTTTTCGCTGCGTACAAGCCTATTAACAAAAGAGCAGTCAAATATCCGAAAATTATTACGAGAGTGAGGTACTCCATCTTCGATCATCTCCACACTTTCCAAGCAGCTATGATTGCCACAATACCTGCTAACAGCCACCATATTAGAACCCACGCAACTAAGAATGGTATGCCAAAAATTGTCGGATGTATTGTATTTGCAAGGGCAATGATCGGGGGGTTTACCATAGCAAAGTAAATAATGAAGAAAAGCATAACTAGTTTTCCAGCCACCGTTTTTGGAAGAATTTGAATTTTTATTTCATTTTTTCCTTCCAATAGAAAACACCTCCGTCATTTGGAAAAATAACATTATAAAAGCTTTTCTAAAAATGAAAAGAGAACCCTCATTGCGATCTCTATTTCTTTAATACTTATGAATTCGTTGGGCATGTGTGCATCCTCGATATTTCCTGGTCCAAAGATGACGCACGGCATATTCGCATCATTTACAAAATTTCTCATATCAGTACCGTAAGGAACGCCTACGAGTTTGGGTTCTTTTCCAAGAACTGATCTATATGAATTAACCAATTCTTGAACAATATAAGAGCCTCTTTCTAATTCAGCAGGCTCCCAACTTGTGACTTCTTCAACTTCATATTTGAAACTGGGATCCTCTTTGAATAATTCGTCTAACAGCCATGTTAATTCTCTTCTTGCCTCCGACAGGTTTTCGGTTGGCAAGACTCGTCTTTCAACTAAAAGGCTACATTTGTCCGGAATTATATTTTCCTTAATCCCCCCACTAATCATTGTGACTTTAAGAGATGGACCTTTCACTAATGGATGGCTTTTATTTTTAATTAAACTTAGGCTGTGCTTATCAATTCGAGAAATTAATTTTGCTGCATTCGATATTGCATTAATTCCTTTTTCTGGCGTACTGGAGTGCGATGATCTCCCTTTTACAATCACCCTTGTCCAGATCCCTCCTCCCTCTGCCAATCCGATGTTGCATTCCGTTGGCTCCAAAACAATACCAAAGTCACCACTTATATTATTGCGTGGAAGGAACTCTTTTAGTAGGTATTTGGTTCCAGGTTCGAGACGCTCTTCACCCGATGCGAATGTGAATATTACAGTTCCCTCAAGACTGCTGCCCTTGAGTGTTCTAGCAATCTCTATCATCATAGCTAATGCAGTTTTCATATCACATGCTCCCCTCCCGAATATTTTTCCATTTAAAACCATACCATTGAATGGTGAGGTCTTCCATAAAGAGAGATCCCCTTCTGGTACGACATCGATATGCCCATTTAAAATCAATGCAGGGTGATCCTTTTTACCCCTCAAAATGCCCACAACTTGTGGTCTATCAGGAAAAGGGGCATTTACCGTATATGATTCTATTCCGATTTCTTTTAACGTATTGTAAATATATTCTGCACATGCTTTTTCCTCGCCTGGTGGATTTCTGGAGGGTATCGAAATTAAATCACAAGTAGTTTTTATTATCCTTTCCAAATCAAACGGTACTGTCATGGAAACTCATTCAGATAACAATTTAATAAACCTTTTTTATGATCAACCGTATATGTTTCATATATTAACTCACAAGGTTTGGTTATTCGGATTTAAACCGGGGGGCACCAAGGCCCAAGCTTGGCAGTCTAGACATAGCTAGCCTACA
>CAZQQB010000009.1:5597-5871 GCA_964595415.1 uncultured Nitrososphaerota archaeon | reverse complement strand
ATTAATAAGAAAGGAATAGTATTATGGACTTGGTGGACTGATTGGGGAGAAGGACGCTAGCTCTTCTATTGGTCTTCGCAGTTTTTGGGGCAGCGCTGGCGACCATCTCACAGAATCCTGAAAATACGCCCAACACAAAGGTGAAAGTTCTTGCAACATTCTATCCACTAGCCTACTTGGCAGGGGAGATTGGCGGGGATCGGGTCTCCGTGAGGACCCTGATTCCCTACAACACCGAGGGACACTCCTGGCAGCCTTCCGTATCGGACATGGT
>CAZQQB010000009.1:0-5587 GCA_964595415.1 uncultured Nitrososphaerota archaeon | reverse complement strand
CGCGAGTGATGCGGATGTCATCATACTCAACGGAGGGGGGCTTGACTGGTGGATGGGAAATATACTCAACTCGATCAGCACGAGAGGAAAACTAGTTGTGAATACTACCGAGGGGCTAGAACTTTTACCACTGGGAAATGAGGAAGCAGACGAAGATACTCACACCCATGAATACGGCAATTACGACCCCCATACGTGGCTATCACCTTACACGGCAGCAAAGCAGGCAGAGAGGATCTTTTCTGCGCTGATTGAGAAGGATCCTTCTGGCAAAGAGTATTACCAAGCCAGATACGAGGCTCTCAAGAAACGACTGGAGGATTTGGACGGGAGGTACCGCTCAGAACTGGCTAATAAGACAAAAGACATGATCATAGTTGCGCATGAGGCGTACGGCTATCTGGCAACCAGGTATGGATTCCGACAACTGGGAATCCTCGGCATTTCGGCAGATCAGCAGCCGAGCTTCCAAGCCATCAAAGATCTCGTGGACATAATGACCGAGCACAAAATTAAAGCGATATATTTGAATCCAGCCTACTCCGATTCTTATGTGATGACGTTGAAGAGGGAGGTCGAGGCTAGGACTGGATGGGACGTACAGATAATTATGCTATATCTTGCCCTGGGTCCGTCCGACGGAAGGGATTATATGGGACAGATAGAGGCGAACTTGGAGGCGCTCAAGGTGGGGCTAACCACCTCCTAGAGGAGAGGCAGAATGTTGAACGATAGCACATTCCTTTGGAAGATCCACCAGACATCAGGATGCCGAATAGGAGGGAAAATTTTTGAATAAAGATGTCGTGATAGAGGTCAGAAATCTGAGTGTGAGCAAGTCTGGAACCCTTGTAATAAAAGATGCGAACTTCGATGTGATGAAGGGGGAGTATGTGGGGATTGTTGGTCCCAATGGCGGCGGGAAGACCACCTTGCTGCTAGCGATATTGGGACAGATCCCAAGGATAAGCGGAAGCATAATGCTGTTTGGAAAGGAGATAAAGAGCTTTGACAGATGGGATAAGGTGGCGTTTGTCCCACAAGATGCCATCAATTTCGATGCAAACTTCCCACTCTCAGTGAGGGAGCTAGTGTCATTGGGAAGGCTTGGTAGGAGCATCATGGGGAGAAGGTTGGGGAGGGATGACTGGGATGAGGTTGACGCCGCCATAGAATTCATGGGGCTCTCAGATGTCATTGATAGGAGAATAGGCGAGCTCTCGGGGGGGCAGAAGCAGAGGATGTTCGTCGCAATGGCGCTTGTTAGGAACCCGGAGGTGATGATTCTGGACGAGCCCGTGGCAGGCATAGATGCCTTGACGCAGGAAAAGTTCTACCAGAAGATGAGCGACCTCAACCAAAAGAAGGGGATGACCATAATGATAGTCTCCCACGACCTTTCGGCTGTCTTCTGCAGGATGTCCAAGGTTATATGCGTTAACAAGGAGGTAAATGTTGCGGATATAAGACCGGATGTGGACCTAGAAGGGGTTTTGAGAAAGGTATACGGGGGGCACTTTCACTTTGTGTTTCATAGGCACGAATGTGAGGGGGGGTTTAAGGCTTGACAGGTGTGATAGGGGCTATTGGTGTTTCAGGCTTTACGCACTCATCGGCTTTGCTGATGGAACTGCTTGGCCATCAGTTCTTCCAGAATGCAATTTTGGGGGGATTGACGGCAGGTCTTGCCTGCACATGGATTGGATTGTTCCTTGTGCTCAGGAAGGAGGCTATGATAGTCGATGGGGTGGCGCACATGGCATTCGGTGGCGTAGCCCTTGGACTGCTGATGGGGATCGATCCACTAATCACTGCGCTTGGCATATCGACGATATCAGTCTTTGGAATAAGTCAAATGAAAAGAAAGGGGCTGGCAGAGTCTGAGTCTGCGATAGCACTGATGCTTGCCGTAGGGTTCTCGACCGGGCTGATAATCGTAAGCATCACCGGTGGTTTCAGTGTTGATATATTCAGTTACCTGTTTGGGTCTATACTTGCGATTAGTAGGTCCGATTTACTGATGATATTGACGCTCGGAGTGGCAATTGTTGCTTTCTTAACATTATTCCATAAGGAACTTCTTGCGGTCACGTTTGATGAAAGAGGGGCAAGGATGATGGGCATACCAGTGGGTGCATTATCCGCCCTGTTCAATCTTATAGTTGCAATAACTATAACCCTATCAATCAAGATAATAGGGATCATACTCGTGGTGGCGCTGATAGTCATACCGGCATTGACGGCTCTGCAGCTCAGAGCCTCGTTTGCCAAGACCGTAGCCTCGACAATTCTCATAGGGCTGGTAAGTGTTGTGGCGGGCATAATAATCTCTACGTTCTATAACGTGGCGACTAGTGGAGTCATAGTATTTACCATGGTAATGATTTACTTGGTTGTTGTTAGTTTCGTCAGGGGGAAGAGAAGATGAGGTTTTGTTGTCTGGGTTTTTGTTTGGATTTAGGTTTAGGTTTAGATTATTGTAAGCAGAAATTTATTGAGCAAGAGATGTTTACAGACATAATTAATAACCAGAGTAAATGCGGGGAAAATAAAAACAAAAATAAAAACAAAAATAAAAACAAAATCTGAAAAAGCAAAATGCAAACGTGGGGTTTTGGTATGGTGGTCATAAGTCTATCTATTCCAGACGATCTACTAGCAGAGTTGGACAAGGTCTTGGGCAGAGAGTGGTGTGCCAGCCGGTCAGAGGTCCTCAGACAGGCGCTCAAGAAATACATATCAGAGTACAGGGCTGTTGAGAGCCTCCAAGGAAGAGTGGTTGCCACATTAACTGTGCTCTACTACAAGAATGAGAAGGGAGAGGAGCAGTTGAGGCTTCAGCACGAGTTCGGCGACATAATCTCAGCGTTCTTCCACTTCCACGTGAACGAAGACGCATGTCTTGAGGTGATAGTTGTTAGGGGGCAGGCGGAGAGGCTAAAAGGGTTAATGGATGGGTTAAAGGCCAACAGGTTTGTGAGGCAAATAAACCTCTCATTGATGGATGTCCGTGAATGATTCGAAGAGGAAAAGAGAAAGGGGAGAGAAAAGGAGATAAAAAAGCACCATTTCTATTCAATATCGCCCCTTATCCAAGAAACCCATCCAGAGATCGTCAATACAAAGCCGAGGATCGCCGATGAGAATGTGCCAAAGACCTTGCCCACAGCGTTTATGCTTCCATAAGCTGTGCCAGCTTTACCCGCTTTTCCAAATTTGTCCATTACTACCAAGAAGTACACAGTGTCGAGACCTTCTGTAAATGTTCCCACAAGGAAGACAAGCCCAACATAAGCGGCTGTTGGTAGATGCGGATACCAACCGATTACCAAAAGCGAAAGGCCAGAGATTATTAGACCGAGACCAAGTAGTATCCTTCTCGACCCGAATCCAAACTTATCCGCGAGCCAACCAAAGATAACCGTAGCTATAGCGCCTGCTAATGGAGAAACTGAGAGGAGGGCTGCACCTACTATCGGATTGAAACCAAGGACTTCCACGGCGTAGATAGGAATCCAAGTGTAAATTCCGAACCTAGTGAATTGGCTCATGCCATAGGCCACCGAGTGGTTTAATAAACGCCACCGCCTCCAAACGAATGTGTAAGCAGTCACCATCTCCTTTATTAGACTCTTCTTTTCCGTCTCGGGGATCCAGTCACAGCCCTTTATCCCACAGTCTTTGGGCTGATCTCTGATTAGGAGCCATATCATCACAGCTGTACTTATTCATAAATGAACTCTTTAGACATGGCATATTGGCGGCGTTTATATAGTCCCAAGAGCAGCCATCTAAGCAAATCACCACAATCGGTTTGTTATCCTCCAAAAAGGTACACCTTGTCGCTAAAGAATTGCAAAACGCTAGGAAGGTATAACTTTTAAATTTTTCGAAGATCATAAGTGGTTTTGCAAACTAGATCATGGGGCAATATAACGAAACCAAAACTTAGAGCCCATAATATAGATAGTTGCGATGAAAATGCAGTTATTGTAAACTTTTGTCTGAGTTATGGTGAGAAAACATTATAACAAATAGGTGCACTTAGTATAGCAACCTTGGAGGAATGCTGTTGGAATCCAGCTTCGTGTCCATCCTCATCGTCGAAGATGAAAAAGAACTCAGCGATTCGATGAAAATGCTACTGGAAGCGAACGGATATCGTGTTGAGATCGCCAAAACTGGAAAGGAGGCAGTGGAGCGCATTCAAAATAGAAAATACGATATTGCAATAATAGATCTACTTCTTCCAGACATATCTGGCATGGAGGTACTCAAGAAATTCGATCCAAGGCAGTTTCCGAGGGTTAGGAAGATAATACTCACAGGGCATGCCTCTCTAGAGAGCGCGATTCAGGCGTTGAACATTGGAGCGGACGCATACCTTGTCAAGCCAGTATCTCCGGAGGATCTGCTGAAGACCATATCTGAACAGCTAGAGAAACAGAGCCAGGAGATATTGATGGTGCAGGAAAAGGTAATGATGCTTGTCGAGAGAACTTTGAAGGAGAGGCTCAAGGAGCTGGAAGATGAAAAGTATGTCTGACCAGAATTTCATCCCTTTGGACTTGTTCTGAACAGTAACCCATTATCGGTCTTTGGTAGAAAAATGTTTTGTAAATCCCATCAATGTGGTGGACCGGACGGGATTTGAACCCGTGGCCTCCCGCACTCTGGTGCGGTGGCAGCCCAAAGCCCACATTGCCAAGCGGGCGCTCTGCCAGGCTGAGCTACCGGCCCCTACGCCTCTTTTAATCGAGCACCTTTTTTAAAGTTACTCTTGGTTAAAGTCATTCTTGGGACTTAGGTGCCATCTTCTCTAGAAGGGATTCGACAGCGTTCTTCACCGTGATCCAGTCACTTTTTCCGCTGATGACATATTTGTGCTTCCTGGTCCATTTGCCGTTTTTGTTGGTCCAAAGGTAGAGAGCGACGGTCCTCTTTCCAAAAGCTTCTGTAAGAACCGCAGCGGACCACCACTTCTGAGACTTAGATATCGTGACGTAGTCGATTACCCTATAAAACTCGGAGAGGGGCAGTTTCTCTTTTTCTTGCGACAACAGCGAGCCTCCCACTAGTCTATGCGCCTAGAGGTCTTTCCGTATCCACAGGCCGCGCAAAACTTCTTTCTTATGTTGTAACTGTGGCGACCGCACCGCCTGCAGATGATATGTGTTCTTCCCCGCCCCATTCTACCCATTGAGGTCGTTCCTTTCATTCCGGTCACCTCGGCGATGGGGACACGATGACCACATTGTCGCCCCTTACTATTATAGTTCCAAGCTTCTTGGGCTCTTTGTCTTGCAACAGCTCCTCAGCATTCTCTAGAACAAGGTTCAAATGCTGGTCGAAGCTCTTCATCAGCCCACGAACTTCCCTGCCCCCTTTTAACTTCACTAGAACGAAGGAACCAAGGGACTCCGTGAGCATTTCTGTGGCGCCATATTCACTCATGTACCATTCCTGCCGTAAAGGTTAATTAGCAATCTCGGTTTATGAGAGACGTTATTTAAGCCTATCGGAGATATCGGAATTGATCGTAAAAAAGAGGCACCCGCTGAGCTCTAAGGAGCAGAAGGAGCTCCTT
>CAZQQB010000008.1:24916-28083 GCA_964595415.1 uncultured Nitrososphaerota archaeon | reverse complement strand
CATATCACTCCCTCAAACCAATGTACATGCAAGGTCTAGACCTTCCTTCCATAGATACTTTCTTTACAATGTTAAACATCTTCTTAAATTCCTCCAATGAAACATCTCTTCCACCCAATCCTGCTACAAAGCTCTGCAGCAACGGTCTTCTTGTGCTTTCGTAAAGGACTGTCGCAACATCAACAAAGAGTGGATTAGATGGTCCTCCTGGCATCACGGCCCTGTCCATAATCCCAACCCCTTTCAATCCATCTAGGAGTACAGCAACTTCTTCCTTCGGAAAGGGTCTAAAGCATCTGATTGAGACCACGCCAACTCTTTCGCCCTCTTTCCTTAAAATGTCGGCTGCAATTTTGGCCGTTCCCGTAAGCGCACCCATTGTGACTAGGGAATAATCAGCATCTTCCATCATATACTCATTGACGAATGAATAGTGCCTCCCAAACTGACTGCCAAACTCCCTGTCAACTTCCTTTATCTTTTCTCTACTTCTTTCCATAGCATCTACTGCCTGATACTTCATCTCGTAATAGTACTCTGGTGGACCTACAACCCCTATGCTGTAAGCTGACTTTATTGATAGCCTGTTTCGCATTGGCTTGGAAGGTATAAATTCGGCCACAGTTCTCTCATTGGGCATTAGTACTGGCTCATATGTGTGGCTCAATATAAACCCATCCAGGTTTACCATCACTGGCAGTAGCACATCCTCGGCGATTTTGAAGGCCTCAATTGTGGCATCAAAAGCCTCCTGCGCCGAAGCGGTCCACAATTGTATCCATCCCGCATCTCTCTCTGCCATGGCATCTGAGTGGTCATTCCATATATTGAGCGGAGCCGAGAGCGCCCTATTAACATTTGCCATTACAATCGGGGTTCTGAGCCCTGATGCCATAAATAGGACCTCATGCATATATGCCAAGCCCTGTGCAGAAGTAGCGGTGAAAACCCTGGCACCTGTAAGAGATGCCCCGACGCAGGCACTTAGGGCCGAATGCTCGGACTCAACGTTAATATACTCTGCCTCTAGCTCCCCATTTGCCACGAACTCCGAGAGCTTTTCCACGATAGTTGTCTGGGGGGTTATTGGATAAGCCGCAATTAAATCAACATCTGCCATCTTAACAGCATAGGCTACCGCATAGTTCCCGCTCAGACCGACCCTCTTCAATCTTACCCCTCCTTTACCATTACTATTGCCTTTACGGCACAGGCTTTCTCACATATACCACATCCCTTACAGAAGGATAAACCCACATCATATGTTCCATCATCGTGTATCTTTATTGCACCTTCCGGACAATAGATCCAGCACATGCCACACTTTGTGCACTTCTTTTTATCAAAGACGGGTCTGAAGGCTCTCCATTTACTAACATCAAATTCTACGGAACTGCCCGGCTCGATAATCATGCCACCAATAGGTATCTCCTTCCATCCCTTTATTTTACTCAAACCCTCCCCTCCCTCTCAAGGACTTTTGTTTGTAGAAATGCTGCCCTCACAGCCATAATGTTCCTTTCTGCATATGCCTTGAACCTTTCCCTAAATATCTCTTCTATTGTATCAAGTCTTACTACGCCCGTTGCTTTGACCAACGCTCCCAATATTGCCGTATTTGTGACCGGCGTGCCCAGCTCTTTTATGGCTATTGCCGTTGCGTCCACGGTGGCAATCTTGCTGGCATTTTTGAATCTCACCAAATATTTTCCGGGGTCAGAAGCAGAATTTAGCACCACTGTGCCTCCTTTTTTTAAACCATCTCCAATCCCTTCTGATTCTGCCAAGTTATGGTCAAGCACAACCACGATGTCTGGTTCGTATATTTGAGTTCTGAGCAATATTTCATGGTCATCTATGCGCGTGAATGCGAGGACCGGCGCTCCTCTCCTCTCAGGACCAAACGCAGCGAAGGCTTGGGAATACTTACCCTCATTAATTGCAGCCGTCGCCAGTATCTCTGCTGCCGTTACAGAACCTTGCCCCCCTCTGCCATGCCATCTTATCTCGAGCATTTGCTTGCACCTTAAATGCACAATTTAATTTGATTACAATCCTTAAAAACGTACCTCTAACTCCACCCAATGCGTTAATGATAAATATATTCTTCATACATAGCCATTCTGAGGTCGTCACGTTGCAAGATATACTCAATACTATAAAGCAATACCTTGACGAAGGTAAAGGTTTTGAGCTTGGGTTTGATGGTGATGAGCCCATAATCGGCGACGTAAAGGGCATCTCCAAACTTGTCATAAAAAAAGGTGAGTTGCGTGGCTTACCCATGAGAAAGGGAGGAAAGAAAAAGATATTGGAATATCAAAAATCAATAATACTTGACGCATCCAAGGTTCTTGTCAATAGCAAAATCCCTTTCAAGGTGACAGTTGGCTCAAAGGAGACCACTCTCCGCTTCGACTTAGACCATTACATACACATGTATCCCGATAAATGCGTCATTGTTGGCTTTAATAATTTTGAGGAACTACCCCTATCACTTATAAGGTGGTGTTTCTCCAACTGTCCTAATCTGAAACTTCTCACCCCCAAGAGGTAGTGTGCATGAAAAAAATTTCAGCAGCCCTGTTCAGCATTTCGCTGATTCTGCTCTTCTCACCGACTTTTGTATACTACATCCTGAAAGGAACAATCAGTTCAACCCAAAATCTACTGATTTTCAGCGTTGTACCATTCCTTTTGGGCATTGTTATCTCATTTGTCTCCAAAAGATTGGACTCTGGCGAATCCACATAAACGTCAATTTAATATCCGAAATTTTACAACCACATATCAAAAAAAGTCTGACCATTTATTGGCGGCGAGATGATCTGTAGACTTTCATCAAATTGACGTATGCCTCAGAAGTCCTCCTTATTCTCTCCTTGTCTCTCTCGTCCACGGTTCTAACCACCTTGCCCGGTAACCCTATGACTACACTTCCACTAGGAATTTTTTTGCCTTCTGGAACTAATGCACCCGCACCTATGATACATTCCTCCCCAATCTCCGCACCTGTGAGCACAATAGCTCCCATGCCAACGAGAGTGTTTCTCCCAACCCTGCAACCATGCAAGATGCAACCATGCGCAACTGTAGAACCATCCTCAACAACTGTGGGGAAGCCCGGATCCGTGTGCAGTATAGATCCATCCTGTATACTTACGCGC
>CAZQQB010000008.1:20987-24906 GCA_964595415.1 uncultured Nitrososphaerota archaeon | reverse complement strand
CTAATGACGGTAAATGGCCAAATGTTTGTTTCCTCTCCAACAACAACATCTCCTATCACCACCGCCATATCATGAACAAAAGCGTTTGGATGTATTGTAGGATCCTTTCCTCTAATTCCTTCGATCACGTTCTATCACATCCTATCCCTCAAATAGACTTACTTTTGAGAGATCCGCATCTATAAAATATTTGAATTTGAATACGTCTTTCCACTCTGGCTTATCCATAACTCCTTGAAAGCAGACACCTATCACAAAATCTAGACGACTCACGCCCCTCAATCTTTCAAATAGCGCTAGAGGATCTACTTGCGATTTTGGCATTGCCAGCCCTCCTAGTAATACGACAATTTGGAAATCTATCCCGCTAACCCTTTCTCCCAGTGTATAACCATGCCCCTCCCTCTCAACTGATTCCACAATTTTTTCTGTATCACCGTTTGGCGAAAAGTACGTCTTTAAGGGCAAATCCCTTATACTATACGTCAAAAATTCGGCAAACGGCAGGCATGTGTATGGTGTGCCCACAAACAGCAACCTTCCACTCCTGTTAGATGTCCGCACGGCCTTCCTGAAACACCTATTTAGCCCGACAAGACCCTTCTCTACAAGTATCTCCAAGCTATTTCACTCTCTCTCATAAACTACTATGACAGCCGCTCATGAATATCTGTTTCCATCTTCAAGGTAAAACCACTGACTCCCTACCCAAAAGTTATCGTTTTTTACATCGACCGGGTGTTTATTCTCTCCTCTCGATGACTATCTTGCAACGCGTGACCAAAGCCGCGATGACGCCGAGGGCGGCCAACCACGGGGCTATTATTGCTCCTACAACCCCCACGGTAACAGGGATCTCAAGGAGCGTCCTTCCTGTCTCATCTTTAACAACAATTCGAGTAACGTTTCCTTCGTGTATGAGCTCTTCCACTTTCTTTATCAGCTCATTGGCAGCTACCGAGAATTCTTCGGTGATGGTCCTCTCTAACTTAGTTCCACAGGCTGGACAATACTTGGCATCTTGAGAAACCTGGGCTCCGCAATTTTGGCAGTATGGCATCTCTTAAACCACTTAGTAACTTCTCAACGCGCTACTTAATCTTTATCTCCATTTTATAGACCCTGTCTATTAGAGTGGGTCAGTTCACTATTATGGATCGAAAGAGGTTACAGCTTTGTAATTTTTACAACCTATTTAACCGAAAAAGTGAATATATGGAAGTGAGTAAAACAAAGTGGGAAAGGTCTTGAATGATCTAAAAAAACTACTCGACGAACTTGTAAAGTCAGAACTTCCAAAAGGGCCCTCTCCTGCCTTTACTTTTGTCCATTTCATAAAAGCTCTCTTATTGTTAGAGTCTGCGAGTATGGGTCGTCAGATGTTGTCCAAGATGCTCGGTCTAGGTGAGGGTTCTGCCCGAACCCTTGTAAAGAAACTTCTGGAGAGAGGGCTTGTTTCAATTGATCCGGTGGGGGGCTGCCATCTAACAGAGCAGGGGAGGTCGATAGTTACCAAAATACGACAGAAAATCCTGTCCTCAAAAGAGATCACTATGGAAGAGCTTGGGATAAAACTTCCTTCCTGTGCTATCCAAGTCAGAAGATCTTTAATCCCTTCGCTGTCAATAACAAAACTTCGGGACATTGCGGTCAGAAATGGGGCAGAAGGGATGTTAGTCTTCATGATTAAAGACTCAAAAATCTCGCTCCCAATGATAGTGGACGATGTATCAAAGGATTATCCTAAGCTTGTCACATCGCTTGAGAAATCTTTCTCGATTAAGGATGGTGATTTCATATTCATAGGGTTTGCAGAAGACAAAATGATGGCCGAGCTTGGCACACTTGCTGCCGCAATTCACTTTATCCACGAGTCTTAATCAAATCAGAAAGTTATGTCCTCGGCAATAAATCTCCAAATATACACATTTTCCGAAAATTATAAATTTATGCCAAATTAAGACAAAATCAAGGGGTTACTATGATTAATAATCGCATTATTGCATTATCGATTGTCCTTATTGTAGCTTTAGGCTCGGTGGCAAGTTTATACGCGGCTGGGTTGTTAGCACCTGCTCCAAAGGCTAAGATCAGAATAGGATATTTAACAGGTGACCTGCATCACCTGGCGCTTCATGTTGCAGTGGTGAATAAATATTTCGCCCAAAACGGCATCGAATATGAACTTTACGAATACATAAACGGACCAACTCTCATGCAGCACTTCATTGTAGGTGAGCTCGACTTTGCGTATGTGGGAACTCCTCCTGCCTTGACTGCAAGGGCAAGCGGTATAGGATCCCCTAATGCCACGCATCTTCCAGTTGTGATAGGGTCAGGAAACTTGGAGGGTTCGGCCTTGGTTGTGAACTCAAGCATTATAAAAAGTATAAACGATCTGAATAACAAAAAGATCGGGACCCCTGGCACAGGGACCATCCAAGATGTCCTTATATCTACATATGCAAAGAACAACAACCTGACTATTATAAAATATCCAGGAGCGATAACGGGCTTGCCGATACAGTATGGGAGAGGAGAAATAGACGGTTTTATTGGCTGGTCACCTTACCCTTCAATGGCCGTTTACCAATACAATGCGTCAGTGCTAATCACGTCCAATGACATGATGCCTAACCATCAATGCTGTGTTCTCGTAGTCTCTGACAAGTTCCTTCAATCAAATCCGGAGGTCGTCGCAAAGATGGTCTCCATTCATAATACTGCGGTAGATTTCATAAACACCCACCCGGCGGAGGCAAAGCAGATTGCCGCAAACGTCACTAACCTGCCTATGCCTGTTATAGAGCATGCATTCTCGTACATGTCCTTCTCAAAATCCGTTAACATCCCTAGCATCAGATCCTTCCTCCTCAATATGATACAGCTCGGAATTATCAAGAATGTAAACCAAAGCCAGGTGGATAGTTTCATAAGCGGCTTCATAAATTCAAAATACGTCACTGGATAGAAGTGGTTTTGATGCAGAAGCCATATCTAGGACTGCGGTCACTTTTTTTGGGCTTAGCCTCTGTGGTCGCCTTCTTTATTTTGTGGGAATTGCTCTCACTTTACTCTCCGTCCCCTTATCTCCCAAGCCCCTATTCGGTTCTCATAGCCTTTGTTACCATGCTAACGGTAGGAGACATCGATGGTTACACTCTGACATGGCATACCATTATGAGTCTAGAACGTGTCCTGCTTGGATTTGTCGTTGGTGGAATAACGGGGATCCCTCTTGGCTTGCTGATGGGGATAAAGCCTACTATAAAATCCGCTCTAACGCCAATCGTTGAGCCTCTGCGCTTCATACCGCCAATAGCTTGGATACCCTTATCCATTGTTCTCCTAGTTGGCCTTTCTAGGTACATTTTTTTAATATGGATAGGCGTATTTTTTCCAGTACTGCTGGATACTATTGCAGGCGTAAAGAGGACCTCAATTACCCTAATCCAAATGGCTAGGACCTTTGGGGCAGATAACAAAAACATCATCAGAAAAATTATCTTTCCGGGCTCGCTACCTGAAATCATGAATGGGCTAAGGGTAGGACTTGGCGTCGGTTGGATGTGTATCGTAGCAGCCGAGATGATAGGCGGAGAGCCTGTGGGTCTCGGCAGACTAATATTGAAGTATGCAAACCTCCTTCAGATCGACGTTGTAATAGTTGGGATGATAACAATAGGTCTCGTCGGCCTTGTGATGAATTACCTCATTTTAATTTTAGAAAAAAGGATGTTCCGCTGGAGGGTTGAGATAAGGGCCTAGGTGTGTGCTTTGACAAAAGCAATTATGCTTGAATCGGTATCAAAAAAATACGAGTTTGGCACTAGCTCGTTAGAGGTGATAAGCACCCTTACGTTTGACGTCTATGAAAACGAGTTTGTATGCGTGGTCGGTCCATCAGGTTGTGGGAAGA
>CAZQQB010000008.1:20513-20977 GCA_964595415.1 uncultured Nitrososphaerota archaeon | reverse complement strand
CTCCTAAGGATCATCTCCGGACTCGAACAGCCTTCCTCTGGAAAAGTTCTTGTTTGTGGCAGCCCCCCAGATCCTAAAAGACAGAAGTTCGGCGTGATATTCCAGGAAGATTCTCTGCTGCCATGGAGAACCGTACTGGACAATGTAAAGTTTGGACTGGAGCTCCAAGGATCCAAAGAAAACGAGGTCGAAGAGATAGCCAAAAGGTACTTGGAGCTTGTTGGGTTACAGGGCTTCGAAGATTACTTTCCCCACCAAATATCGGGTGGTATGAAGAAAAGGGCAGCTATTGCCAGGGCTTTAGCGATTGACCCTGACCTAATGTTGATGGACGAACCCTTTGCCGATCTAGACGCCCAGACAAGGTCTATCATGCAGAGAGAGCTATTAAAAATATGGTCAAAACTTAACAAGACCGTCCTCTTCATCACACATAATGTGGAAGAGGCCGTCTTTCTTGCTCA
>CAZQQB010000008.1:16778-20503 GCA_964595415.1 uncultured Nitrososphaerota archaeon | reverse complement strand
AGGGTGGTTATCTTGACCAAGCGCCCGTCCAAGGTAAAAGAAATTATCCGTATAGACTTGCCCTATCCCAGGGCTAGGCTGAACTCATCCTTCATATCCTACCGCGAACGCATACTAACTTCTTTCCATGAAGAATTGGAGGGAATACAGTAATGGAAAATGGAAACACTATGTGCGACGAACTTATTAGCGCAGCTCTGACATCCAACGAAGCTTTTTCTTCTGCCCTCAAGTCAATAATGAGGCGCATGGAAATCTCCGCAAAAGAACTGAGCCAGAGCTCCGGCGTACCTCTCAGCACCATAAATAAGACCCTGTCAGAATGCAGGGACTTGCGCCTCTCCACATTTAGAGAGATCCTCAGGTACATCCGCTCTTTGGAAAGACCATCCGCAGACCTTGTGATAGGCATAATCGCCGCTAGACCATCACTTGACAGAGTATCAAAACACCAGCTAATGACGAAAGGAAAGAGAGTTCTGATTAGAGAATACCCTGCTTTAACGATTGAGGATGCTATAATTGCTGCTATTAAGGCAGAGCGTGACAGGGTAAATGGCTTGGTATGCGCCTCCATAGTGGCAAGCATAATAGAGAAGTTCGTGCGAATTCCGATAGCCTCAATAAAGGTTGAAGAATCAAATATTTTGGACTCTGTCTATTTTCTTGTAGACAAAATTGCATCCAGCACCCTGTAATATAAATGTTTTTTATTACTTATTAATTAACATATAAAAATATTCAATTTCCAAAGCTTATAAAAAACAATTTCTTTGATCTTGTAAATTTGGTGGTAAGATTTTTAAATCCCAGCTATCTATTTCAACCTCAGAAATCTACAGAGAGGAATTCTATGGCAAAATACCCGGACAAAGTGAATTTATACGACGACCGCGGGAAGCTCTTCGACAAAAATGTCCCAGTAGAAGCTCTAAGCCCACTCAAAAACAGTGCCATACAGAAGATTATCGGTTACGTTAAACAGTGCGTTGCAGTAAA
Organism: uncultured Nitrososphaerota archaeon; assembly: GCA_964595415.1. Classification (GTDB taxonomy): domain Archaea; phylum Thermoproteota; class Methanomethylicia; order Methanomethylicales; family Methanomethylicaceae; genus CAZQQB01. The sequence goes on along the minus strand of CAZQQB010000008.1, from coordinate 19,504 downwards.
CTTGGAAGGTGTAGAGAAGGCATTGGCTACGGGTGAGGTAGGAGGAAAGTGGTGCATCATTAGGGGTAGATCCCTGAAACTAGATCTAGTGAACAACGCTGGCACCGTGGCAGATTCGCTGAAGAATTGCTTACAAGTTGATCCTGACGACGACACCGAGGTAAAGGTTCTTAAAGGCGGAAAGCACCTACTTGTAAGAGTTCCGGCCAAAAGGCTGAATGCTGGTGTCGAGTACACCACTGGTGCGACAGCGGTGGCTGCAGCCCTCTGCTGTACCTTAATTGAGAACTTCAAAGTTGGCATATGGGATGCTGACTTAGTACATGCTGCAGTTTGGGGAAGATATCCTCAGACAATGGAAATGCTTGGTGGAAACGTATCCTCACTCCTTGCCGTTCCCCAGCAGAACGAAGGGATGGGTTATGCGCTCAGGAACATCCCCTGCGCACACATTGCATTGATAGCAAAGAAGAATGCCATAAATGCCGCCGCCCTGTCCTCCATCTTGGAGCAGACCGCAATGTTCGAGATGGGAGATGCCGTGGGCAGTTTCGAGAGGTTCCACCTCTTGGGTCTTGCGTATCAGGGATTGAATGCCAACAACATCGTCTATGACTTGGTGAAGGAGAACGCCAAAAGCGGAACCCTTGGAGATGTCGTCGTCTCAACTGTAAAGAGAGCACTCTCAGATGGTGTAATTAAACCCTTAAAGAAAGCCCCGTCTGGTTACACTCTCTACACAACAAACGACCTGAACAAATGGAATGCCTACGCTGCGGCTGGTCTCTTGGCAGGTACAATGATAACATGCGGCGCCGCTAGATCGATGCAACACGCCCCCTCTGTCTTCATATACTTCAACGACCTGTTGGAAAGGGAGACAGGTCTACCTGCAGTGGATTTTGGTAGAGTGGCAGGAACAGGTGTGGAGATGTCATTCTTCAGTCACTCGATCTACGGAGGAGGAAACCCCGCAGTATTCCATGGAAACCATATAGTCACAAGACACAGCAAGGGCTTTACCATTCCATGTGTGGCTGCAGCTGTGGCTCTTGATGCTGGAACTACCATATACACTCCAGAAAAGATCAGCGGCGTTGTTGGCGAAGTGCTGAGCGAGGTCCCTGAACTTAGGGAACCATTGCGCTATGTGAATGCTGCCGCGGTCTCCATAAAGGGAGGAGTATAAAATGGTAGAGTATAAACCACAATATTACCCTGGAGGCTCAAAGGTCGCAGCCAACAGGCGAAGATACATTGACCCCGGTTACAAGCTCGAAAAGCTGAGGACAATAAGCGACGACGACCTAGTTCGACTCATGGGTCACAGAGTCCCTGGAGAAGCCTACAAGAGCGTCCACCCACCATTGGAAGAGATGGGTGAGCCAGCATGCCCCATAAGAGAAATCGTTGAACCAACGCCTGGCGCCAAGGCCGGCGATAGGATCAGGTACATTCAATTTACAGACTCTGTCTACTTTGCACCATTAACTCCTTACATGCGGGCATGGATGGGTCACATGAGGTACCGTGGAGTGGACATAGGCGTTCTATCAGGGCGTGTCCCGTTGGAGGCACGAGAACGCGACCTCGAGAAGGTTGCAAAGGAATTGGTTGAGACCGAGATCTTTGACCCTGCAAGGGTCGGGATCAGGGGAGCTACCGTCCACGGTCATGCACTTAGGCTGGATGAGAACGGTCTGATGTTCGATGCTCTTCGCAGATTCAAATATGACGAGACCAAGGGTGAGGTAATATACATCAAAGACCAAGTCGGCGTTCCGCTGGATAAACCAATATATGTAGGGAAGCCCACACCGGAAGATCAGCTGAGAAAGAGGACAAGCCAATTCAGAGTAGACGGAGAAGCTTTCAGGAAGGATGCAGAACTTGTGCAGTTCATACAGAGGATCCACATGCTACGAACAGAGGCTGGCTTTGATCCGAACAAGGTTAAAAACATCTAGGAGGAATTTTAATGAGCGAAGAAAAAAAGATGTTCTTAGAAGCGCTCAGGAGAAAATTCAAGGAATCTCCTGAAGAGAAACAAACAAAATTCTACATATATGATGGATGGAAGCAGTCAAAGAGGAAGCGGGAATTCGTAGACGCAGCCAAGAAGATCGCAAAGGAAAGGGCAGTCCCATTCTACAACCCAGATCTCCATCTCGGCGGGATCCCACTAGGACAAAGGGTGTTGATGCCCTACCGCCTCTCAGGCACTGACATATACTGTGAGGGTGACGACCTTCACTTCATAAACAACGCAGCGATGCAGCAAATGTGGCATGACATAAGGCGGACGGTCATCGTGGGACTTGATGCCGCACACACGGTCTTGCAGAAACGACTTGGAAAAGAGGTCACACCCGAGACTGTAAATCATTACTTGGAGGTTCTTAACCATGCGCTACCCGGTGCAGCAGTTGTCCAAGAGCACATGGTCGAGACCCATCCTGGTCTAGTCTCGGACAGCTATGTCAAGGTATTTACAGGAGACGACGAGCTTGCCGACGAGATTGATCGCCGGCTCCTTATTGACATAAACAAGGAGTTCCCGGCAGAGCATGCAAAGCAATTGAAAGCTGCTATTGGAAAAAGACTCTACCAAGTCTGCCGTATGCCCACACTCGTAGCTATGACCTGTGATGGAGGCACGATGTCAAGATGGGCTGCAATGCAGATCTCGATGTCAATGATAAACGCGTACAAGCTGATGGCAGGAG
>CAZQQB010000008.1:16350-16682 GCA_964595415.1 uncultured Nitrososphaerota archaeon | reverse complement strand
CCCTGATGCCTTGGAGGCGCGCCAGGGGGCCTAACGAGCCAGGAGGCATCCCGCTTGGCTACTTAGCAGACATCTGCCAAGCTTCGAGGGTCAAACCAGACGATCCCATCTGGATAGCGTTAGAAGCAATTTCTATGGCAGCTGTGCTTTACGACCAGTTCTGGTTTGGCAGCTACATGTCTGGGGGAGTCGGCTTCACACAGTATGCAACATGCACCTACACCGACAACATTCTAGACGACTTTTGCTACTATGGCGCAGAGTATGTGAAGAAGAAATACGGAGGCTTCGCCAAGGTTAAACCAGACTGGGAAGTCCTAAACGATGTGGCT
>CAZQQB010000008.1:13940-16340 GCA_964595415.1 uncultured Nitrososphaerota archaeon | reverse complement strand
GAGGTTACACTCTACGGTCTGGAGCAATATGAGCAGTATCCTGCCCTCATGGAGACACACTTCGGAGGATCTCAGAGGGCTGCAGTAGTCGCAGCTGGTGCTGGTGTAGCAGTCTCTTTAGCGACAGGTCATTCAACAGCAGGCATGAACGCTTGGTATCTGAGCCAACTCCTTCACAAGGAGGAGATGGGGAGGCTCGGCTTCTATGGCTACGACTGTCAAGACCAATGCGGTTCTGCGAACAGCTTCTCATGGAGGAGCGACGAGGGCTTGCCCTTCAACCTGAGGGGCGTTAACTATCCCAACTATGCACTAAATGTCGGACATCAGTCTGCCTACTGTGGTATAGTTTCTGCCGCCCATGGTGGACGAGGCGACGCTTGGACAACGAACCCATTGATAAAAGTTGCCTTTGCTGACAAGGATCTGAAGTTCGATTTCACACATCCAAGGCTCTGCTTCGGAAAAGGTGCTCTTAGAGAGTTCATGCCTGCAGGCGAACGGGATCTTATTATCCCGAGCCACTAAATCCTTTTTTTTATTATGACCTACAAAATCAGCGGTTTCTCATCCCTCAAGAGGATTGTAAATATAATTATAGATCTTTCCGTGCTATCTGCAGAATCGGCCAGAGAAAAATATCCAGATTTTCCGACGCTGGCTGCGCATATCGCCAGATCATTCGCAGAAGACCGATTATTTGATGTACTACCAAGATTGGAGTTACAACTCAAAATCGTGAAAATTTTTGATCCACCTGTAAGACCTGCCTTAGATCCTTATTCTTCCACACAGCTTGGAATATTGAGTAAAAACTTTTCTGATTGGGAAATAGGTTACTTCTTGGATTACCCTGCTTGTTGTATCCGTTCGTTTGCCGAAGACATACGTTATGGTATTGACGCTCAGCACGTCAAAGAACTTAAAACTATGAACAAAAACACGGCATTTGTTTCTACCGCGGGATTTGTGCCTCACAGCTTGTTTTGTAAAGAAGCCTCTCACCGTGCTCTCATAGCTTTCATAAAAAAAGAAGACTTATTTCCCCTAAGCAAACTAGAAGCGGAGCTTGCTCAAGAACTCCCCCACTTTCATCCCGAATATCAGCGTAAATACTATGATGTTTGCCTATCTTAAGGGGTTTTTGATCTCGTCTCAACATAAATGCCATCAGAAAATACGACAATCACTTTGAAATTTCAGACAATGTTCTCAGACAACAGCCCATTGATAAATGTGGTATCTGATAAATGACCATGTTTTGAAAAATTATCATAATCTGATAAAATATATAATCAGGTAAAAATTAATGTATCAGGCAATAAAGTCAAAAGTCGGAAGGAAGAACACGATTTATATATCAAAGCAAATAATCGAGACGAGCGGCATCAAGGAGGGAACCAAAATCCTGATCAAGGCTGAGAGGGGCAAGCTCGAGATCGAGGCCATAGACGACCCCATAACCTTGGCAATAAAGAGTAAGAAATTTGCCAAAGTCACCATTGAGGAAGTTGAGAAGATAAGCGAGGAGGAGCAGACTCGATGTTCCTTGGATCAAAAAAGGAACTATGACAAATCATATCAAATACCGTCTACACTGTATAGGTTTAAACCTCATAGATAGGCTAGAAATACATAACACCAAGACAGGAAAGAGACTGACGCAGGAGGCAAAAAGAGAGGAAGTCAGATTCCTGACGAGAATAGCCTCTGGCGCGCGATTATTCCTCTATTTAGATCGAGGTCTCTGGGGATTTTCTGTGAAAGTTCTTCTTGATACATCATTCATATTGCCAACACTCGGCATAGATACTGGGAAAGAGGTATATCAAGCGCCGAGAAAGCTTGACGATAAGACGCAAATATGTTTTTCTTCCCTGACTCTAGTTGAGGCCTTATTGGCTATTGCCAGAGTCTCGAAGATCACTGCTCTAGAACAAGAAACATTTGAGAGAGGCCTGAAGAGTATTGTCAGGAGTGGAAGGTACCAAGCCATTACGGAGCCACCAGAGGCATATGTTAAGGCACTTAATCTTTACAGAGAGGGGCATAAAGACACAATAGACAACATCATCTATGCAGTTTTTGTGCATTTAGACATCAAGTTACTGACTATTGACAAAGTTCATTCATTAAGGAAAAATCTAAAAAATACCTTGATATCGCCTTCTGAGCTTTAGGAATGCGATAAAAATCCTTTAGGACATTTCAAGAAAAGAGAAACATATTTTGCCTGATTTTAACATCATGATTACGATTTGATTTTGAGACCATGATATTTGATAACGATCAGTAAAATCAATCATTAAAGAGCCAAGTTTTTCATGATTTTGTTATTTCACGTCTCTTAATTTCTGAGATTATGTTTGGGATTTCAATAAGAGAGTTGATCACATAATC
>CAZQQB010000008.1:0-13930 GCA_964595415.1 uncultured Nitrososphaerota archaeon | reverse complement strand
TCCACTTCAGATCGCAGTTCTTCAGCACCAACATATGGGTCCCTCTTTACAAGTATGGACATTTCCGCCTCTCTCATAGCTAATAGATCGTTAATGTCGTTTCCTACCATTATCACCACTCCGTAAAACCCCCTAAGCATTTTTATGAAGTCCCTCTTATCTTTTGGAGATGCGTCATGAAGGACAAACCTTCTGTTGATCCCTAACATCCTTGCACACTTCAATGTGGCCTCTTTACAGTTGCCTGTTGCTATGAAGACATCATCATCTGACTTCTTGATCATCTCCACCGTTTTTCTCGTAAAGTCTCCCCCCTAAACCTACCACATGTGTCACATGCCCCATCTTGTTTACGATCAGGGCTGAACATGTTCCAACCTCAGATCCACAGTGTCTCTCCGCCTCAAACATCACTCTTCTCAGCGCATCTAAGATATTGCCATCCCTTAATACCTCCTTGCTGACATTTGGCACCACAGGGGATGATGCACAGCTGACCTTTATACTCAAATTTGTATCTCCTCGTCTTATGGCTGCTGAAGTGCCCTTAACATTTACCAGATAGCCTCCCGCCTCCATAACAAACTTGAGCGTGTTTACATGGAAAAATAGCTCATTTTTTTCAATATCTAGTACAACCCTGCAAGGCCTCAATATTGTGCCTGATTTGTCAAAGACGACTGCTATCCTCAAACGATAGACCTCGTCATCCAGCGCCGCATACATTTCCACTGGTGTCTATTTTACCTTCTTCCTCGACCTCGGGACCTTCTGATCTAATCTTTTTATCCTTTACATTAACCCTAGGTTCTGACTGGGAAGTCTTATCTTCTCCTATAACTTCTAAAAAGTCTTCATCATAAAATAGCCCGGTGGAATCCAACATCGCCCAAACCTTTCCCTCCATCTCTTTTAATTCCACCACTTTGCCATAGGTGCCAGTTCTTTTGTAAACAACTAAAATTCCTTCCTTAAGCATCGTCATTCCTCCACAAATATTTAATAAATTCTTATGCATCTTCTCTCCTATTAATTTGAGGGAGCTCATTTGGAAGATCTTAAGGAGATTGTTAGAGCTGCGAGGACCTTCAAGGGTTTCTCTAGAAAAGCCCAGATTGGAGAGATCGTAAAGATCTTAGGCGAAGTGGATTATGATGATGCCGGCGTCTTGGATATAGAGGATCTTCATATTGTCGTGTCAACAGACGGCATCACTGAGGATCTGGTAAAATCTGACCCTTGGTTCGCTGGGTATTATTCAGTTCTGGTCAACGTTAATGATGTAGTAATAAAGGGTGCAAGACCCCTAGGATACGTAAACGTGATTTCAGGCTCGAGGGAGAACAGAAGAAAAATGGCTGAAGGAATAAAAGCTGGTCTGGGAAAGTACGATGTTAAGCTACTTAAAGGGCATACTCACCCCGACTCTTCCTATGAGGCTATAGACGCCGCTGTCGTGGGGATAGCGAAGAAGGTCGTGAGAGGCAGCCTGTCCAGGTCAAGAAATTATAATGGCAATAGACCTTTCTGGATCATTTGGTTTGAAGGGCTGGGTAAAGTGTTTTGACAGCACCCTTAAAAAGACACCTAAGGAAATTCAGGAGATGCTCTCTGCTATCATATCTCTCCTAGAGTCCGGGGAGGTATTCTGCTCTAGGGATATAAGCGCTCCTGGCATACTGGGGAGTTTAGCAATGCTATGCGAAGCCAGCGGCGTTGGCGCCGAAGTATCTTTGGAGAAGATCCCTGCTCCAAAGGGCATTCAGATATCGGAATGGCTAACATCTTCTCCTGCGATGGGCTTCATCTTTGGCTCAAAATCCACTAAACCTTTTGAAGCTTTAAAGAATGTTGGATTTTCGGTGAAATCGGTGGGTCGTTTTACAGCCGATAAGAAAATCACAGTCTCTCTGGAACACCAAAGAGAAGTTTTCATGGATCTAACAGGGGAATCTGTTTTTGGTTTGATATAACTCCGCGATCTCTTCGGGAGTAAAAGCTTCCACAACTTCGGATGCAGCACCCCTCATCACGACCCTCCCATTCCTCAGCAGTAACGCTTCGTCACATGTATTTAGAACAAAGCCCATGTCATGTGAGACTATTATAAAGGTCTGTCTGAGTTCATTCCTGGCATTTCTTATAGATTTAGAAACGTCTTGCTGAGTTATGGGATCCATTGTACCAGAGGGTTCGTCCAAAATCACCAAAATGGGCTCCTTAATAAGAACCTGTGCGAGGGCGACTCTATGCCTCTCTCCCTCGCTCAGCTCATCAGGATATTTGTCTAGTACAGAATCTGTCATACTTTCTTGAAAACCAGCCGCCCTCAAAACCATAAGCGCCTTAAACTTGGCAAACTCATCAGGGAGCTCTAGCCCAATTGCGTCTGTAAGATTTTCAAGAACAGTCCTATGCGGATAGAGCGAATATTCCTGATGAAGTAGTCCAATATACGGTGTAGCTCTGCCACGTCCTGCGGGTCCCGGCTCAAGCATATCCACCCACTCGTCTCCTATTCTTAGCCAGACTCTACCTGAAGTAGGCTCGTTCAAACCAGCTACAATTCTCGATAATGTAGTCTTTCCAGCCCCACTGACTCCTACTATTCCAAAGATCTGTCCCTGCTTGACCTCGAAGGAAACTCCGTCCAGCGCCCTGACAACACCCTTATCTATTGAGAAGTAATGTTTCTTCAGCTCCTCCACTCTCAGTATAGTTTCCCCTGACTCTATCGGTGCTTCTTTAACAACCTCCGCTACCTCCGAGAGGAAAGACTTAACTATCTTCTTTGGGTCTCCTACTGCCTTAACCCTCCCGTTTTCTAACAATACTGCCCTGTCGCTCAGAATCTCTATAGCCTCAGGCAGGTGTGAGGTTACTAACATGGTTGTGTTTTGCCTCTTTACCTCTTCGTTTAGTATTTTGTATACCATATTGGCACTATGCAGGTCGAGGGTGCCTGTGGGCTCGTCCGCAAGTAGTAGGATCGGCTTTATTGCCAATTGCCTTCCGAGCACGACCCTTTGCTTCTCGCCACCGCTGAGATCCTTGGCCGCATGGAGTAACCTGTGGGCAAGTCCCATTCTTCTAGCCAACTCAAGCGCTCTAGGTCCAAGGTCAGCATTATTTAGCTTTGCTTTCTCGAGGGCCTCCACAAAATTCTCATACACAGTAAGGCTGCCATAGAGGGCAAAGGTTCTCTGGAACATAATTGTTATCCTGTTCTTAAGGTCTTTAGCCGATTCTCGATCCTCCCAGAAATCCACCTCCATGAGCTCCATCCTTCCGCAGCATCTGGGACAAACCATGCCAACTTTGCTGGGCCCATCAACGAATCCACACTCTTTACATGATGCAATGCGGTATATGATCTTGCCCGAGGTGGGTGCGTAATCACTTAATCCTTTGAGCATGGAAAGAAGGACGCTCTTTCCTGAGCCGCTCTTGCCGAGAATGCCGACCCTTTCACCTTCGCTGATAACAAGGGACACGTTCCTTAGCACGTACTGTCCGTTGAATTTCTTTGATACACCGTCTACCACGATTAGCGTTTCTTTCATTATCGTACACCAAAGAACACAATAATTAATTATAGCTGGTATTTAAGTCATATCGGTTATTGACCAAATCTCTAATTTTAATCAGTACCTCAATCGCATCCTCCCTTTTCTGATCGATCTTTCCTTCCCTCAGCGCCTCCAGAATCACCTTAGCTCTATCTCCGCCCAATCTGTTTATGGCTTTTTGAATAATTCTGCTGTAATTCCTGAGATGGAATGGAATCTCTTTAGCACAATCCATTATCACAGACCTCTCTCTTTGATCTATCACGCCCTTCATGAATAGAGACTCTAACGTTGCTCTGATATTTACCATCGGCTCGGATAGCGGCTGATATGTGTTTGGATTAAACACAACCGCAACTTCATCATCAGCACATGTTTGCCCTTCCTTATACCACTTGTATATCTTTCCGACCCCTATCATACCATGAGCGTCCAGCTCACAAGCTCTTAGAGCACCAATGCTCGAACCACCAACCACCAAGACCCCCTTTCTGATGGAATACAAAATTTCTCGATGTGAGACTGCAGTTTTCTGGTAGAAAACCCCATCTATGAGCCCTACTATCTTTGCACCCTCGTCGGCAGCTGCTGCCACATCCCCCCTCCCAGCTGGGGGTCTGTACTCTGCCAGATCTAGGATCTCTTTTGCCTCTTTTACGGGCAGACTTGGCCCTAGGAATATAACGATCTTCATTACCTTAAACATCCCATCCTCTTTTTTCATTGTGCAATCTTCAGCAACCTACGCCCAATCCTGTCTTTATCAAGCACGTAAACTTCTAACCCAGGGACTATAACACGAACAGCTGGGACGTTCACTTCGCCTCTTGTCAAATCTACAACTATTGCCTCGTTGAGCCCCGCCCCTTTTAATTTTTTGAGAATATGGTTTATATCATGTAACAGGTCATCACTCTCAAAGCTTTCAACTTCACTTATGCAAACACTCTCACCATATCTCTCAAACCATCTCCTGTTCAATCTCTTCATCCGGACGTATCCGATTTTCCTTGCAAAATCTGCCTTGTAGGTGTCCTCTCTGGTCCCATGAATGGTTGTCAACCTGCTCTGTGCCGACTCTGTTAATGCTCTAACCAACGCGATCTCTGGGATCAGATGGGCTCCGACACCAAGTGACAGGAGTGCTGGATCTTTAGTGATCTCATCATCCATCGCAACAGCTATCGTTGGTATTCCCACGTCGGATGTTATATCCTTAATGTACAACTCCACCGAAGCATCCCTGAATTTTTTGATGAGCCCCTCTGCCAGATTACAATTCTCGATCTTGAGTTCCCTCCCTTTAGTGACTCCCATCTCAAAGAGCGACCATGCATCTCTCTCTACTACCTCCAAAAGCCCATGTAGAATCGCCTCCTCGATCACATTACCAACGGCCAGACCGTTGGTATTTGTTCGAAACAACTGATTCTCCCTTCTGTAAGGGTGAAAGACCGCCTCCGCCGGCACGAGAACTTCTCTATCGTTGGTGAGGGAGTAACCCCGAACCCATTCCAATATCTCGTCATGTGAATAGCGCCTGAACCTCGGCAAATTCAGAGCAAAAGGATCCAGAACCTCATAAGTTGCCAATAACGAGTTGTAGCTCCCTTTTACGGTATCAATGCTGCCTGGCTCGCCTGAGAATCTTTCAATACCTTCCATTATTGCTGAGATCTTTGCCTCCTCCGTGACATGCCCCTTCCCAGTATATACTGTTATAGCCCCTTCAGCTGCACTTGGTCGTATTGTTGTAAATACCGGTATTCCGATCCTGTCCAATCCAGTAATATCTGCCACCCTAGTTATCCCCACTCTATGGTAGATCTTTTCCAGCCACTCCAAAGTCTCTGATGGATGTTTAGCCCGATGGGTCCCTTCTTTATAACATTTTTTGACAGGGCGCAGAATCACAGAATCCCCTTTTCGCCTCTTCAAGCTCCTTCATGCCGGAAGCCATAACTGCCACCCCGACAGCGCCTATCATGTTCGGTCTTTCGGGCACAATCATATCAACGCTTAGGATCTCGGACATTGCCCTTACCAACCCTTTTATGAGTGCAGTTGAGCCAACCTGAACAATGGGGTATCTGATATCTATCTCTTGAAGTTGCTGTTCGAATACCTGCTCTGCCACGCTATGACACGCGGCTGCTGCCACATCCTCCGCATTCGCCCCACCTGCAAGACCTGCAACCAAGTCTTGAAGCCCAAAGACTATGCAATATGCATTCATCGTAACTTTCCTATAATCCCCCTTCAATGCCAATTCACCGAACTCTTCAAGAGAAACCCCCAGCCTTTTTGCGCTCGTCTCTATGAATCTTCCTGAGGCACCCGCACAGACCCCTCCAACCGTAAAACTGTCTGGTATACTGTCGTATAGCGTAACTGCCTTATTGTCCATACCACCTATATCTACTACCGTCGCGTCGCCCCTTTGCATATTGCAAAGGTAAAGTGCTCCCTTTGAGCATGTGGAGACTTCTTCCATCGCAAGCTGTGCCTTGTATGCTTCCTTGAGGATCATTCTCCCGTAGCCTGTGACTCCAATTGCATCCAACCTCTCTAAGTTGACATTTGCCTCTTTCAGTGCGATATTGAGCGCTTGCTGCCCGCTCTCAAAAACGCTTGTCGTGGGAAGCCATCCTGAACCAATAATCTCATTATCCTTCATTATAACTGCCTTTGTAGTAGTGGATCCTGAGTCTATTCCAGCAGTCAACCCCTCCTGTTTAGTTCTGGCGAAGAGCGGCTTCTTACTGATTATACTGACAAGAGCCTCCATTCTCAATAAGAGGGCGCCAGCTTTGGTCCTCTCTGTAAATGAGTAGGTGACAACTGGTATTTTCGTTCTGCTCTGTATGTATCTTCTGATTATACTTCTGGTAAGCGCTCCTTCGGCGCATTTAAAGCATGTAGCTATGAATGCTCCATCCGCCTCGACTCTGCCCTCCACTATTGCTTTTGCTCTTGCCATCATCACCCTCAAACCAGGACTTGCCACATGGAGTCCAAGATCATCCTCAATAGACTTTATCTCAGATAGATCGACCTCTGGAATGAAGATCCTTCCACCTACAATACCTGCCGCTTTCTCGATCTCATTCTGTATGCCGCTGTATTCTGTTCCACACGAGATCTGTGCTATCTTGATTTTTCCCGCCATCTTTATACCCAATCAAGTGGTTTAAACGGGCAATTATTTATTACCTTCTATGACACCAATAAACCCATCCGCTCTTGTCATTAAAACTAGAAAAATTTTATGAAATTCATCTGGCATGTTTGGCAAAACCATAAAACTAGAACCTCTGGCTAAATTTGTTGTAATTTAAGATCAAAAATCAAAACAAATTAAGGTTAGCCATGGGAAGCAACATCTGATCTATTTTACACGTATCTCCACAACATCCCCATCAGTGAGTATGTGGTCGCCTCCCACTCTCTCGCCATCGTAATTCACAGAATTGCCCCAAACCCTTGCATATTTGAAGTTCCTATAAAGGTGAGAGTGTACTATCTTCGCTATATCGAAAACCTTCGTTCCCATCGGCACAATGATTGGTCTTTCGGCTCTGTCTCCGCTGGGCTCTCTTGTATAGATCCTCATGATCCCAAGAGTTTTGAAGAGGGTCGATCCGAGGTTGGCTATCCCCTCGCCCGTTAAAGTCGATATCCCTAGAGCCTCCTTTCTAGCAACCCTCTTGAAATCCTCAACCGCGCTTGGATAAATATCAATCTTATTAACAACGATCAATGAAGGTTTGTACACCTTCGTTTGTTCCAAAGCCTCTTCAAAGTCACTTAATCTGACATCGCCCCATACCCTGACTGTGGCATTGCGCACCCCACTGTCTCTTAGCAAAGTCCTTACATCTTCAATTCTACAACTCATCCTGCCCATACACATTATCTGGATCCCTCCGCCGTTGGTGACTTCTATCTCAACTACGTTACTCCTCCTTTCAATTGTAATACCTGCTTCCACGAGTTCCTTCGTTATTGTAAAGAACTGATTTGCAGCGCTTGCGCCATCCAATACAATCAGTAGCCCGTCTGCATTCCTTGCCAAACTCAAGACCTGTGAGCCCCATGCCCCCTCCTTCATATCTTCATAGACGGCTGGCGCATCGACTAACTGGAATTGAACGTCCTCATACCACATCATGCCGGGTACCGGTTCTTTGGTTGTGAATGGGTGACCAGACACCTCTACCTTTGCGTTTGTAACCCGCATTAAGAGCGAGCTCTTACCAGATCCCGTCATGCCCAGCATAACTATCTGTGCCGCGCCCTCTTTCTTTATAGAAAACCCGCCACCTCCGCCACCAATCTTCCTTTTTCTGTTCCTCGAGTTCTACCTTTAGTTGAGCCAGTCTTCTCCGCAGATAACCCCTCATTTTCTCGTTTCCTTTGTGTTCGGGTATAGTCGAGATAAATTCTTGAAGATACTTTATCTTATCGGGTAGCGTCTTTGCCTCTATGTACCTCCTCTCCGCAGCCTTTGCTTGGGGTGGGAGGTTAGCTGGCATAATTCTCTAAAATAAACTTAAAAAACCGAATATTAACTATTTGCTTTTATGACTCTTCTCTTTCTTAAGGACTCCTACCATTCTAGCAATTCTTATAACCCTGTCTGCAAGCTTTGTGGCATTTTCCTCGAATAGGTAAACATTTGGTTCAATGCCAAAACCACCCTCATCTATCACTGCATCTAACCAAACCTCTCCTTTTTTAGCCAGACCTTCAATGAACCTTATAAGCTCGTCCTCTCCCTCTTCATATGTTGGGTCTCTTTTGAGCGTGAAGCACTTGAGGTTGAGTTTATTCAATACCGTTAATACATCTACCTCGCACTTTATGTTCATTGCGGATCTTATGTTTGGGTTTAACTTCGTGGCGGCAATTAAAACCTTTCCAAGATGACCGGAGACCCCAAATTCAGGATCCATTAAAGCCTTTGCCTTCCCTCTGAACCTCACGATTCTCCCGGGTACTCCAGCCACATCAGATATGGTTTTTGGGTCCTTTAAACTCATAACAATGTTTGAGAAGACCTCGGGGAGGAGTAACGTAAATTCTGGGCAAGTCTCTAGGGCATCTAAGGCCCCCCTTACCTCGCTCAAGATCCTTCGCCTTAAATCTGACATATCTGCCAGGCTCATGTGAAGTTGCATACAGATGCTGCACCTTTCATTTTCAAGCTCGTGCAGCTTTATTTTATGAGCATAGCAGATCGTGCCTCCCCTCCTCAAACTCAGGCAGATCTTGCAGATGTTGCTTATCAAATCAGTATAGGTGAGCCTCTTCATGTTGATCTCAGAAGTTATGCTCTTTGCTAGCGCTGTTAACTCTTCAACTTTGAAGGGCGGCAGAATGACCTCATCCTCAATTTGGGCCAAGTATCCGCTCACGGCTGCTTGTGTGACCCCTAGCTTTCGTGCTATCCTTGTTTGCGTCCACCCATAGGTCTCCGAGAGCTCTTTTGCTATTAAAACCCTCAGCGCTGGCAGAAGGGTTTTTACGGTAATTTCGCAAGGGGGGTTCAAGGTCAGTCCTCCATTATAAAGAAATTATTATAACATTTATATTGCACACTTATAAAAGTGATTGAAGATATATTATAGTTTGTGGTGAGACTCTTGGGATTTAGGATACCCACCGTTCTTACGATAGCCGGCTCAGACTCCGGCGGAGGGGCTGGAATTGAGGCCGACCTAAAGACCTTCGCATCAATTGGGGCGCATGGACTCGTCGCCCTCACCACAGTCACGGCGCAGAACACCACAGGAGTTATTGGCATTCACGAGATCCCCCCTGAAATGATAAGGCTCCAGATAGAGGCCGTAGTAAACGATATTGGTGTTGATTTTGCAAAAACTGGGATGCTATCCTCCTCGACCATCATTAGGGAGGTCGCAAAGGCGATCAAAAGTTACGGATTAAAAGTCGTTGTAGACCCTGTCATGGTGGCGAAGTCCGGGGCACCTCTGCTTCGTAGCGAGGCTGTATCCACGTTAAAGAAGGAGCTTATTCCCTTAGCCGAAGTAATAACTCCGAATCTAAATGAGGCCGAGGTCTTGACAAGTATGAAAATACTCACAGTCGAAGACTCGATTAAAGCAGGAAAATCCCTGTTGAGTATGGGTCCTAAGGCTGTAGTCGTGAAGGGTGGACATTTGAAGGGTGATGCCATTGATGTCCTCTGCATGAGCGATGGTTCGGTAAAGGAGTTTCGTTCCGCTAGGGTAGACTCCCCAACAACTCATGGCACTGGGTGCACATTCTCTTCAGCGATTGCCGCCTATCTCGCACTCGGTCTTTCAGTTGAGAATGCCGTCAAGGAAGCCAAGAATTTCGTTCTGAATGCCATTCTATATGGCTCTAAGATAGGTAGAGGCGTGGGTCCTGTTGAACCAATCAGCAACCTGAGAATCGATGCTGAGCGATACCGCATAATGGCTAGAATCCAAGATGCCTTGAGCATATTAGAGTCATCAGAGTCGCTCGTTCAGCTGATGCCAGAGTGTCGTATAAACATCGTGATGGCATTGCCCCATCCATACGCAAAGAGTAGTGAGGCTGTCTGTGGTGTACCTGGCAGGATTAGCAATGTGGGTGGTAGGTTGAAAGCATCATCTTGCCCTGCTTTCGGGATATCTAAACATGTTGCTAACGTTGTGCTCACAGTTATGAATTACGACCCAACGATCAGGTCAGCGATGAATATTCGTTACTCAAAAGAGATAATCTCGGCGTGCAATACCTTGGGTTGGTTGGTTAGTCACTACGATAGGACCAAAGAACCGGATGAGATAAAAGAAAAAGAAGGCGCCACAATACCGTGGGGCGTAAGCGAGGCGATAAAATCCGCTGGCAGAGTTCCCGACATAATTTACCATACTGGAGACTACGGAAAGGAGCCCATGGTGATAATACTCGGGAGGGATCCTGTGGAAGTAGCTATGCGCGCCATAAAATTATCCAAAGTGGTCTAAAAAAAGTTCCATCTCTCCAACCTCAAAAGTTCCCCTGAGATTTGGTCGAATAGCCCGCTCCTTACTCCCTCTAAGAACGATCCAATCTTGAATAATGGCATAATCAGGACTTTTTTGTATTCCATGATCCTCTCCTCATAAAGTGTCACCAGAGCTGGTACAATTATCACATTACTCCAACCGCTCAAATTTAGCGATCGAAACTCTTGTAACTTTCCAAGGAACTCTAAACTTCTAGTCATATGCCTCAATGCTGATGTTTTTAGGGCAGAGGTCTTTCCAGGTCTTAACTTCCAGTGTTTGCAGTCGACTAGTATTATCCTTGGATTTTCTAAAGCGATAACGTCTATCTCATACCTTTTTCTTTTTGAAGAAAATCTAAAGTTTCTAAATATTAAAAAACCGCTCTCGGCCATAATTGCCGAAGTCAACTCCTCAAAATCCTTCCATCCGGCTCTTTTTAACAGCTCTTCGAAGGGCTCGCCCCGCCTCATCTTTGCCTCAATCTCTTTCAAGGAGAGCGTTTTGCCACACTCCTACCGAATAATACCTCGGGTGGCAGTCTAGCTATTGGTGGGGGAAGACATTTATGTCGATTCTCCTTGATCCTTCTCAAAATTATCTCAACTTTCTGCTGCCTATCTCCACCTAGTATTCTAACAATCTTTTTTAAACTGTATCCCAAGTCCAAGTGGTAGTAGAGTATCTTATCTATATCGTCATAACTCATTCCCAACTCCTCTTCTATAGTGTGACCTGGCCAAAGTCTCGGACTACTCTCTTTCTTAACGATCTCATATGGTACGCCTAGATGCTTTGCCAATAACTTCACCTGAGTCTTGTAAAGACCACCAATCGGTAGTATATCGACACCGCCATCACCGTACTTGGTAAAATAACCTATTGCCAATTCGGTCCGGTCGCCACTTCCAACAACAATCCTCTTCTCAATATTGGCATAGTAGTAAAGTATCGCCATTCTGACTCTAGCCTTAAGATTCCCCTCGGCCACCCTATCACTAGGCTTGGCAATATTCCTCAAAAAACTTTCATAAACCTCTGCTATCTCAATTCTTTCAAATCTTAAACTGTACATTTCAACGATCTTCATTGCATCCTCAATATCAACTTGGGGTGTCGAAGTCTTATCGGGCATTAGAATAGCCAAGACCTTATCTCTCCCTAAACCCCTTACTAATAAAGCCGCAACTGTGGACGAATCAACGCCCCCACTGAGACCAAATACAACTCCACGGTCTTTCACTTCCCCCCTTACAAAATTGACGATGATCTTCTCGGCCCGCACAGTATCTAAACAATTAAGTGTTTTAATGGTCATACTGCCCCTTTCAAGATATGCACCCCATCATATAAAAATTTAAATTTTACAACAACCCAAGAAGTTAACAGGTAGATGAAGCAATGGCATCAAAAGACCAAATGATGGGTGCAGGAATTCTCGCTATCTCAATTCTCATAATGATCCTCTACATTTATTGGCTCTTCTTCACCCCGTATTATTGGTGGGCTATCGTGATACCAGTTCTTATTGCGATACTTGCGGTGCTTGGCATAGCTGGTTGGATCGGATATACGATGGCAACTACGCCTCCACCAAAGCCTCTCGACGAACTCCCTGAATTCAAATCCCCCGAGAAAAAGGAACCGCCCGAAAAAAGAGAAGAACCTGCTGAAGTTAAGAAAGAATAGATAGAAGCAGAGACTGTGTCTGCCTTCTTCGAATTACACTCTACTTTTTTGTTAACTCCTTGTTATTATGATAGTAATAGAGCATAAGGGATGCCCAAAAACCTGAAATAAAAGGTGGATCGCCCATCTTTTATTTTTTAAAAAATTGAGTATCCACAGGCTAATATTGCCCTTTTGCTTAATAGATTAGCGGTGAGAGGCATGAAAGTTGGCTATCCTCTAATTCTAATAAATTATAAAACCTACTTGGAATCCCTTGGCAGCAGGGGACTAAATCTCGCAAAGACCGCCGAAAAAGTTTCGTCTGAATATGGAACATGCATAGCTGTAGCTCCACAATTCGTTGATATCTTAAGGATATCGGGTGAGGTATCGATTCCTGTGTTCGCCCAACATTTGGACCCGGAGGTACCAGGCTCTCACACTGGCCATGTGACCCCGGAATCAGTGAAGAATGCAGGTGCATGTGGGACTTTACTAAACCATTCCGAGCGACGTATAAGGGCAGATCTCATAGAAGACTCTATTATGAGAAGCAGATCCTTGGACCTCCTTACATGTGTATGCGCCAATACTGCCCAAATAGCCAAGGCATTATCCGCACTCAACCCTGACATGGTGGCTGTAGAACCGCCGGAGCTTATAGGAAGCGGGATCTCAGTCTCAAAAGCCAAACCCGAAGTGGTAACGACCTCGGTGGAAATGATAAAGTCCGTGAATCCTAAAGTTCATGTGCTCTGTGGCGCTGGCATAACCGATGGCAAGGATGTCTCAAAGGCAATAGAGCTCGGTTCGGAAGGCATATTGGTCGCTTCGGGCGTTGTGAAGGCAAAAGACCCCGAAAAAATCCTAAGGGACTTTGCAGCAGTACTCAGTAAATAGTTTAGTATATAAATGTACAATAACGCTTAAATATAGTTATTCATATCCTATTCAGTCCACTGGTGATACCATGTCTACTGATAGGAGCAAAATACGTATAGATCTCTCTTTAGATGATATCCCAAAATATTGGTACAACATTCTTCCAGATTTGCCTGAGCCCATGCCGCCACCGCTTGATCCTTCAACCAAAACTCCAATAAAACCGGAAGCACTATTTGCAATATTCCCAAAATCCCTTGTAATGCAAGAGACATCGACAGAGCGCTTTGTGGCAATACCTGATGAAGTCAGGGAGATTTACGCCAGGCTGGGGAGACCAACTCCTTTGATCAGGGCGAAGAGACTCGAAGACTACCTCAAAACTCCCCCCGAGATCTATTACAAATACGAGGGCGTCTCGCCCACTGGCAGTCATAAGGGAAATACCGCCGTGGCTCAATCCTATTATAACATGAAGGAGGGTGTTGAAACATTGGTAACCGAGACTGGGGCAGGTCAGTGGGGAACCGCTTTGGCACTGGCAACATCCCTGTTTACCCTCAAATGCAGGGTTTTTATGACTAGGGCCTCATACAACCAGAAACCATACAGACGAATTGTGATGGAGTTATACGGGGCAGAGGTGTTCCCATCCCCGAGCACCGTTACGGAATTCGGGCGAAAAGTTTTGGCAGAGCAGCCGGATCACCCAGGAAGCCTCGGCGTTGCTATAAGTGAGGCTATAGAGACGGTAATCAAAGATCCAAAATCCAAGTATTCGCTTGG
>CAZQQB010000007.1:26794-31986 GCA_964595415.1 uncultured Nitrososphaerota archaeon | reverse complement strand
GACTGCACTAATAGCCTCTTTCATTGGTAAGGATTTTAGAAGAGCGTCCTTATTGATTATTAGAGTCATCATGGTTCCCAGTAATCATATAACGATTTTATTGAAAAACTTTTCATTTCGAGATAAATAAACGAGATGATGTGTAGCACCAAAACGAAAAAATGCATTTAGTAAAAATTATAAATAAACTAATAAGAAAAAAATGGGAAAGGGGAAAAATGGAGATTCATGCACCGTTCTTGAACACTGGGTATGAGCGAACCTGCATCAGCTTGACGTCGTTATTTGTCATCTGCCACCAATAACCCTCAAGCCCGGGCATGAAGATCCATGTATTTTCATAGTAAATGTAATGAGCGCCGTTCCAGAATGTAACGTTGTCAAAGAACAAATCTGTTCCATTATACCAGATAGGGGCTCCATTTCGTTTCCCAGGAACGTCTAATCGATCTTCGTTGAGTTGATACGCAGTCCAAGAATCATTGTATACCGGTTCGGGATATATTATAACTATTGGAATCTGATGGTTTTCCAAGACCAACCAAGTAAACCATGTAATAGCTTACTTGCCTTTTTGTTTCTTCCACGCCATCCCCATCGAGATCCAAATACATATATTCGGGAAGGATTATGCTGACATAACCATCTTCTGTGGCATCGCAGTCAAGTACAGTCCAGTTCAATTGATATGAGAAGGCATACTCAATTGTTATATTTTCAGGGTAGCTTATTGGGACGAATGTTGAGTGGCGACCTGGTACAATAGAATCGTTTTTGAATTCGTCGACGCCAGGCGGTACGCCATGTATGTTAAGGTTTAGGTGTGGACCTGAAAAACCCACTCCGGGTTTAAGTCCGCCGTTTGGTTTTGCCTGTACCACGATCATCCCAGGAAACAACAGTATCAATATCAGCGCAATAGCCGTTAATAAATATATTTTCATCATTTTTTATACAACCTCCTACTCAAATTACCTAGTCTGGAAGGCATTGAATCAAAATACACTAATTTAAAAAAGCACGTTATTTTATAGACCAGGCATTTGGTTTTCATTTTCTTCACAGATATATGTTTAATAAAATATTTATATTTTTGATATTTAATTTTTTACAAATACTTAATTTTCATTTAAAAATTTAACAACCAAAGATTTTAGTAAACCTGATCATGGTTGCTTGGTCACAAAAAGCAATTTATGTGAATTTTTCATATTCAGTAGATAATTGGGTATCCTGATTGTGGTGATTGAGGAAAGTTTGACAATTTTTGGATTAAACTTTCGAGTTCATAAAATATTCAGCGCACTAGGTATCCCATACCCACCGCTGATGGGATCTTAAAATTGGTAAGTGAGGAGGATAATACGTGAACAAGACAAAGATGGCTGCCAATAAAGTTAGAGATGATGCAAATTTTGTATGGGGCAAATTTTTAAAGTCACTTCCGAGAATTATCCTATGGAGAAAGCCCTTCGCAATATGATAAGCCTCCAAAAGAGGCATAGAAGGTTGTAATCTTGAGAAGAGGCTTAATAATTCCCGTACTAGTCCTTGTATCACTGGTAGTCATCTCCCCATCAATTCAAATATCAGCCTCCAGTGAGAGCATAACCATCAGGACGCAGCCCGTAACAATCTTTGATGCAAACAGGGAGTACATATACGCAGAGTACAAAGGGAATGCAGAGATCATCGTTGCTGTTGTCCGAACAGACCCTGGCATATTAGTGGAGGAGGCTAAGCAAGTTAGTGATTTAACTCTAGGCTACATTAAGGTGTACCTCGTAAACGTAACGTCCAAGTCATATCTTTGCACTATTGCCATGATATCCTCACAACCGTTCTCCGCCAATATATCATTGAGGGCTGGCGACGCCCAGACATCTCAGGCGCAGTCGATCTCGGTGCCTGCTAACATCACTGCGCAGATCGAGATCCCGATAATTTACGGCAGTTACCAGCAACCCATCCAGTTAACTTCACCAGTTGGATATACGCCAGCCTTTCCACTATGGTCGATCATCGCATACGCGGTGTTCATGCCCATATTTTTGGTGACGGCATATCTCGACAAGGGATCCCTCAAGGCTTTGAGGAAGCGCTGGAGCGCATTTGACACGTTCGCACTCACTGTTAGGTACCTATTTTACTCGTCATTTATCATCTTCATCTTAGTGACTTTTGGTCTAATGTTCGAGTTTGTAATGGTTCGGTTTTATTCATGGATAATCCAGTTGCATGTGGGCGACTGGCTCCTCTCTTGCGCACTAGTCTCAGTATTTGGTCTGTTCTACGGCATAGGTAAATGGAGGGGACTCTTTGACAATATCGACGAAGAAGATTGAGGAGGAAGAGTCGTACTGGTGGGTCAGGAGACCCTATCTACGTAAGCTGCTAGCCCTGCCCCTCTACCTAGCCAACAGGGAGTACCGGCGCTGGAGGAATGCCAAACTAAACCCAAGGAAGATCTCCAAGAGGCTGGCTGAGCTCGAGAAAAAGTTCCCCAAGAAAAGGGAGGACGTCGTGGGGAGGGACAAGGAGTACGAGCTCATAATGAGCGCCGTAGGTTACCATGTTATCAAGGACCACTCCCTGACCAGTGTATTCAAGGGTGCGCCCCCACCCAAGTTCTTTCTCCTTAAAGGAACGACCGGTTCAGGGAAGTCTCTATTGGCAGAAATATGCCTGAGGGACGCCATAGAGTACGGGCTCAGCAAAGGTGTGAACGTTCAGCCCATCGTCGTGATGGGAAACGACATATTCAATCCACTTTACGGTCAATCCGTCCTGAACATGTCCTACATATTCAGGCGGGCGAAGGATGTCCCGAGCATCATTTTCTTTGACGAGTTCCAGTCAATAGGTCTACGCGTGGAGCGGTCCATGTACTCCACGGACAGGGAGGACATGCGGGTACAGGATGCCTTCGTAGAGCACATCAACAGGATACTGAACACCTCGCAGCGGACGATCGTGATAGCTGCGACTAACAGGTTCGAGGGCATAAGGGAGGACATAAGGAGAAGGGCGCAGATACTCGATCTGGACCTGAACATCACCAGGGATATGCTCCTGGCGGTCCTAAATGCGGAGCTTCAGAAGTTTGGCTGGACGCACCTCTCCCCAAAGGAGGTCCTCACCGTCCTTGAAAGGGCCGTTAGCACCTACAGACAGACCCAGCTCACGCCGTTCGACATCATAGATGCCTGCAACAAGGTGAGGAGTAGGAAGATAGAGCCGCTGAGGGAGCGGTTCTTCAGGAGGGTCACGGGCAAGCGCTTCACGCCCGAAGAGATAAAGTACCTGGTGACAATTGATGACTTCAAGATAGCGGCGAGGGAGCTGAGGGGTTACACGGAGCAGGAGAAGAGCGACGAGGTCATGTCCTCGGTCCTCAAGATAAAGCCTGCCGTGAGCTACAAGGATATCGGCGGGCTGTTCGGAATAAAGGAGAAGTTGTTCAAGATAATATCGCTGAGCCTCTCAACGGAGCTCGCGAGTAAGCTCAGTTGGGTACCGCCGAAGGGCTTTCTCCTCTGGGGCGAACCTGGTTGCGGCAAGACCTACCTGTCAAAGGCGATAGCGAAGGAGAACGACGCGGCCTTCTTCTACATACCGGCCGCCCAGCTGCTCATAAACGCAAAGTGGGTTGGGGAGCCGGAGAAGAACATTCGCGACCTCTTCGGGCTCGCGAGGAGGTACGCCCCAAGCATAATATTCTTCGACGAGTTTGACGTCATCGCGGGGAAGAGGAAGGGAGACCCCGTCAGCGACAGGCTGACGGCCCAAATACTGACGGAGCTAGACGGCCTACAGCCGCTGGAGAATGTAATAGTCATAGCAGCAACGAACCGCCTGGAGATGATCGACGAGGCGATAATAAACAGGTTCGAGCCTTACGTAGTCGAGATACCCCTGCCTAGGACTGATGCTGAGCGTCTGGATGTGTTGAAGGTACATATGAGGCACTACAGCGCACATGTCCACCCAGAGGTCAATCCGGAGAGGGTCATGACAATACTGAAGAAGTACAGGGCTGTCTCCCCGAGGGTCGTCGCGGAGATCATTAAGGAGGCGAATAGGCTGAGGTCACAGGAGGTCAACGTTGCACTCGAGATCGCAAAGGCTCAAAGCCAAGAGAGGCTGGCAGAGATAAACAACCTCTACAAGGAGGACTTAAGCCGCCTCCAGACAGTCCTCGGGACCATGAACCAAGCTGCCATTAAGGAGGTCACCCCTGAGAACTACAAGATAAGGCTATACCACTTCGAGAAGGCTGCCGAACAGCTCGAGGGCGAGATAGAGAGGGAGGTTATGGACGCCCAGGAGAGCATGGTCTACGAGAGGTTGGATCCTGGAGTCTCGCTCGGGCTCGCGACGGATCCGCAGGGGAGGAGGGGGCTGATACTAATAGTGGAGTGTTCATCGAAGCCAAGGGGCAGTGGGAAGGTGATGGTGACAGGAGCCGCAAAGGCTGCATTCGTTGGTGCTGTCACGCCGGTTGAGGATGTAAGTGTCTTGGAGAGCGCCACAAACATCGTCGAGTTCGTAAAGAGGTACGTCTACGAAAAGCTAAGTTTGGACATATCGAACTACGACTTTACATTCCAAGTGATAAGTCCGCTCGAGGGCGTTGCGGGCATGGGGGTCAGCGGACCGAGCCTTGGTTTGGCATTGAGTGTGGCAGCGATATCCGAGCTTGCCAGAATAGAGGGCAGACCCGACGTCGTGATGAGCGGGAAGGGTGACATAAAGGGCAACGTGGGACCTGTAGGGGGCATGGGGTGGCGTGGCTCGGGGAAGATCATTGCAGCTGTTCAGACAAGGAGAATTAAGCTGAAGAAGTTCGTGCTGCCGAGGTGGAACTACGAGCGCTCCCCAGACGAAATGACCATACTGAGAGAGGAGGGTATAGAAGTCGTGCCCGTGGAGAAACA
The DNA here is from genome assembly GCA_964595415.1 of uncultured Nitrososphaerota archaeon. Classification (GTDB taxonomy): domain Archaea; phylum Thermoproteota; class Methanomethylicia; order Methanomethylicales; family Methanomethylicaceae; genus CAZQQB01. The sequence goes on along the minus strand of CAZQQB010000007.1, from coordinate 27,049 downwards.
GATAGAGGCATGGCTGAGCATATTTTCTCTGACCGAGGAGGAGCTTTTGGCGAAGCTCGCAACGAACCTTGGAGAGCTCGTTGGGGTTGAGGTAAAGCCAAAGATAGACATCCTTTAAAATAAGCCATAGAAATCGCAAATTCTCATGGTGCTCTCATCTCAATCAGTTATTCCCAAAAAAGTTTGTTTATCTCAAGCCATGGGCGTGTACAAAATCAAGTTTTGCCGCGATACTCCGCTTTGACTCTGTCAGCG
>CAZQQB010000007.1:25982-26784 GCA_964595415.1 uncultured Nitrososphaerota archaeon | reverse complement strand
TTGGGGGGCGCACCAGTCGCTGCATACGCTGGCGGGACTACTCGTTGGACCAGCGTCAGGGGTTGTTGACCCAACTCGTGGATAAAGAGGACATTATCGCCGAGAATGTGGCATTACCCATACTCTGCGGTCTGTGTGGGCTGCTTCGAGACCAAGGAGATCAAGGCCATGGTCCTCTTAATGATCGCATCCTTACAATTTTCGTAATCTGCATTCTCCACAGCAGGATAAAGGGGATCCTCGAGGCGAGGTAGGCTAGTCTTGGGCTTTTTCAAAGGACTGATATTTGGTGGCGAATTCGAAGCGAGCTTCAAGATTTGGACCACATATCAGGGTAAAATGAAGTTTAGTTTCAACATTAATATGCGATATTTAACCTCTACAGAATTTTCGACGATGGTAGCATTTATTTCCACTTTGAAAGGAACTCCTCGACATCCTTTCTCAGGGGGATCTCGTGGGACCCAAGTTTCGTGACCTTCATTGCTGCGACGGCGTTTCCAAACCTTATGGCATCGGCGATCTCAGCCCCCTCGCCCATCATTGTGAGAAGCCCAGATACAAATGCGTCGCCCGCGCCCGTTGTGTCGATCGTCTTAACTGTGAATGATGGCACCTTGTCCTCTCTGCCATCCATTTTGTAATATACGCCCTCGCCACCGAGCTTGATCATTATGCCCTTAGCCCCAGACCTCGCGAGTGCAGCCGCAGCTTTCTCGAAAACATCGCAGCCCGTGAGGAGCTTTGCCTCCTTCAAATTCACAAGCAAGATGTCGGTGTGTGGGAGTATGGGCAAGAGGTA
>CAZQQB010000007.1:24024-25972 GCA_964595415.1 uncultured Nitrososphaerota archaeon | reverse complement strand
CCCAAGACCCTTGCTAACGAGTTCCCTGCCAGGGTCAAAAGTAACTAGGGCGCCGGCCTCTTTTGCGAGCTTCGCTACCACCAGAGAGGAGTCGACCCTCAGGCTCGCTATATGAACAAAGTCATAGTCTTTAACCCTTACCGTAGAGACTTCTTCAGGGGTAAGCGCCTCTGATGCGCCCTTTATGCCGTACATTGCAAGGTCTCCGTCCTTGTTTATAATCACAATCGTAAATCCAGTCTCGCTCCTCGGGTCGATCTTGACCCATTCCAAGGAAACTTTTTCCTTAATTAGCTCGTCGAGAGCCATCCTGCCGAAGGCATCCATCCCAACCTTGCCTAACAGACCTTCCTCTCCCCCAAGCCGCTTCGTCCCAATTGCAACATTTGCTGCCGAGCCACCAACACCGTGCCTGACTTCCTTGATCGGACTGAGGCCGTCCTTGTCGCTGAACTCCTTAACGCGCACCTTGATGTCGATGAGTATGTGCCCAACAGAAAGTATCTTGGCGACCATCCTAGATCATTCCCTTGCAAGGCGCAGGGCGTCCTCAGCCTTGACCCCTTTGTGCACAATGGATATCACGGCCCTTGCGATGCCCACGAAGTTCGGACTCTGGAAGATGTTCCTGCCCACGACGACTCCAGCCCCGCCCGCAGCCATTATGTTCTCGACAATCCTCAGGAAGTCGATCTTCTCCTTGGCTATGGACCCGCCGCTCATAAGTACAGGGACAGGGGAGACCTTGACCACCTTCTTGAACGTCTCAGTGGAGCCGGTGTAGTAGGTCTTTATCATGTCGGCGCCCAGCTCAGCGCTCGCTCTGCATGCATACTTGACAACATCGGGGTTGTACCAGTCGCTCATGCCCGGTCCACGCGGGTAGGACAAAATCATTATTGGCATGCCAGCTCTGTCGCATGCTGCCACAAGGTAGGAGGCGTGCTCGGCCATAGCTTCCTCTTGCGGCGAGCCCCAGTATACAGTGGCTGCAACCCCGTCTGCACCCATCGCAACAGCCTCCTCGACGCTCCCGATGGGATACTGAAGGAACTGTTGCTCGGAAGGCCTGATCGATGCCTTCCCAGTGACCTTTAGTATCAGCGGCACCTTGCCAGCCCAGAGGTCCTGGGTCGCCCTAGCTACGCCCTTCGTGGTTATTACAGCGTCGAAGCCGGCTTCTGTCGCGAGCTCCATTATTGTCCTTGGGGACTCTCTCCCTTCTGGAAAGTCCGATGGACCATGCTCGAAGCCGTGATCAAACGCGAATATTACCGCCCGACCGCTCTTCAAAATCCTGCCGAGACGTACCCTTTTACCTATACCGCTGAAAGAGTCTACCAATTTGATTACCTGATCTGATAGATTTAGTGGGTACCATAAATGCTTATAGTTTATGGCTTATCTGGAGGATCGTAATCGATGGTTTATGGTATGGGCATGAGTGTAGGTATAGTTTGAGTGTGGGCAAGAGCATAATATTAGTTGCATGTCATTTTATGAGTTTAAGATTACTTTTTTATAGGTCCTAAAGTCTTTAGCCATCTGTGAGGGATTTTGATGGAGTACGATGCTGTTGTTGTTGGCGCGGGTCCTGCAGGTCTTATGGCGGCTAGGAAGATAGCCAAGAAGGGGTTCTCGGTACTCATCCTTGAGAAAGAGAAGGACCTTGGGGTAAGGGCTTGCGCCGAGGCTGTTTCCGCGTCCGCCTTCGAGACCGCCGAGATACCACCATCGCCTTCCCTTACTTCCAACGTTATAAACGGGGCTTACGTATTCCCCCCAGACGAGAGTAAGGTAGTCAAGATTTCGGGCGGGAACTACAAAGGGTACATTCTGAACAAGCCACTATTCCTTTACGCTTTGGCAAGCAAGGCTGTCTCTGCTGGCTGCAAGATACAGATGCGGAGCGAGGTCAAGGGCATAAAGATTGAAAATGGTCAGGCAA
>CAZQQB010000007.1:11049-24014 GCA_964595415.1 uncultured Nitrososphaerota archaeon | reverse complement strand
TTGTTATATGAGAAAAAAGGCGAGAGCCAAGTAGTCAACTTCAAATGCCTGGTAGGCGCTGACGGCGTTGGCTCAGTGGTGGCGAGGAGCTGCGGCTTCGATCTGGACAGCTACGAAATAATACCCACCATACAGTACGTGATGGTTAATTGCAACATACCCGAGAGTGACATGATAAGGGTCTACATGGGGAATGAAGTTGCCCCGTTAGGGTACGTGTGGGTCTTTGCCAAGAACGATTACATGGCTAATGTTGGGATAGGCGTAAGGGGCAGGACAGCAAAGCCTTACCTCGACCGGTTCATCAAGAGGCACTCTGAGTTCTTTGGTGGAGCCAAGGTCATTAAGGAAGGAGGAGGGGGGGTGCCCGTAGGCGGGCAGATCCCCGAGGTAGTCAAGGGAAACGTTGTACTTTGTGGTGATGCTGCAGGACAGGTTATACCGATTACAGGCGGAGGGATAAGGAGTTGCATGGCTGCGGGTAGCATTGCTGGAGAGGTCGTGGCTGAGGCTCTAGAGGCAGAAGACATCTCATTTTTAAAGGAATACCCCCACAGGTACAGCGAGCCGTGGGGTTCCAGGATCTCTAAGAGTCTTAAGGTCCTTAGGGTGATAGAGAGCCTCCCGGATAGTGACCTCAACACGCTCGGGGAGCTCCTCAGCGGAGACGACATCATAGAGCTAGCGAACGGTCTCGACGTGAAGAGGGTGGCAGCGAAGCTCATGTTACACCCGATCGTGGCCGTCAGGATAGCCGCGAAGCTCATATGAACAGCTGGCATTCTTGAGATAGTTAAACTCTTTTAAAAGCACAACTGTGAGTGCGACAAAAACTGAGTTACGGATCAACTACGTTGATTTTTTACTATAATGTAAATGCCATCGCTGAAGATAAAAATACAATAAGGGCAGTATTTATAGTATTTTTCCAGTCCCAAACTTTGCCGTCACCTTTAACTGAATGATAGAACCTTCTTCCTGCCCGAGCTGCTCAACTTATCCGGCTTTAACGTGAGGACGATAGTCAAAGATAAGGCTAGTACGACGAGAAAATAGAAGGGAAAAACTTGGTAAGATGCGCCAAGCTCGAAACATGGGGCGATATTAGCCGAATTTGTTGATGCGTGTTATAGCGACACGATGAGGGGGCTTCCGTTAGGAGTTGTAGAGCCATGTGTAAGATATTGAGAGAATAAGAATAAGAATAAAGAAGAAGGAAAAAGTTATGGTAGTTAACTGCCATGGCGCTCTCCCTGGCCGAAAAAGTGCGGAGTGTGCCACAATACCTAAAAAGCGCAAACGATCAGGCTCGAGAGTAGGGTGCTATATCTACTCTGGAGCGCCGGGAGGGTGTAGCCCCTCCAACCTATCTCCTCCCACATGTTGACAAGAAAGTTGTAAAAGAGTATGGAGAAAAACTCCATCGATTTCATAATTTCGAAGGAGAAAGCGCCCCCAGATGCGATCCAAAAAAGGGTTGCAGAGGTTGAAAGAGTCATTGTAGGAGAGCCGAAATGATAAGCCACCGCTTTTGAAAGTCCTTTTAGGAGAACTGACCGAAGAGGTAATCCGTGTCCCCCTTCCCGAACTCAATCATGGCTATATGAAAGCAGCAAGTGTTGGGGAGGCGCCGCCCAATATCATAAATGGGAACACATACTCTGGCGGTAACATTTTATAGGAAGAAAGGACCAACGGGGCGTAAGCTAATCCTGCGATAAGAACCAAGGCGAAGTAATAGGCGACGGATTTATTGTTATAATTGTTGTTGTTCTTGTAGTTGTAGTTTTTGTCGTTTTATTGTTGTATTTATTGTAGCAGTCATTCATACGAATGCACATCTCACCTTTATTGCTGCGATAACAAATATAGCTTTTCAGCAGGATTTTCCATTCATATTTTCAGTTTTTCTGGCATAATGTTTAAGAACATTAATAATCCTCGGAAAGAGGCTGAAGAGAATGCTTTTATATTGCATTGTGGATCATTTCGTGAGACAAATTACTTGAAAGAAATGCGGGGGAGAAACTTGGATTCCTGCAAGGTGAATTCAAAGCCGAGGGGCGCGATAAGGCGCATCATAAGAGAGTGTGAGTGGGCTGAGAGGCACAGCTTTCCATCGTGCTGAGTCGTGAACGACACATGAAGAGCTGTTTTCGAAGTTGTTTCAATATTGAAGTTTTATAAGCAGAGGTTCTGCTAGAAGGAGATAAAGGTTCAGTGATTCAGGGGGCTCATTCTCCCAATACTTCTAAAATGACGCGCCGCCCGCTCCTCGGACCGTCCAGTTCTAAGAAGAATACACTCTGCCAGGTCCCAAGGCAAGGTGATCCACCCTTCACGGGGATGACCTGTGAAGGTCCCAAGAAGGCTCCAGCGCAATGCGAGTCTGCGTTGTCGTCGATCCTATTGTGGAGCCAATCCCTTCCACGGGGGAAGTCCTCCTCTATTTTTGTCAGTATGTCCTCCATCAAACCCCGCTCCGGTTCATTTATTATTATCGCGCTCGTTGAGTGCATGGAGTAAACCAAACAGATTCCGTCCTCAACACCGCTCTCCTGAACAGTCTTGCAGATATCCTGGGTTATGTCGATAAGCTCTCTCCTCTTTGCCGTGTTTATGCGGAGCTCTCTAAAGATCGCCTTCACAAAATCACCTCCCTTAATTTTGAAGGCTAATCAAGCGCCTTGCCTCCTCAATCAATTTAATGAGGTCGTTCACTACGGCGTTCAGTAGGTACTCGCCTTTTTCCTTGTCAGCCTTTGTGGCGTCCCCGGTGAGGGCAATTCCGTACAGGCGCTCGTCCAGCCGCTTCGAGTAAAGCTTGAACGAGGGATATTGAACTGGGTGAGATCTCGTAAGATCCATTTTTACAAGCTCACTGTCAACCACAAGCATGGCGCTCGTTTCATCCTCGCCGGCGTGACCCGTTGATGTAAACTTAGTCAGAGCCTCAAGACCAAGATCCTTCCACCAATCCACCACCAAGACCGAAAGGTCGGTCTCGCGGGTAGCCTCCCTTGCTGCCATCGCTATGGGTACGGAGTTGCCGCCATGACCATTGATGACGACTAAAAGTTCTATGCCGTTTCTGTGCGCCTCAATCATTATGGATTTAAGGTACTTGTGCAAAATTTCATCTGGGATGTCGAAGGTGCCTACAAAGTTCCGCATGGCTTTGCAGGATCCGTACCAGACTGGCGGGAGGATTATGCAGTTTAGGGCTTCTGCTGCCTTTTCGGATATAAATTGGGGTATGAATGTGTCGGTACCTATGGGAAGATGGTCTCCGTGCCTTTCGATGCTTCCCACGGGGAGGATTGCAAAATTTCTGTTTTTCCTTTCAAAGTCGTGACCTGTTAATTTTTCAACCCTCAATTATCTCACCCTAATTAACTAGAAACATTGAACTTGCTTCATAGGGCTTGTTGATAAATAGAGTGTTGGAATATAAATTTATAGAGGTCATTTGAGGCAAGTGGAGATGTTTATCGGCATTACTTGAGCAGTTCTAAAATGAAATTTTTGCCTTTATTTTAAAAATAAAAAAAGTGGAGTGTTGGGTTTTTAGTAATAATTCGGTCTTACCCAGACCGTTAGTTGGTTTGTGAAAGTCCAAGAGTATAAGAAGTCGTTGTTTCCATAAGTATCAGTTGCGTAGGCTCTTACTCTAGGTCCTGTATTTATTGTGAAGTTACCTGTACTCGAGAATTGTAACTGCCCTCCTGGATTCATTCCTGGGGCCAAAACTACTGTGAAGTACGCTGTTTCACCAGGGTTTAACCAGCCTATCTCCCATCTCACATCCGCATCGTAGGCTTTTCCATCATTTTTAGTGCCTGTGCCTTTGCCTGGGTTAGTTCCTTCCTGTAGATCTCCTGAGTGCAATGTCACATAGGCTTTCCCTTTAGTGGCGTTTGCGCTGAAGTTCCCATTACCGAGATATCCTGAATACCCGGAATAATCTATTATGAAGGACTTTCCATTGGAGAGAGTTAACGATTTAGATTTAGTATTGAAGGTAGTCGGTGTAGAGTTGAGAATGAGCAGGTTTGCGCCCCATTTGTCCCAGAGTATGTAGTAGTGTCCTTCTGTGTCCTTGTTTTCAACTGTATAATTCACAATCCACCATATCGCAGGTCCTGTCTTTGTTCCAAAAGCTATTGAGAAAGTATCGTTTACTATTGTCGGCTTGGTATAGCCATTAAGGCTACCCGAATCTACGAAGATTTTCAGGAATCTTATAACTTCTTTGTTACCGAAATTCTTGTCCGTAATTACCGCGCCAGATATTATAGTGACTGAGTGGTTTCCTGGTGGGGCAGGGTATGTCTGAGTCCATCCCACCTGTAGAACTTCGCCCACGCTGTAGTTACCTGCCATTAGGTCAGTGAACTCGTAGTAGCCAGATCCGTTGGTCGTTGTTTGAGCTACTAGTAAGCCTCCTTTATTAAGTTGTATCGTCCATCCCGCAAGGGCAGGCTCGCCTGCTTCCCAAGCACCGTTGCCGTTAAGATCGTTCCACTTGTAGCCGCTGATCTTTCCGAGCTTAAAGTTGGTGAATGTGAACGAGTAATTACCACCACTCGTCACTGTGCCGAAGTCATGGAATGTAGCGCTGGTTGGTGTCCATCCTGCTGGTACGACCTCTGAGACGTTGTAGCTGCCTGGGCCTAGGTTCGTCCATGTGTAGCAGCCATCTGAGCCTGTTGTTTGATTGCTGCCGTATTGCACGCCGTCCTTGAAGAGCATGACTGTCCATTCTTCTATTGGATTGTCGTCGGCACTTGAGCCGTTGCCTGTCATATCCTCGAGCTTGCACACGGTTATGTTGACGTTCTTAAAGTTGCCGAAGTTCAAATTTTCAATAAGCGAGCCCGATGTTACAGTGACGACGTAAGAGTCGTTTCTTGGCCATGTTTGAGTCCATCCAGCCTGAGGTTTTTCGCTGATTGTGTATGTACCATCTGTCAAGCCTGTGAACTCGTAGTAGCCATACTCATCGGTCAATGTCCACGAGTTAATTGGTCCGCTGAGTGTTATATTCCATCCCGCAAGGGCAGGCTCGCCTGCTTCCCAAGCACCGTTGCCGTTAAGATCTTCCCATTTATAACCGTTTATAGTGCCAGGAGGAGCCCAAATTGCTGCAGATTTTAATGAACGATCCTGGTTTCCTAGGTTGCCCAAATTCCAGTCTTTTATTCGCATGTGATAGGGTGAGCCAGAGATCCCTCCGGCTGAATTGGGAGCCCCACTAGCATCGTATCCCCAGTCAACCCTACTCGCAATATGACCTCCCCAAGCAAGAACAGCAGTACTGCTATTTACGATGAAAGTAACATTTATTATGGCTTCGCTAGTGGACGCAGTCAGATCACCTAGGGATAGGTATGAAATATTAGTGATTGTGCCACCAAATAGGGTCATCTTTACCGCATCAAGTGTTTCGTTTCCTACCAGCCAAGTGTAGCTTAAACCAGGTTGCTTTGACGGGTCGCCTGGACATGGAATAACATAAGTGCCATTCCAAGAGAGATCTACACCAGTCACGCCCATTAATGGATCGACAATTTCTGGGCCGTGACCGTAAACATCGTTATGTGGTGCTAATGTGCTGGTCAAGCGATTATAACTTGTGAGATAGTCAATTGCATTTTTGCCGCTATGTTTCACATCATAACCAATTGTTAGCCAAATTGTCGTGTTTATTGGTAGGTCTTGCATTCTGACGCGATAAGGAACGGAGTATCCTTCGACAAAGTGAGAGTTCTGGGGGTTAAGATTGCCATTAATCCATTCGCCTGGACTTTTAGGGTCATCATATTTGCCGTTTGCCATCTGATCCAAGTCAGCCGAGGGTTTAGGTGAAACAACTAAAGGTGTTACGGATAGCACAGAAAACATTATCGTTGCAAGCATTAGCATACTAACTACTTTTCCAAAATTTTTCAAAATTTTTCCTCCTTTTTCCGCAAGTAGTAACAACCACATCATCCTATATAAACATATTTACTTTGAAAAAGTAAAATAATTTTTTTGCTAAAGTTCGATAAAAATTTGACAAAAACTTTGCAAAAATACGACTTTTCTCATCCCGTCGCCTGCCTAGATTTAATTTTGTCTCATTGCTTTTTAATCCACGTTATGGATAAACCATAAGTATATTAAAGGCAAAGGTGCCTCAACCAAAAACCCATCAATGGTAATTTCATTGACCTAAAAATCTGACCAATAAAACCCGCCTACCAAGCTGCACTAAAGAGATTTATACTGTGACCTACGGTTTATAACATGATGGTGTCCAATGTTAAGGATTGGCATAATTGGAAAAACGAACACCGGTAAGACCACATTCTTCAACGCCGTGACGATGCTGAACGCCGAGATCTCAAACTATCCGTTCACAACAAAGGCGCCCAACATAGGCGTCGGCTACGTCAAGACCCCCTGCGTCTGCAGGGAACTAGGCGTGAACGACAGTCCCAAGAACTCGGCCTGCATCAACGGTTGGAGGTTTATACCAGTCGAAATTGTGGACCTTCCCGGACTGATAAAGGGCGCATGGGCTGGCGCTGGTTTAGGTATTCAATTTCTCTCGGTGGCTGCCCAGTCCGATGTCCTACTACATGTGGTAGACGCCTCCGGCTCCATAAACGCAAAGGGCGAGATCTGCGAGCCGGGTATGGGATCTCCGCTTGCGGACTACTACGACATCGAGGAGGAGCTCATCAGGTGGTACATGAAAAACCTGATAGAGAACGCCGAGCAGGTCCACCGCCTAATGCAGGGCAAAGGTATTGAGCTCCACAGGGCTTTGACCGATGTCATGGCAGGAATTAAGGTTAAGGAGTGGCACGTCAAAGAGGCGCTGCAGAGGGCTAAGCTCACGGGCATGCCTTTCGAGGACTGGGATGACGAGGACTTCAAGGCTTTTGCCACCGAGATAAGGTACATCTCCAAACCAACCCTTATAATCGCTAACAAGATGGACCTCCCAGTGGCTGAGAAGAACTTCAAAGGACTGCAGGAGACCTTCGGCGAGCGGTTCGTTGTGCCTTGCTCCGCGGATGTGGAGCTGATGCTAAGGAGGGCTGAGAAGGCGGGGGCAATCTCTTATGTTCCAGGCGAGGAAGGATTCAAGGTCAAGGACGATAGCAAGCTTACTCCGAAGCAGAAGTGGGCTATAAACTACGTCCAGTCAAGGATCTTTGACAAGTGGCTCAGGACAGGCGTCGACCAAGCATTGTCCATAGCGGTCTTCAAGCTTCTGATGATGAACGTCGTCTACCCCGTGGAGGACGCAAAGCGTTACTCCGACAAACGTGGCAACGTACTGCCAGACGCGTTCATGCTCCCCCAAGGCTCCACCCCGCTCGATCTCGCCAAGGAGATTCACTCGGAGCTGGCAGATGGCTTCCTCTACGCAATAGACGCTGTCACGGGGATAAGACTACCAAAGGACTACCAGCTGCACGATAGAGACGTTATAAGCATAATCTCAACGAGGAAACGGAGATCCTAGTCGAAGCGTGGCCCTGAGGCTCCAATTTTACGAGGGATTTACACAATTTTAATTCGCTAATTGCTTTTCACTTCGCAGAATTTGATGTTGTCGATAAAAACCAAGTCAGAAAAATCACATGATGCTTTAAGCGTATTTGTAGATTTAGGCGTAGTTCTTAGGTTAATATATAGCGCATGAATACTATAGTGCAACGCAGAGTACAAAAAAGGACGCTTCACTTAATGAGAGCGACCCTAATCTTTGTGAGCTCCTCCTTCAACTGTGCGTTCATGGTCAGGATGTCGAAAACCTCCTGAAGGAAGACGCTTATGAACCTCTTTATCTCTTCATTTCCGAATATGAGTATATACTCGTCTTCAAGTTTGACGAGCCTGAAGAAGTTGCAAGCCTCAAGCCTCTTAAGGATCTTTTCAATTTCGAGGTACTTGAACTGCTCAGCATGGTACCTGGCTATGCGCCTGTGCTCCTCCCAGAACTTCTCCCTCTGTGGAGTGCCCTCGATTATCCGGAGCATCGTAACAAGATGATCTAGGTCGACTATGATGTGTTCCCCGCCTGTCAGCATCTCTGCGTGCGTCTTCAGCCTCTCTAGATCAGCCTCGCCGAACCCCCTGAATGCGTAGTAAAACTTGATCGCCCTCCTCACCATGTCGCTCTGTGAGACGTTCGGCTCCCTGAGCTTCTCGAGTATGCGCAATGTTTCCTCGTTTAGGGCAATGCTAGTCCTTATAGGATTTTTCATACTGAAACAAATTATGAGGGAAAAATAAAAACTTTACTATGCGACGACATTAACCATTAATTATTTTTTTTATTTTTAAAACTTAGTTAAAAACCTGTTTATCGGGAAACTCGTCATATCTAGGATTTTTTGTTAGACTCGACTTAAAAACACAAGAATGGTTTTAAATTGATGTATCTTAAGGCTTTAAATGTGGATTGTTGGCTAGCCTTACCCAAAAGTGGATTGTCCAGCATGCTCTTTATTAACAACCCGCGATATAATCTTCCTTGGTGTTTTTATGGAATACGAGATAAAGTTCAGGCCGTCCTATTCTATGGTTGTTATAAAACTGGGCCAAGGCGAGACCATTGTTGGGGAGTCTGGAGCCATGACCTACATGACTCCTAACATATCCGTAAAGACTAGGGCTAGGGAGGGTTTATTTGGATCCCTAGGGCTGAAGTTCCTAGGGGGGCAGTCCTTCTGGGTGAATGATTACACGGCGGTCAACGGTCCAGGAGAGATTGGATTTGTATCAGCACCATTGGGAGACATAGAGCGACTAACGCTGAGGAACGAGACCGGTTATATACTGAGGAGGGAGTCGTACGTGGCTTCATCGCCCACAATAGACTTGGACGTAAAGTGGGAAGGCTTCACAAAGGGGCTTTTCGGTCAGGGGCTATTTATGATGAAGACCAAGGGAGTTGGTGACCTGTTCATTAACACCTTCGGGGCGATCGATCGACATATGCTCAGAGAAGGGGAGAGCCTTGTCGTGGACAACTTCCACCTCGTTGCGTTCAGCAATACGTGCAGTTACAGAGTTGAGAAGTTTGGCGGTCTCAAGGAGACGATCCTCAGCGGAGAAGGCTTGGTCACCAGGATAAACGGTCCCGGAGAGATCCTGCTTCAGACAAAGAGCCCGAGGGAGTTCGTGGAGTGGATGTGGACGCTCCTAGAGCCCATGATTAGGTCGAGAGCCCGGTGAGGGCTTTGGACGGAGCCGAGAGGGTCGTTCGTAGCGAGCTGGCTTTCTCTGGCAAGCTCATAAAAGTCAGGGTTGACGAGGTGCTGCTCCCTAGCGGTCGGATGGTAAAGAGGGAGATCGTGCTGCACAGGGGGGCTGTCGCGATACTCGGAGTCGACGGTGATGAAATCCTGATGGAGCGACAGTACAGGCACGCAGCGGGCAAGTTCATGTGGGAGATCCCTGCTGGGACTATCGAGGAGGGTGAGACTCCCATAGAATGCGCGAGGAGGGAGTTAGCGGAAGAGACCGGGTACTCCGCAGAGACCTTCGAAGAGCTCATCCACTTCTATGTAGCCGTGGGATACAGCACAGAGGTGATCCACATCTTCCTTGCGAAGGGGCTCAAAAGAGCAAAGTACAGCCCGGAAGAGGATGAGACAATAAAGATACAAATGATCCCACTTGATGAAGTTCTAAGGATGATAAGGGAGAACGAGATAGAGGACGCAAAGACTATAATTGGGATCTTCATCTTAAAGGATAAAATGAGGGGCCAAGTTTCTAATGGTGATTGACAGGGTAATGGTCTCAAGAATAAGGAAGAGCCGAGGGCAGAGCTTTGAGCGGGATCTTGTAAAGAGGTACAGGGCGGCGGGTTGGTGGTCATACCGGACTGGAGGGAATAGCGCGTACCTCCCTGATGTGATCGCAACTAACGATGGCACAGGCGAGCTTGATGTTATAGAGGCGAAAGCTGGGGCGAAGGACCATCTATACATAGATTGGGACCAGATAGCCAGGGACATATTCCTGATCAACGGCTTCAAGCGTTATCCCCAGAGGAGGATCGTGCTCGCGTTCAAGTTCCTATCGAAGAAGACCAAGGGAAGCTCGGGCTCTTACGAGAGGAGGGAACTCAGGGAGTACTTCAAAGTCATTCCAGAAGATTGCTGGGACAAGCTCAACGGGAGGACGATCTCGTGTCACTACGAGAGAGGGTGCCCTGAGTTGCCAGACTACGATCCGCCATTCAAGATAAAGGGAAGACAGTCCCAAGTTTTTGTACATAAAAAGGAAGATTAAGATTAAGATTAGGTTAGACTAAATTAAAACCGAGTTTCAGTGACTAGAGTGACGAGATCCAGAGCTCATTGATCTAGCGTAACGCCTTCGCAGTTGTGCGTCTCTGGCTGTATGTGAAATAAGCAGAAGTATTTTGTGCAGTAAGGGCACCTTAGGACATCACCCTCCGTGCCACACATGTCACATTCCATACTCAACCCACCCAAAATTATGTGAGACCATTGGCATTCATCCCTTATAAAGGATCCATTAGGTATATCTGCCTTTTAACCCCGATTATAGTGGAAAAAAATGTAAATCAGAAGATAAAAAAATTTTTACGTAAAAACAGTAAAAAAGAATAATGGAAAAGGGAAAAACCGATTTATGGGTTTTTGGATAGAGCCACTATCAGGACATCTTCATTATTCGGCGCCTTGATGAAAACTGGGACGCTCTTCTGCTTTGTCGCCTTATAGGAGACGAAGAGCCACTCTCCGGTCTCGAGTGATGTCGTGGCATCCACGAGGTCGTAGCTCAGACCGAAAGCCTCGGCGATCACATATCTATCGTAGGACCTCGGCAGTGTGCTCACAAAGTAACTGTGAAGCTGCTGCAGGGCGTTTGTGTTCAGGTGGGCAACCCTTTGGCTGCATATCCAGCAGTTTGCTCGGTACTTCCTCCCTTGCCTGAGGAGGGCCTCCACTGCCTTGTTTGATTCCTCGGTGGCATCAGACGCAAAGGTCTTCTGGGGTATGAACTCCTGGGCCTCGTCCAGCACGCTCAGGACAGTCCTCTTGTAGCCCTTTATCTTCTTCAGCTGCAGTAATTTCCTGATGAACCTTGAAACAACCCTCCTGGCTTCGCTCTCAGAGGCGGCTCTCAGGGCAAGATCTTCTGGCAAGTATTCGGTGCTCCCCTCCTTCAGATCGAGGGATCGATCCGTGATGAACTTCTCAACGGCGCCGAGGCGCTTCAGAGTTGCACCCATACCGTGGACCATCGACTTGAATTCGTTAATTATATTGAAAAGCTCGTTCAGTGCCTCTTCGTCTTTGGCAATCTCCTTGAGTGGTTTCTCGCGTGGATACCCCCTGCTCTTTGAGAAGTTGTCGAGGCGCCTCAGTGCGATCCTCGCCTGCTCCGGATCCTTGCCCTCCTCAATCAGGGACTCGAAGAACCCGTAGAGGTCTGATAGCGAGAAGTCGGTTTCGCCCTCCTTGAGGGATAGGCGCTCCACCATGCCTGAATTCAGCAAGGAATTCACGGCGACTTTCATAACTTCTTTCATGCCCTCAAGCCTCTCGGGGACGGTTTGGGCGTCCAAGATCTTCTCCGCAGAGTCAAAGTCCTCCGTGGAGATGAACTCAGGCTTCAGATCCAACAGGTGGACGAGGTACTCCCCAGATACGTCGAAGATGACGACCGAAATATCCTTCACAGAATAGAGCATCTGTCTGATGAGATAGGATGTCAGGTTAGATTTCCCGCAGCCGGTGAATCCAAAGAGACCGGCGTGGTACTTCACTACCTCATCTATCTTTACGGTCAGAGGTATGCCGAAGCCCTTTATCTCCCCAACCTCGGCGCCTCTTTCTATGCAGAGGAATGCCCTCACAGACTCCCTTGAGAGTACCTTCCCCTCCCCGCCGACGAGTGGGGTGAGGCTTGACCTTTCGAAGCGTGGGGCTCCATCAACAATGTCCATGCGGTACCCTGTCGGCACCGCCAAGATATCGATCCATGTCTCTTCGCTAGCCCCCCATCCGCGGTCTATGGTCTCAAGGAACTCCCTCCTGATCACCTTTGGGACGCTTATTCCCATCCCCAGCATCTGGAAGTGGACCGGGCTAACACCTGTCGTCTGGTAAACCAAAAAAGTATCGCCTTTTGATGTCCTCCTCCTTATGCCGATGTAGGCCGGCTCATGTAGCCTGTCGAGAACCCTCAGAGAGAACTTGGCCTCCACCATAGCTTCTCCGGTGCTAAGGGTCAGGTCTTCCCCTGAGACCCTCACGGTCCTGTAAGCCATCCTGCAGCTCTTAAGTCTTCCTTCAAACTCGCCGTCAACATTATCAAAGACCTCCAACTCTACCGCCTCCACCATCCCTTGAACTTAAACTTGAACTCGATCTTACTCTAGATCTCTCGATCTCAGACCTTATATCCCTGAACCTCCTTGCTATCATGAAGAGCTTGTACTTTCTTGAGAGGGGACCGAGCTCCAATTCCGCGACCGATCTCAGTAGATCCTTCATGATTTTGATGTCTGCCTTGACGGCCTTGTCCGCGAGGTAGAGAAGCTGGTTGTGACCCATGACCTCCAAGACCTCAGGGTTGTCGGATGCAGATAGAAGCGTAAGAATGAAGTTGTCGAGCGGGTTTTCACCCTCTCCCTCCCAGTATGGGCGCGCCATGGTATCGCTATCGCCCTCCGTCACTTTTAGCTCCTTGAGGAATTTTGAGTCAAAATCAGGGTTGAAAAATCGGTCGTAGAGGAATGTGGGGGAGCGGATCTCCTTGTCGCCCTGAAACTCCCTGAGCTGGAAATAAGCCTTGACGAACTGGCACTCCATGGATATCCTCCTCCTAGCAGCCCTCAAGCGATCCGAATATATCATGGTCGTGAAGCACGCATCGTATGAGACCGTTCTCCAGGGCGCGGGGCATAGGTCTGGGTT